>JAHEJX010000169.1 GCA_024638645.1 Actinomycetes bacterium
CTTCTTGATCGAAGTATCGCTGGAACGGAGGCAGATGAGTACCTTCTCTATAACGCGGACTCTCATGGCGCCCACTCGCCGGCGTTGATGGGGTTACTGACCAACGTCTCAGGTACGCGCCTCTCGCTCGCCGATGTGGGCGGAGATTTCGCGATGGAGCTCGAAGTGGCCGGTCAGGCAGCCGCCATTGATTTCGCGAGGTCGGAGCTGCGCAAACTCTTCGGTGCCGATGTCGAAAAGCACTTCGTCAAAGCCCACTTCACACGATGGGGACACAACCGCCTCACTCGAGGTTCCTATGCGTCGGCTCGACCGGGAGCCTTCCCTTTGCGCTCCGTGCTTCGAGAATCGGTCGGGGACCGGATATGGTTTGCGGGAGAAGCTTGCAGCATCGACAAATGGGCGACGGTTGCCGGCGCCCACGAGAGTGGTCTACAGGTGGGTAAACAAGTTGCCAAAGCGCTCGCCGAGTCCTAGCAGGGCACCCGCTAAGAAGTAAGCCTCCAAGATCCGCCTCGTCCGAATGCCGTCGAGGTGCCCCCGCCAGTTCCGGTACCGCCAGCATGGTCATCGCGCGCGGACCCGATTAATCGGCTCGGTCGTTCTGGGCTTTATAGCTCAATCGTGAGCAGCCGACAGCCCGCGACATATCTCCTCGGATTCGATGGCGGTCGGGACAATCTCGACCTGGACCGCGCGCTAGGTCGAGCTGCTCTGCTCGTGAATGACGAGGACGTCACAAGGCGCAGATCGCACCACGCCGGTGGCGGTCGAGCCGCTCAGAATGTCGATCAGGCCGTGGCGGCCCCGGGCTCCGATGATGATGAGCCCGACCTTCCGGTCGGATGCAAACTTCACGATCTCGGCTTTTGCCGAGTGGGAGGTCAGGCGTACCTCCCGCGTTGCATCCGGCCTTCCGAGCTGCTCGCAAAGCGCAATGAGATCTTTCTTCGCTTGCTCGATGATGAAGTGCTCGGGGTCCATGTCCTCGAGGCGAAAGTGTGTCAGGTGCTCCGGAAAGTGCTCGATGACGTGCAAGAAGATAAGCTCGCATTGATGGCGCTCGGAGACAACGACTGCCTCCTCCGCGGCGATCTTGCTCAGGGGAGAGAAATCTACCGGGGCTAAGATTCGGTCGTAGGTTCGCATTGCTTGAGTCTCCTCATTGAAACAAAGCCCCGTCGCCGGCGATCGGATTTCCTGACCTGCGTATTGCTTGCACCCCGTTCAGGAGCAAATCGGGACTGCGTCCACGTCACATGAACGGCAACACCCAGATGAGGACCATCAGAACATAGCAGACAACGAGCGAGATCAGCACGTAAGGTACGGAGAAGCTCAGGAATCGGCGGAGAGACCATTTCGACGCGTCCTCCTTCTCTCCCAACGAGAGTGCGACGTAGAGCGCTGGCGCACCCGCGATCGTCAGATTGCTGCCGAGGGTTCCCGACCACACGAGCGCCCAGTAAAGCGGCCACGGATCGAGATTGCTGGTCTCCCCGAGGTCCCTGATCACGTAGAGCAGGGTGAGGATATAGGCGTCGTGCTCGACCACGCCAACGATCGGAGCGCTTACCCAGTAGAGCACGCTGACCCCGAGAAGAAGGCTCTGCTCGATGAACGGTACGAGCCAGTCGGCCACGATTTCGAGAATGTGGGTGTTCTCCAGCCCGCCGACGAGAGCGAACAGCGCCACGTAGAATCCGATCGCTTTCCAGTCGAGCTCCGCCAGCATGCCCTCGAGATCCGGCGGATCGAGCCGCCACGCCTTGCCGAATATCTCGAAGGTGAGCACCAGGGTCAGCGCGCCGGCGAAGGCGATGTAGCCGAGCTTCACTCCCAAGTGTTCCCTCAGCGCCATCGCGACGATCGTGAGCAGGAATCCGACACACACCACGGTTGCGAATCGCGGGTTCTTGATATGTGACACCGGCTCGGCCTCGGTGGTGAGGCGGGCGGGGTCCATGGATACTGCCGCCATCGGCGAGGCCCGGAACTTGAAGAAAAAGTAGGCTACCACGACGAGGTAGGTGAGGGTGAGAATGATGAACGACGAGGGACGCCCGGAGTGCCAGATGAAGCCGAGGAACTCGATGCCCGAAACGCTGTGCAGCATCTGGGGCGGCAAGTCACCGAGGAGGAGGGCGGTGCCCATGAAGTTCGAGCACAGCCCGATGAATAGGATCGCGCCGGTTGCCTCGAATCGGTATAGCTTGCGAATGTGAAACACCACCGGGGCGAGCATCAAGACCACAACGACGTTGTCGATAAACATCGAGATGAATCCCGAAAGCCCGCCGATTAGCGTCACGAACAGGGGCACGTTGCCTTTAGAGATGTTTAACGTCAGCTCCCCGAGGTACTCGGGAATGCCGGTCTTGCCGAAGTAACCTGCAATGAGCCAGATGCTCACCAGGATCGCGATCACATTCCAATCCACGAACGTGAAAGCCTCCTCCTCGGTCATGCTGCCCAACATGACCATCACCACGACGCCCACCATCGCCGCCACAACGCTATCCACCCAGCGAACGATGACCAGGACGATGGTCACCAGAAATATGAACAACGTGGTTAGCTGAATCGGTTCCATGCTAAAAGTGCCCTCGCTTGCCACTTGATCGAGACGACTCGATTCGCCGGCGGGAGTCCCGCCCGGTACGTACCGGGTCTCGCGGAACTCAGTCCGCGACTCCTATCGCCGGATTCACTCCTCGAAGGTCGGGCCGCTTTGTCCGGCGCACGGTCGAGCTCCGGCAAAGTGGCTCGAGCCTCCGGCGCGACGGCCCAAGGCCCTGTCGCCCTTTACTAAGCTAACTCGCCGTGTCGGTTTTCTCCCGAGGCGCCGTTAGGTCGGTACGATCCATCTGGCCGTAGACCACAAGCTGTTGATAGAAGCCGTCCTTGCTTCCAGCCGGCAGCTCGCACAGCTCGAGGTCGCGGACAATCGCTGCGACCCGGAAGTCAAACACTTCGCGGATGCGCTTAGTGATCTCCTTGCCGTCTATCTCCCCGGTACCAAAGATTCGCACCCGTACGCTGACGGGCTCGGCTACTCCCACGGAGTAGCTCAACGACACCTCAGCACTCCTCGGCGGGCTTGGCCGCGACGAGGTTCTTCGCTGCGTAGCGTCCAGCGTAGGCGGCGACGCGATCGATGCGCATCGGATCCTTGCCGCTCAATGCGGCCCCGCTGTGGCGCATGTGCTCGCCGTAGGTGTCGGCCGCCGTTCTTCTCTCGGTAAGGCCCCAGGATAAGCGGGGCCGCCACCGATCAACGCGCCCTCGGGGCTGACGAAGACACGGGTGTCGGCGTCCGGCTCAGACTTGGCCTCCTCGCAGACGGGAACAATGACGTGCTCGGTGAGGTCCTGCTGGAGCTGTTCAAGGCCGGGCTTGTCCCCCGTCATTTGGTTCGCGACCAGAATGATGCCGTGGATTCGCTTCGGTTTGCCAGTGCCGTATTCGATGCTGATTTGGCACCTTCCGTCGGGAAGGAGGGTGGGGGAGCTTCTTGTGGACCTTCTTCGAATCGAGCAGACCGACGAGTCGATGGGCCAGCCAAATCGGAAGCGGCATTAGGTTGCGAGTCTGACCGCAGGCATAGCCGAAGGCAGTAACCGGATGCTTCGCGGTAATCCGGTTGATCGCCGCGTTGCCAAAATCCTCGATATCGAGCGGCTCGTAGTCGCTGCCGGTCCTGTCCATGAAGCTTGTTATCCTGCGGGAGCGACAGGGTCGGGGATTGACGTAAGGCGCTCATCGAAGCCACCGGTTTAGTGCAACTCGTTACCTACATCTCGTGGCATGTCGCCCGCTCATCACGAAGAACCCCTAGTTCGACTCTGCGGCTCGGGGGGCCGCACATTTTCTCCGCCGCGGCTGGGAGACGTCAGGCCTTACGTCCGGTCCGACGATCGAACGTGCCGGTGAGAAGTCCGCTGGCCAGCGAGAACGCTCCGATGACCGCGGCGATCTTGGCGAGCTCGCTCGGTGGCGGCAGTCGCAGCCGAAACTGCCCGTCTGAGTTCGCCTGCCCCATGTTGTCGTGAATGAATGCCTCCGCCAGGAAGACCCCGAACGTGATGCCGGTCACG
>JAHEJX010000170.1 GCA_024638645.1 Actinomycetes bacterium
GACCAAAGAGGTGATGGAGCCGGGGGCGCTCGATCCTGAAACGATCGTGACGCCGGGCATCTTTGTCCATCGCATCGTCACCGTGGCCGAGCCCGCCGACGAGGCCGAGCTCGTCGCCCAGGGAGTGAGCTATCCATGAGTGACACCACCGTCGTCGGCCTCACCCGGGAACAGATGGCCCAGCGGGCCGCCCTCGACATCCCCAACGGGGCCTACGTCAACCTCGGCATCGGCATTCCCGAGCTCATCGCCCGCTTCGTGCCGGAGGGCCGGGAAGTCATCTATCACACCGAGAACGGTCTGCTCGGCATGGGCCCATCGCCAGAACCGGGGGAGGGCGATCCCGAGCTCATCAACGCCGGCAAGCGGCAGGTGACCGCCGTACCCGGTGCCGCCTACTTCCACCACGCCGACAGCTTCGCGATGATCCGCGGCGGCCACCTCGACCTGTGCGTGCTCGGGGCCCTGCAAGTGTCGCAGCGGGGCGACCTCGCCAACTGGTCGACGGGCGAGCCAGACGCCATTCCGGCCGTTGGCGGAGCCATGGACCTCGTGGCCGGCGTCGACACCATCTTTGTGATCACCCAGCACACCACCCGCGACGGACAGCCGAAGCTCGTGGAGGAATGTACATATCCCCTCACCGGCCCGGCGGCAGTGGATCGCATCTACACCGACCTGGCCGTCATCGACATCACCCCGGACGGCTTCCAGTTGATCGAGCTCGCCCCCGGGGTGGACTACGACTACGTGGCGGAGCGCACCGGCGCCGCCCTCATCCCGATCAGGAGTAATCCATGACCGTCGAGACCATGTCGAAGAGCGCCGCTCTCTACGAGCGGGCCAAGCGGGTGCTGCCAGGCGGAGTGAGCCGCAACACGGTGCTGCGATCGCCCCATCCCTACTACGCCGCCCACGCTGCGGGCTGCCGGGTGACCGACATCGAGGGGGTGGAGCGGATCGACTTCGCCAACAACATGGCTTCGCTCATCCACGGCCACAGCCACCCCGCGGTGGTGGCGGCCGTCACCGAGCAGCTGGGGAGGGGCACTGCCTACACACTCGCAACCGAAGTCGAGGTGGCTTTCGCCGAGCACCTACTCAGCCGCAACGACCAGTTCGACAAACTGCGGTTCGTCAACTCGGGGACCGAAGCCACCATGACGGCCGTCAAGGCGGCGCGGGCGTTCACCGGCCGATCCAAGATCGCCAAGGTGGAAGGTGCCTATCACGGCCAGTACGACTACACCGAGGTGAGCCAGACCGCCAGCCCCAAGAACTGGGGGAGCGCCGATCACCCCGCCAGTGTCCCGGTGGCGTCGGGTACACCTAAGGCGGTGCTGGACGACGTGGTGGTCATCCCGTTCGATGACCCTGAGTATGCGGTAGCCATCCTGGACGAGCACCGGGGTGAGCTCGCCGCAGTGTTGTTCGACCTGATGCCCCACCGGGTCGGCCTCAGGCCGGCCGGTGCCGAGTTCGTGAAGGCTATGCGAGACTGGACGCGGGCCGACGGATCACTGCTGATCATCGACGAAGTGATCACCTTCCGCTCTACGTATGGCGGCGCCCACACCTGGTACGACCTCACGCCCGATCTGGTGGCAATGGGCAAGTTGATTGGCGGCGGCTTCCCGGTAGGGGCCATCGCCGGGCGGGACGAGGTCATGGAGGTGATGAACCCGCTCGCCGATGTTGTGCTGTTCCCTCACTCCGGCACGTTCTCCGCCAATCCCGTGACGATGACCGCAGGCCTCACCACCATGGAGTTGTTCGATCGAGTCGCGGTGGACCGCGTCAACGGGTTGGCTCGGCGGGCCATGGACGGCATCACCGCCGCCATCGCCGCGACCGGGGTGACTGCCTGTGTCACCGGTGGCGGTTCCATGTTCCGGGTGCATCTCAAGGAGCAGCCGCCCCACAACTACCGGGAGGCATATCCCACTCCCTTGCAGAAGCGTCAGTTGGAGATGCTGCTCGAACACCTCTGGGACGAGGGGTTCATCATGATCAACACCCTGTCGGCCACCATCTCCACCCCCATGGGTGAAGCGGAGATCGATGCCCTGGTCGCCGCGATGGAACGCGGTTTCCGCAAGCTGGCGTCGGCCTGACGCGACATTCGGATCGCCCGGCGACTTCGTCACCGGGTTGGCGACGAAGGAGCCGAGACGGAGAGGGTTGCACGGCGCCCCGTAGCCGGCACACCGGAGCGCTTTCCAAGACGGTCATGACCGCGGCGGTGGCTGCGAAGATGGTCGATGTGGACCATGTGGAGGTTGTTCTCGCCAATAACGATCGCATGACGCTACGCGTCGGCGACACGTTCCTGAAGATCGATGCGGATCAGACCCGCACGGACGTCGAGGTCGAGGCGATCTCCATGGCTCCGGTAAGGACACCGGAAATCCTGTGGCGGAAGCCGCCGGTGCTGGCGCTTGGCGCCCTTCCTGGTCGCGCTCTTGGCCGCCTCGGGGAACCGTCGACCGCGTCGCCCGCAGCGTGGGCCGCTGCCGGCGCTGCGATCCGAACACTTCACGACGCACCGCTCCCGCCCTGGCCCGGAACAAGCGTCGACCAGCTCGCAACTCGTCTGGCTGACGAGTGCGACTGGCTCGTCGCCAGCAAGATCCTTCCGCTCGACGTCGTGACGCACCATCGCCACCGTGCGGAGACGGTGTTACGACCATGGACGCCGGTGTTCATCCACGGCGACCTGCATGTCGAACACGTCTTCGTCGACGGTGACAAGGTCACTGGGATCCTCGACTGGTCCGAGGCCGGACAGGGGGATGCGCTGTACGACCTCGCCACGTTGACGCTCGCACACGAAGAACACCTCGAAGATGTCATCGCCGGCTATGGCGTCGACATCGACCGCGACTTGGTCCGCGCATGGTGGTCGTGGCGATGCCTCGTTGTGATCCGCTGGCTCTTCGAGAACGGCTACGGCTCGCCCCACCAGTTCCCCGAGGTTGCGCTGCTCCGATCACAATTGTGACGATGCCGACCCGAGGCTCGAGCTGCCGTGCGAGGCGAAGAGGAGCGACGCCTGCCGGACATGAGTGGGCGACTGCGCTTCTCGTGCGAAATGGGTGTGGAGCTATCGTTGCCAGATGTCCTTCACGCGTTCTCCAGAGATCGAGGCGATAGCGCGAAGAGTGTTGGCAACGTGGGGCCGAGGTGACGCGGAGGCGATGTCGAATCTGTTCTCGTCCAGCGCCGATCTCCGTGTCATCGGATTCGACGCTGACGAGCAGTGGAGCGGTGCTGACGAATTCCTGAAGGTCTTCAGTGCCCAGATGGACGAAATGCCTGAGTGGCGGATTGAGAATCACCGGGTGGAGGCTTTCGAGGATGGACCGTTTGGCTGGGCGACTCTTCATTCGACGATCGTCAGTCCCGAGGGCGAAACGCCCATACGCCACACGGCCGTGTTCCGGCTAGATGGAGGGCTTTGGCGGGTAGTTCAGTGGCACAACTCGATACCCGTCCCCAATCAGCAAGTACTCGGCGTCGAACTCACAACCACGTTGAATCGCCTGGTTGTATCGGTTCTCGATGCCGGCACTGATCTGGCCGAAGCCTCGGGTTCTGAGGGCACTGCGACGTTGGTATTCACTGACATTGTTGATTCGACGGTTCTCGCTCAGGCGGTCGGAGATGGTGCGTGGGCAGACTTGATCGATTCGCATGAACGCACCATTGGACGCATCGCGGGTGCGCACGGAGGGACCGTTGTCAAGTTTCTTGGTGACGGATCAATGCTGGTCTTTGATTCCGCCCGTGCGGCGATACGAGCTGCGGTAGAGCTCCAACGTTCCTGCGGTGCAGAACCCTTTGCCATTCGTATTGGCATTCATACCGGAGAGGTCATCCGCACTGCCAATGACCTCTTCGGCCTCACGGTGAACAAGGCCGCACGGGTTGCAGCTGCTGCAACCGGAGGCAGCATCATGGTCTCGTCCACGACCCGAGATCTGGTCGGCCAGATGGAGGGTGTGCGGATGGGTGAACCGAAGATCGTTCGACTCAAAGGGATCTCGGACGCTCACCAGATAGCTCCCGTCGAGTGGCAATGAGAGACGTCGG
>JAHEJX010000082.1 GCA_024638645.1 Actinomycetes bacterium
CGGACTCGCCGACGACTTCCGGCTGATCGCACTCTCGAACGGGTCGCCGACAGGCATCCCGGCCCAGCTCACCAACGCAGGAGTTATCGAGTACTTCGAGATGGTGGTCAGCGTTCATGAGGCCGGCCGCTTCAAGCCCGATCCGGCGCCGTACCTCGTCGCACTCGAAAGAGCCGCAATCGATCCGGGGGCAGCGTTGATGGTCGCGGCTCACGACTGGGACATCATCGGAGCCAGAGCGGTTGGGATGCCGGGAGCCTTCATCGCACGGCCCGGAGTGGTGTGGACGGTCCCTCACTCCCCAGCGGAGATCGTCGTTGCTGACATCACAGCGTTGGCGGACTCATTGAACTCATAGCTCACTTGCGGACTCGGTAATAGAAGTGAACCGGATCCGGAGTATCCAACATCTCGACTTGCGAAAACCCTGCTCCGCGCAGCATCTCTTCGAGGCTTTCCGGATCGAGACCGAGGGTGCCAAGCCCGAGCCCATCTTCAGTGACCGTCGCAGACGGCAGACAACTCGATACCGAGTACCCGTACATGAGCGCCTGCAGGGGGTTCCGCTGATTCGACTCGTACGTCGGGCCGCATTTGATTTCCTTGACGAGCCAGGTGCCGCCTTCGGCGAGCGACCGATATACCGCCTTGGCAGTGAGATCGGGGCGAGCCATGTCGTGCAGGCAGTCGAGCGTCATTACGAAGTCATACCCGTCGGCGTCGTCGAGGGTCTCGCCCCCTGCGAGTTGGAACTCAACGTTGGTGCGCTCGCCGAATCTCTCCCTCGCGACCTCGATAGCAGGGCCGGATGAATCGAGCCCGACGAAGTGGCTATTCGGGTAGCGCTCGGACAACCCCTGGAGCGCAACGCCTCCGCCGCAACCGATGTCGAGAACACGGCCACCCTCGGCGAGCTTTGCATCGACGTCGTCCATGAGGGGCATCACGACGGACGGCAAGAAGTTGCGGAGCCACGGAGCGTTCGTGCGATCGATCTGACGGGCGGCATCGACCCCGATCTCTCCGTACGTGAATCCGATACCGGTCTCCATGGAATGGGCCATCCGGTCGTAGTCCTCCCGGGCGAATCCTCCGCCGAATGCTGCCGTTGCAAACAAAAGGCTGTCTTCGTCGACAAGGACCGCCGCCTGCTCGTCGGACATCGAATACACCCCGCCGTCGGCACGGTCGATCAGTCCTGCGGCGGCTTGCGAGAGCAGCCACTCCCTGAGCCACCGCTCGTTGTAGCCGGTCGCGTCTGCCAGAAGCTCAGAAGTGGCGGGGCCTTGTGTGTAGAGCGAGCGATACAGGCCGAGGCGGTCGCCAAGGTAGACCATGGCGGCGACCACCTCTCCCTGTTTGTACTGCCACACTTTGAGGGCAAAGGCTCTGGCGGCATCAAGGTCGAAGGACATGACGTTTGACTACTCCCGTTCGGTCTTGCCTTCAAGCTAACCGGTTCGGGGAGCGAGGTGCCCCGCCCGTATCCGGTATCCGGACTAGGACTTGGGGACGAGCTCGGCAAGGAGGGCGCGGACTCTTTTTTCGATTTCGTCGCGGATCGGGCGAACGGTTTCGATGCCTTGACCGTGCGGGTCGGTCAGCTCCCAGTCGAGGTAGCGGGTGCCCGGTACGTACGGGCACTCATCCCCGCAGCCCATCGTGATGACAACGTCGACTCGCTCGAGCATCGCCTCAGTCCAGCGCTGGGGCATGTTGCCGACAATGTCGATGCCGACCTCGGCCATCGCCTCGACCGCAGTCGGATTGATGTGGTCGGCCGGCTCGCTGCCCGCCGAAAAGACTCCGACGTTTTCGCCGCCCAAATGACGCATCCAACCGGCGGCCATCTGCGATCGGCCGGCGTTATGCACGCATAGGAAGAGCACGTTGGGGCGTTTCATTGCATCGATTGTGGCACGTCGCGGACCAATGACTTCGCTTGAAGGGGAACCGGGAATTACTCTCGCCGCCATGGTTGCGCTGGCCGGTCCGTACTTCATGTTTGCCACCTTGCTAGTTGTGAGCGGCCTGCCGAAACTGACCAACCCTGTGAGTACTGCACGGGCTCTGGAGGGAATCGGTCTCCCTCCGCGCCGTTGGCTCGGACAGGCGGTCGGCGTTGCCGAGATCGTCGTTGGGCTGTCGGCCATAGCGATTGGAGGGCGTATTCCCGCTATCGCCGTTGCACTGCTCTACAGCGGCTTTGCGATCTTCATCGTGGTGGCCATGCGGTCATCCAGCGTGAAATCGTGTGGCTGTTTCGGGTCGGAGGACACGCCACCGTCACCTCTCCACTTCTTCATCGACATTGCCGCAGCCGGCTTCGCAGCGGCCCTCATCTTCAATCCTGTCGGTGATGTGATTTCCGTCATGGGAGCCACGCCCTGGGCCGGCGTTCCGCTGCTGCTGCTGGTGCTGCTCGGAGCGTGGCTGTCGCTGATGGTGTTGGCGGTCCTGCCCGCGGTCTTCGAGGAGGCGAAGGCGTGACCGAGGCCGTAATGGAAAAGAGCCATCGCTTCACGGATAGGCTCGCGCTTGCGCTGAGCCCGAGCACCACCCGCCGCAGCTTCCTACGCAAGTTCGCCTTGGTCGCCACCGCCCTGGCCACCGCGCCGGCGAACTTCATCCTGCGCCCCGGAACTGCATATGCCGCCGTGTGCGGACCGGCAGCGGCATGCAACCAGGGCTACACAGTCCTCTGCTGCACTGTGAACCGCGGCATCAACGCGTGCCCACCCGGGATGTTCGTTGGCGGCTGGTGGAAGGCCAACGGCTCCTCGCTGTGCTGCAACTCCGCAGGCCAGCCGACCTCTCGCTACTACATTGATTGCCACCCAACGTGTCTGTGCTCCCAAGGTGGCAGCACCAACTTCTGTGACCCCGCGTGTGTCGCCTGCAAGTGCCGCTGCAACAACGATGCGGAGAGTTGCGACGACCGCCGGATCTGCTGCAACTACTTCCGCTACGGGCAATGCAACACCCAGATCGCCCGCGGCGGCCCAGTCGCGTGCCGGGTGGTCACCTGCACTCCGCCCTACGTGCTGTGGGACGACTGCTCGGCGACGGTACGCACTGACAACTACACCGCCGAACAGACCGCGCCATGCGTTGCGGGGCCGTGCACATGACCGCTCTTGTCGTCGCTCTCACGATTGTGGTCGCTCTGCTGGCGATCCTCGTCGTCGGGATGTTGCGCAGCCACGCCGAGATCCTGCGCAAGCTCCACGAACTCGGCGCCGGCGAGGATTCACAGGCTCCATTCCAAACAGCTCCAGGCGTCGCCGCGCCTCGTATGACCGGAAACGCTGCGTTCGACATCGCCGGCGCCACGCCAGAAGGCGGCGCGACCGCGATCAGGGTGACGACACCCGGCACTGCGACGTTGCTCGCGTTCATGTCGACCAGCTGCACGACATGCGAACTGTTCTGGCCTCGCTTCAGCGATTCCGCCAGCCTCGAATCGCTTGGATCAATTCGGCTCATCATCGTGACGAAGGGCGCTGAGGACGAGATGCCGGCGGCGGTGGATCGGCTCGCCCCGGAAGGCATCCCGTTGGCGATGTCGTCACAAGCGTGGCTCGACTACCAGGTGCCCGGATCCCCGTACTTCGTGATGGTCGACGGAGCCTCGGGCCTCGTCACCGGGGAAGGCTCAGCAGGAGACTGGGACAAGCTGCTCGATCTCATGGGAATCGCCGATGGCGACATTCCGCTGCACGGCCGCGGCCACTCCGATCAGGATCGGGCCGAAAGAGTGGACCAGGAGCTCGCAGACGCCGGGATCCTCCCCGGGGACACTCAGCTCTACGGTGAACACGAGCTGCAGGCTGACAAGTGAACGTCGTAGCTCTCACCGCCCTGCTCCTGGCCATCCTGGCCGGCGTCCGATCCACCTGGTCTCCGTGAGGCGTATCGATGCTGACAAGCATCACCCCGCTCGGCGAGCAGGGACGAAATCGCAAATGGGCGACCACCGTCGCCGCCTACTTCTTCGGATCAGTCGCAGGCGGCGCAGTGACCGGCCTGGCCGCCGGCACAATCGGCTGGCTGGTTCCGTCCGGCTGGCGCCCCGGCTCGGTCGCAACGATCGTCGCCGTGATCCTCGGCGTGGTCGCCCTCAACGAGCTCGGTTGGCTCCGCGTCGCGGCCATCGGCAAACGACAAGTCAACGAAGACTGGCTCGAGGAGTATCGCGGGTGGGTTGTCGGTGTCGGCTTCGGATTCCAGCTCGGGCTCGGCCTCGTAACCATCGTCACGACGCTCGCCGTGCCGGCAGCGTTTCTACTCGCTGCCCTGACGTTCTCATGGCAATGGGGCATGCTCATCGGCGCAACGTTCGGACTGGCGCGAGCCTTGCCGATCCTCACGACGCTCCATGTGACTGACCCGGGCCGGCTCGCCCTGCTGCACCGCCGTCACGACAGGGCTGGTCGCTGGGCCAAGGTCGGAGTTGCCACCGCTGTGGTGCCGCTTGCTCTCATGGCGGTGATCGCGTGAAGCTCGATGGCATGGGCATGGAGGTCACTCTCCCCGAGACATGGGAGGCGCGCATCTACCAGCTCGAGACCGAGGAGGCGCTGACGGGCGGAGGCGCAGACCTGCCGGTACTCCACGCGGCCAACTTTCCGCTTCCCGAGGATCGTGGTGACTACGGGAGTGGCGCCGTCGAGCTGATGACGAACGACAACATATTCATAGCGCTTCTGGAGTTCGAGCCCGCCCTCGCCGCCACTGCCTTGTACGCCCCTAATGGCATGCCGCGCAACCTCGACCCCGACGACTTCCGCACCAACGGTATGCAGCGTTGGATTCCCGGACAGGCCGCATACCAAGCATTCTTCAATGAGGACGGGCGAGCCTTCTGCCTCTACATCGTGCTCGGCAGCTACCTACGTCGCGAGGTATTGGCCGCTCAGGCGGAGCGTCTCATCCGATCGATCAGGCTCACCTCGTCGCTGCCACCTGGAATCGCATGAGAAAACTCGTCCTCGCCGCCGCCACCCTCGCACTTCTGGCCTTACCGCCGGCGGCTGCCGCCGCCGACAGCCCTGACGACGACACTTTCGTGTTCATCTCGACCGACGACGGAGACAATTTCCGCGTCACGATCAGCAACGGTCGGGGTGGCGGCCAACGCAAGATCACGACCAAGCTGACCCTTTACCGGCCTGCCATCTCGCCGAACGGGTCGCGGATCGCCTTCTCGGCACCGATTGGCGACCCGACACTTGGCAGGTACGGGATTGCGGTTGCCAACCTCGATGGATCCGGATTCGACATGCTGTCCAACCCCAAATACGGCGACTTCAGCCCTGCATGGAGCCCCGACGGCACTCAGATCGCATTCATACGGGACAAGGAGTCGAACCTCAATGTCGACACCTGCTGCAACCTGCGGATCATGGACGCCGACGGCTCCAACAAGACGACCGTGCCCGGCACGTTGGGCGCCGCCAATCCCGCCTGGTCCCCCGACGGTGACGAGATTGCATACGACACCAAAGACGGCATCTATATCACCGCAATCGACGGCTCACCCAAGAGGAACATCGCAGGCCCGAAGCGCACTCAGCCCGCCTGGTCCCCAAACGGCAACAAGATTGCCTTCGTCCGCGACACTGGTAGCGAGCACCGGGTCATCGTCACCGACACGAACGGCAATGGCCCGGACTCCTGGTACACAACCACGCAGACCATCGAGTCGCCTACATGGGATCTCGACGGAGACAGCATCTCGTTTCTGCGACACAACGGCGTGGGCCACCTCGGCCGCACTGCGACGCAGGTATGGACGGCCTATCGGTCCGGAGCCTCCGAGCGCTTGTTCAGCGACGAAGGCATCGTCTATCTAGCCCGGCACACGCGTCGGGGTCCGGAATGCGACTTCGACGGCGACGCATACAGCGACATCGCCATCGGCCTGCCCGGCCAGAATCTCGACGGCAACAGCGACGCCGGCGCAGTCGAGATCCTCTATGGAGGCAACAACGGCTTGACGGCAAATGGGAGCCAGCAGCTGCACCGGGGGTTGTCGTTTGTGGAGGGAAGCCTCGACCCGCGGGCCGAGTTCGGCAGCGCGGTGATATGCGGCGACTTCAACGGCGATCTCTTCAGCGATCTCGCCATAGGGGCTCCCGGAGCAGGCGGCGAGGGATCGGTCACCGTCATGTACGGCCACCCGACCGGGTTGAAGTTCCGCGGAGATGAGTGGGCAAAGGACTCCCCGGGAATCGCAGGAGTCGGCCGACCCGGCGACCTCTTCGGGGCCGCCCTTGGAGCGGGCGACTTCGACGGGGACGGCTTCTACGACCTAGCGATCGGTGCTCCTAATGCCCTTGTCGGCGGAGACAACATCGGCACTGTGAACGTGATCTACGGCTCCGCCAATGGCCTGACTTCTGTCGGCGATCAGATCTGGCATCAAGACATCGGGTCGATCGTGGGCGTTGCGCAGCCCAATGACGAGTTTGGGGCCGCGCTCGCTTCTGCAGACTTCGACGGCGATGGACGCGACGATCTGGCGATCGGTGCTCCCAATGACAAACGTCTTGGGGTCCGCATGGGATCGGTCACGGTCATCTACGGCACCAGGAGTGGGCTGAGAGGAGCGGGCAATTCTCGCTTCCATCAAGCCAAAGAGGGCATCGTCGGCATCGGAAAAAGGGGCGACCGCTTCGGGGCTGCGCTGGCGGCGGCCGACTTCGGCGGTGACGGAGACGGCGACTTGGCAATCGGCGCCCCCGGTGATACTCGCAACGGCGTCAAGATGGGCGCTGTTCACGTTCTCTACGGCCAGCCGAGCGGCTTGACAGTGCAATACGCGGACCGATACACCCAGGACTCGGCCGGCATCATCGCCACCGGACAGGCAGGGGACCAGTTCGGGGCATCGCTCATCGGGGGCGACTTCGACGGCGACAGCCGCACCGATCTCGCCATTGGCGTTCCCGGCGACACCCCTGCCGGAGTGCAAGCCGGAATCGTTGCGATTCTCTACGGCCAGGCCACCGGACTGGAACCTGCCGGCAACCAGCGCTGGTACCAGGAGAAAGAGGGCATCCAAGGCGACGGCGAGACAGGTGATCGGCTCGGCGCAGCCGTTGCCGTGGGTGACTTCGACGGAGATGGGTTTGTCGATCTGGCCATCGGCGTGCCGGGCGAGAGCCAGGACGGACTGAAGGATGTAGGCGCGCTTCACTCCATCTACGGCACCACCAACGGGCTCAGTGCAGCGGGGGCCCAGTTCTGGCATCAAGGCGTGAACGGGATCGCCGGCTCCCTTCAAGAGGGCGACGGCTTCGGCGCCAGCGTCAACTAGGCGTGGGCTGGTTTGTCCCTTCCTGACTCCATGAGGATCTTGAGACGTTCAAAGTCGGCGACATTCTGTTTGAGCAGTGTGTACTCGAAAGCGGGACGCAACAGCTTCACGATCCAGTTGTTCGCCTCGGGCTCCCCGCCTATGAAGAACCGCGATCCATCTCCGTCCGGAAGCCACTCCATAAAGGACTTGATTGATACCGGGCCTTGTCTGCCGACATAGGCGAAGTAATGGGGCGGGTCCCAGTCAGTGACTTCGAGTTTGAATGTGAACGTATAGAACAGGGCTTTGGCAGACACTTTGAACTTGCTGCCGACGCCCGGCGGACCGGCCGTGATCCATTCGGCACCTGACATGCGTGGCCGCCACTCGGGTGTGCGACCGAGGTCCATTACGAAGTCGAATACGTCCTGGGCGGGACGAGCGATGTAAATGCCCAAATGGGCAGTGGTTGGGGGCATGAGTACCTCTCCCCAACCGTATGCGATGAACGTCCCGTTTGGGGAGCAATCACGAGTGGGCGGCCGCGGGGGCCGCCCACTCATCGCTTCGATACGGACGATTGGGTCAGTCGTCGAGCAGGTCCTCGACAACGTGCAGAATGGTGTTGGCGATCTTGCGGTAGCCCTTGTTCGACGGATGGATATCCGTCTGTGGACCCGGCGTCGTCGGGTCGTAATCGCTGAGGACCCAAGATGCTCCTGACTTCTCACACATGAGGGTGAGCCGGCACACTGCCTTCACGTTCGTCGGAATGGGTTTGCCCTTCTCCTTGAACGTCTTGAAGGCTTTGGCCAGATCAGCCACCGGAACTCCGAAGGCGCCGTATACCGCCTCGAGCGTCCCATTGAACAGAGGAGTCAGCTGCTGCGACGCTTCGGCAATCGCCGGATCGACAAGCCAGAAAGCCAGATTGGGGTTGTAGTAATTGGTCCCGATGATTGGCACTCCCGGCGCCGCCACCATCAAACGGGCAACGATGTACGGCAAGTTCGTTCCGATGAGCCCGAGTTGTTCGGCCAAGCAAATCTGGACGTCGGGGTCGCCGATGTCACAAGCGAGAATGTCGTTGGCGCCAATGGTGAGGGTGATCAGGCCGACTTCCCCGGGGTTCGCCTCGAGGTAGTCGAGAGCTGCATCGAGCTGGGACGTACCACCCGGCGGCAATTGGGCAAACGGCCCGTAGCAGAGCGATCCGAACGGCGATGCCCCGCCGGTGGCGGAAATCATCTCCGTTGTGTCATCGCCAGGACATGCCAGGTTCACAACTTCTTCGAAGTCGTACTCGTCCGCGAGTTCGCGGAACAGCTTCCGTTCGAAGCCGCGAGTGAACGGCTCCGGTTGCTGGGTTCCTGCGGCGACCGAGTCGCCCAAGATCATCAGCGTTGTTCCGCCGTCGTCGTCATCGTGGTCATCCGCGATCGCCGGGACCGCCCCGGCCAACCCCGCAAATAGAATTCCCGCCACCACCAGCGCAATCCGTCGACGCATGGTTCCTCCTCCTCCTCCTCAGCCCTTCCAATAAGAGTAGCCAACCGTAAGTGGCGCGAGCCAACGCAAAGTGGTCGTGTCTCAGCGGACAGGCCGCTCCAGGATCATCGTGTCCCAGTAGCGGCCCAACTTGAATCCGGCGTCCGTGATCGTGCCGACAATCCTGTAGCCGTGCCGCTCGTGGAGCACGACGGAAGCGTCGTTGGGCAGCGCCACAATGGCCACGGCTCGATGGAAGCCGCGGTCGTTCAGGCGGTCCAACAACGCTCCGAGAAGCCGGGAACCAATACCCCGATTCAGGTAGCCGGTATCGAGCACGATCGTCGTCTCCGCGGTCGATCGGTATGCCTTCTTGGGGCGGTAGTAGCTCGAGTAGGTGATGCCAACCACGTAACCGGCTACTTCGGCGACCAACACGTCGAGGTCATCGGGTCGCTGCTCCCACCATTGGCGCCGCGTCTTGAGATCCCAAGGCTCGATGTCAAACGATACGTGGTTGTCGACGATCGTCCAGTTGTAGATCTCGTTGATCCGCCGGAAGTCGGCGGGAGTGGCGTCGCGGATTGTCACGTCATCAGGCATACCCGGAGTGTGGCTGAGGACGTGGTGAGGCTCAAACAGAGGTCAGGCCTCGTCTTGAAGCTTCTTGATGAGATCGTCGACGGCCTTGGAACCGACAGCTTCGCCGTAGCGGGCGTCAAGTGCGCCGCGCATTACGTCAAACACTTGACGCTTCTGGTCTTCGTCCTTCATCAAAGGGTTATCGATGATTTCGGCTCCGTCGAGCCACGGCTTCGAATCGTTCGCCGCCCAAGGCACGAGGACGATCCACGACCAGATAATGCGGGTATCTGACACGCGTTTAGGGCGCGCCATACCGACGCAGTCGTAAGGGAGCGACTCCCACCCCATTGAGCCGACGAGCTCTATGGCACGATCGTGGTTCAAATCCATGGCGGCAACGCTACCGGGAATGGATCGCTAACTATCCGCCCCTTCGCGGATCTCGACAGGCGAGCGTTCGAGCGTTCCCAAGATCGAGCGAGGCAAGCAGTTGGCGGCCGCGGGCTGCCGCCCATGAGTCGGCCAGCCAGCCGTGCTTCTCCTGATACTCAGCAAGTCGCTCGCGTTCGTTCACCAAGCGCTTCTCGATGAAGCACCACCGGTCCTCAGCGCTCACGTCTCGGATCGCCAACAACGTGGGAAGCGAGTCGAGGCTCAGCTCGGAGTTGTACCGATCCGAGAAGTTCGAACCTTCGACGTGCCTCTGCCAGTTGGCCTTGACGATGAGCGCATCGGGGTTCACAGCGTTGAGCCCGATTACAAACCCGAGCGCGCTGACGAAGAGGCCCATTGCAAAGAGCGAGTGCCTGTTGCGCAGCACCGTTACGACAAACCAAGCGAGGACGAAAGCCAGCCAAATCATGAAGACGGTCGAATAGAAGCGCAGCTCGGTGAGCCCGAACTCGTCGACATAGAGGCGCATGCGATTGAGGGCAGACACCATCACAAGAGCTGTCAAAGCGACGAGGACCATGGCAATCCGGTCAAACGCGACAGAACGACGCCCGTCAACGCGTTGGGTCATCCAGTCGAAGTAAAGAAGTACGTTGAGCACGAGGAACGCAACGATCACCAATTGGAAGAATCCCTGCCTTGCATTCGCCGAATAGTCGACGATTCCTTCCAATTCAGGCTTGTGACCAACGACCTGGGTGGCCACGAAGAATGCAAACAAGCCCACCAACAGCGCCAGCACCGTCATCGCCGTTGTGAGCTCCATTCGCTGACGCTGCTCCAGAATGGGCTCGGCCAGCTGCGGGTCTCGCATTGTGCGCCACAGCCCGGCGGTCGCCGCTGCAATGAGCAGGATGAAGAGGCCCCGCCAGAAGACGTGGCCAAATAGGATGCCATGCACCAGGGCATCGAGGCGATCACTGAATACCGCGTCTGCCGACGCGAACAAGGTTCCGAAAAGGAGCAGAAGTGGCGCTCCTATCAGCAGGCCTATCCAGATGGACCTCAGCCGGTCCGACTGTTGTTCCTTGAAGTTGCCGGCCAGGTCGGCGATCACCATTCTCCCGGCGCCGACTGCCATGTCGTCGATCGTTGCGAATGGCGGCAGCAAATATCGAGTCAACGTCCACTTGCTGATGCGGGGGTCGCGATGCATCTGCACCAATACGCCGATCAGGACTGCACTGAAGCCGATGTTGAGCGACAACATCACCGGCGACGTCCTCACCGCAACCATCGCAGCGATGACAATCCCGACCGCGAGCACCGGCAAGGTGCCCTGCGGCGTTGTGCGATCCATCAGCAGGCTGACCGAGGCAGCTACCAGCAAACCAATGATCAAGCCGAGAGCCAGACCCACACCCGGCGGTTGGTGGAGGGCAAAGACATCGATCACGGTACCGACGGCCAGCGCAACGGTCACAACCATCCATGGCCTTGCAAACGCCGGTGTCTGATTCAGCACGCTCGAGGGAGGCGCGGGGGGAGGCAGGTCAAGCAGAAGGTTGTGGTCGCTCATGTGTGAGCAACGGGATTTGGCCTTCGAATCGTTCCCTCCGACCGTGACCAACCGAAATGAGCTAGCTCCATGCGGATTCGATGCACCTCGCCAGCTAGGTTCGCGACGTGCTCAAGGTCTTCCTCACCCACAACCCAGAGGACAGAGTTGCTTATTACGGCCGGGCGTTGCCCGGGCTGGAGGCCATCGTCCCCGTTACGTACAACCCGCTCAATCGCGATCTGTCGACCGAGGAGCTAGTCGAAGCCGCAGCTGGTTGTGACGTGATCGTCTCTCATCGTTCGACACATGGTCCGGCTTATCTGTTCGAACGATCACCTCGCCTCGTCGCATTTCTCAGGTGCGCAGTCGACATCTCGGACGTCGATGTCGAGGCGGCAAGCGAAGCCGGAGTGCTGGTGGCCAATGCCGACAAGAGCTTCGTACCGTCCACAGCGGAACTTGCCTTGGCGCTGATGCTCGACGTTGCGCGCAGCGTCTCTGAATCGACGGTCGAATACCGGAACGGGAAGGAGCCCCCGCAACGCCAGGGCCGCCAGTTGCGCGGCATGAGTGCGGGCATCATCGGTCATGGCGCAATCGGTTCGTATCTCGCCGCAATGCTTCGGGCGCTCGGCGTAGAGGTGTTGATCACAGACCCGTACAGCGACGCCCAGACGCACACTCTCGACGACCTGCTCGCGCACTCCGACTTCGTGCTGCCGTTGGCACCGGCCAACCCTGACACGCAGGACCTCATCGCAGCTCGGGAGCTTGCCTTGATGAAACGTGGCGCTTTTCTCGTCAACGTGTCACGCGGCGAACTCGTCGACGAGGACGCTGTGGCCGCGGCTCTCGACAGCGGCCACCTCGCGGGAGTGGGCATGGACGTGGGCCGCGCCCCAGACCAGCGCCCCTCCCCGGAGCTCGCGGCACGTACAAACGTGGTGGCGACACCTCACCTCGGAGGTTTGACGCCCGAGAACGCCGACGCCCAGGCTCGCAGCAGCGTCGACCAGGTTCGGGCGATGCTGGCCGGCGCAATGCCGCCCAGGGCAGTCAACCCGAACCGTGCTTCGAGGCTGCAAGCGCTCTGGGCGCGGTAGCGTCTAGACATGGAACGCAACTACGCGACATATCCGTCGCTTCAGGATCGGACAGTCTTCGTCACCGGCGGAGCGGACGGCATCGGCGCCGCCATGGTTCTCGAGTTCGCCAAACAGGGCGCTCGGGTCGGATTCGCCGATATCCAGCCAGACAAGGCCGTCGCGGTGATCGACCAGTGCCGCCACGCGGAAGTGGTGCACGTGCCTCGCTTTTACGAGGTGGATCTTCGGGACATCGACGCCTTGCAAGCCGCGTTCACTGCGGCCATCGAGGATCTCGGTGGCATCGCGGTGCTCGTGAACAACGCAGCTTCGGACGATCGTCACACATGGCAGGAGGTGACGGCTGACTATTGGGACGACAGGCTCAACACGAATCTGCGCCACTACTTCTTCGCAATCCAGGCAGTTGCGCCACAGATGATCGAAGCCGGCGGTGGCTCCATCATCAACATCGGCTCGAGCAGCTACATGATGCAGGAAACCATGTTCCCCGGCTACGCCATTGCGAAGTCGGCCGTCGAGGGCATCACTCGGACGATGGCGCGCGAATTCGGCGCGGACAACATCAGGGTCAATACCGTCCTCCCCGGCTGGGTGCCGACGGATCGCCAGCTCACGAAGTGGTGGAGCGAGGAGGGCGAAGCGCAGACCTTGGAGGACCAGGCGATCAAGCGCCGCATCTACCCGGACGAGTTCGCCCAGATCGTGCTGTGGCTCGCCGCAGACGACGGTGCCGCATGCACCGCCCAGCAGTTCCTCATCGACGGTGGACGTTTCTGAAACTTTCCTGTCGAAACCTTCGAACGCGCCCGTCATAGAGATGACAGAAGGTCCCAACGGAGGAGGAGCCGAAATGGCGAAGTTCGTATTCACCTATCACGGTGGTGGAGGAATGCAGGCGAGCGAGGAAGAGATGGCGGCCGAGTTGGCTAAGTGGGAGACCTGGTACGGCGAGCTAGGCGCCAGCATCCTGGACGGGGGCAACCCGTTCGGCCAGACCAAGAACGTCACTACAAATGGTGTGAGCGGTCCGAACGACAATCCGGCGACGGGCTACACGATCATCGACGCATCGGACATCGATGCGGCCGTGGCATCGGCCAAGGGCTGCCCCATTCTCGAAAGCGGAGGCAGTGTCGAGGTGGCAGAAGCCATCGACATGTAGCCGAGAGGCTTTGTGCGAGACGAGGGGCCTGCGGGCCCCTCGTCTCGCGTCTAAGCCATCCAGCCATCGTTGTCGGGCTCAGAACTACGACGCTTCCACACGACGGCGAAACCGACCGCTGCCGCCGCGCCAACGAGAGCGATCAGCACCAATCCGAAGCGAGAAGACGATTCCGAGACTGAACGGCGGCTCGGTGGCAGCGGCCCGCCCTCGACGATCGATCCCTTCGCGGTGAGAAGCGCCGGAATGTCCGCGACGGAGATCGTGATCTCGGACCCATCCTCACGAAATGCAGCTATGGGGCCGGCCTGCTCCACGCGCTGGGTTGCCTTGAAAGCTCGGTTGGCAAAGGCCCTGTACTCGGAGAAGCCGGTCCGAATGGCGACGGTCTCGCCGCTCACTGCGAACTCGACCGAGCGAGCCTTGGGAATGGCGAAATCGCCGAGGAGACTGCCGTCGAGCTCACGCGTCTGAAAGCGCCTGCCCTCCCCTTTGATCTGAACAACGGTATAGAGGCGACCATCGATGAACTCCATCGCCACAGGTCGTACCGCTTGAGCGATCTTGTTGACTCTGAATCGACCGTCGACAATTCGTGCGAGGAAACCTTTGGCGTGCGGCTTCGCCTTGGCGTCGAACGAACCGCCGAGAATCGTGACATTTCCGGTTGCCGGTTCCACTTCAAGGTCAACTGCCTTCATGTGAGGCAGGTCGTAGCTGGCTATCAGCTGCTCCTGACCAATATCCCACTGCTCCACTCGCGGCTCCAGCGACGGGACGAGTATGTGGACGAGACCGAGCTCGAGATCAACAGCAGCTGCGATGGCGCGGTCTGCCGGCACCCGTGTCGTTTTGTCCTCGGTCCAGACCTCGACCACAGCGCCTTGCCCGACCAGGAGGACACCACGGAAGTTGAGGTAGCTGAACGAACCGCCGGACTCATCGTGACACTCGAAGTCTCGCAACCGACGGGCTTCGCGTCGATCCCGATCGAGGGTGCGGCTTGACTCGATCTCCAGTGTCGCCAGATTCCTGACCTCGACCGTCACCGAATCCTTCTTAGGGCCGCCGGCGACGAGCTCAAGGACCCTCTGACCTCCGGGACACATTGCGAACTTGACCACAGTGCCCCACCCCAGGCCGTACTGCGTCGGCCGGAGTCGATCGTCCAATGCGGCGACACGAACCCCGAGTTTGGATTCTGGACGGATGAACCGGGGCGGCGTCGGTTCAAGAGGCTGAGTGGTTGCCTCGAACAGGGGTGCAACTGCGGCGTCAGCATCTTCCCCGCTACAGACGCCACCGGCCTTGTACTTCCCCTTACTGCCGATCGCTGCGAGGACCACGCCGTCTTTGAGCAGGGCAACGTCGAAGCAGAGCTTCTTGAAGCTCATTCCGACTCTGACGCGAGCCTCCACAGCGCCCTTGAAAACCTCCACAACATCGCCATACGCCACCGCATTCAACTCGTCCACAACCACCACCTCCGTCACCTCGAAGGTGAAGACCTGCTCTGCTCCCTCGACGACCTCATTGATGCGTCCTGAACGGCACCAACAGGCGTCGGCTGTGCCGATGTTGGTGGGCAATGCAGCAAGCATCAGGATCGCGAGCACGATTATGGAAGTCAGTCGCAGGACCATCTGGCGAGTGGCCATGATGACAAGGTACCAAGCACTGCCAACAAGACCGCACGGCGGCTGAGCCCTTACGTGAAGATTCAGCCAGAACAGCCAAGCCAATTCGCGGCCATCCGTGAGGTCGTCGCAGCTGCGTTCGAGCATGTCGCTGAGGCCAACCTCGTCGAGGCAATCCGCGCCTCCCCCAACTACATCCCCGATCTCTCGCTAATCGCTGTCGAGGACGACTCGATCATCGGTCACGTAATGATCAACTGGGGCGTTCTCTGCTCAGCCGGCACGAACCTGTTGATCCCAATGTTGTCGCCGTTGGCGGTGGCGCCGGAACACCAGCGACGCGGTGTTGGTGGCGCCTTAGTGCAAGCTGTATGCGCGGCAGCGGACGGAAAGGGCCTGCCGCTCGTCGTCCTCGAGGGTGACCCCGGCTACTACGGACGCTTCGGGTTCGAGCCCGCATACGACTACGGCATCGAGATGCCCCTCCCGGACTGGGCACCACGAGAGGCCGGCCAGATCAAGACGCTGACTGCCTACGACCCCGGCCTCACCGGCATTGTCACCTACCCGCCGTATTTCGGAGCGGCGACGCGCCAGCGTGAGGGCTAGCTTGGGAGCCTCGAGGAGGTTCCTATGTCAGACGTTGCGTACCGATCCGTTGTCAATATCGAACGGGTGCGGGGCCCGATGCGAAACGCATGGCTCCCCGCCAAGGACGAGCACATCACGTTCGGTGTCCATAGCGAGATCGCCGAGCACTACGGCGTCGAGCCGGACGACTTCCCACCCGATGCCACGACTATCGACTATATGGTCGCCGCGGCCGGCGGCTGACTGACGGGCACCCTGGGAGGCGCGCTGGAGGCGCGTGGCATCAACGCAAGCAACGGAAATCTCACCAGCCAGACTGTCGGCGAAATCGAGAAGGACGGCAAGGTCCTCGTGGTCAAACGAATCCACGTGACATACACGCTGCAGGGCGTCGCGGCAGACGAGGACAGAGAGAAGGTGGAGCGAGTCCACGGCTTTCACGCGGATTACTGCCCCGTCGCGCGCTCGATCAAAGACGCTATCGACATCACAACGGAGCTGCAGTACGCCTAGAGCAGCCGCCCAAACGCGTAGATGCCCTGGACAATCCCGAACGCCGGCCAGATCCCCCAGACGACGACCCAGTAGAAGACCGTGTTCTTGCGGAATTCGAGATCGCGATCCCAGATGAACACAGTGATAGCGG
>JAHEJX010000083.1 GCA_024638645.1 Actinomycetes bacterium
TGCCTGCTGCCGCTGCGGCGTTGATCAATACCTCGGCATCGCCGCCATCTGTGTCCTCCACCTTGACCACGGCGTCCGCTCCCCCCGGAAGCGGGGCGCCGGTCATGATCTTGATGGCAGCGCCAGGAACGACGGCTTGAGTAGGCGTCGAGCCGGCGGGCACGTCTTCCAACACTCGCAGCGTGACGGGTGCACCGGCAACGTCGGCCGCGATCACTGCGTATCCGTCCATGGCGGAGTTGGCAAAGGGAGGGATGTCGTGGGGCGCTGTGACATCCTCGGCCAATACGAGGCCGCGCGCTTCTCGGAGCGTCGCGGATTGCACGGGCAGCAGCCCGGTTGCGTCGAGAACGGCAGCCTGCGCCTCTTCCAGCGGCTTCACGTTGTTACTCGATTCTCAGCTCTCGTGAGGATCCGCCGAATGTTGTCCTTGTGGCGCCAGATGACGAGAGCGGCCGTGAGCCCGGCCCACAAGATCGCCCAGCCCCGATGGCCGGCCAACACGAAGATGGGCACATAGAGGGCCATCGCCCCCAGAGAGGCAATCGAAGCGGTCTTGGTCGTGAGAACGATGGCCAACCAGCCGACGGCGAGCATCAGCCCCCAGAACGGTTCCAACCAGATCGCCCCACCGATGGCCGTGGCCACGCCTCTGCCTCCTCGGAAACGGTGCCACACGGGGAAGGAGTGACCAACAGTTGCCAAGAGGACAGCGGCAAAGCCGACCGACTCGCCACCAAGCCAAGAACCGATCGCCGCAGCCGACAAGCCCTTCAAGGCATCGCCCAACAGGACAAGGCCGGCTGCCTTCTTGCCCAGCGTGCGTAAGACGTTGGAGGTGCCGGGGTTTCCGCTTCCGTGTTCGTATATGTCGATACCCATGCGACGCGACACGACGACCGCAAAGTCAACGCTGCCAAGCAGATACGCGATCACGAGGGCGACAATGGCTTCCAGGTTCTCATCCACAGGATGCGAGTCTAGGTCGCTAAGGTCTGCTCTCCAGAGGGCAAGTACGGGGTGATCCGCATGATTGGTGTGTTCGGCGGGTCTGGGTTCTATGAGTTCCTAGACAATGTACGCGAAGTGGAAATCGAGACGCCGTACGGGCCCCCGGCGGCTCCTTTGACGGTCGGCACCGTTGACGGCGCCGAGGTGGCCTTCCTGCCCCGACACGGCATCGACCACCAATTCCCCGCCCACAAGGTTCCGTTCCGCGCCAACGTCTGGGCGATGAAGGAAGCCGGAGTCACCTGCGTCATCGGTCCGTGTGCAGTCGGCAGCTTGCAGGCTGAGATCGCGCCACGCAGCTTCGTAGTGTGCGATCAGATCTTCGATGCAACCAAGGGCCGCGCCGGCACATTCTTCGACGGACCCGATCTGGAACACCTTTCGTTCGCCGACCCATATTGCGAGCAACTGCGTGGCATAGCTCTCGACTCTCTGCGACAGGTCGGAGCAACCGCCCACGACGGTGGCACTGTTGTCGTCATCGAAGGCCCACGGTTCTCGTCGCGAGCAGAGAGCGCATTCTTTTCGAGCCATGGATGGCACGTCGTAAACATGACGCAGTCTCCAGAGGTACAACTGACTCGTGAGCTCGGGATGTGTTTCGTCAACATCTCGGTCGTCACCGATTACGACGCCGGTGTAGTCAGCGACGCCCCGCCGGTCACCCATGACGAAGTGTTGCGGCAATTTGCGGCGTCAGTTGATACATTGAAGTCGGCAGTGCGTGCGATGATCCCGGCGGTAGCCGGGTCGCACACATGTAAAGGTGAGGCACCGTGAAACAGGGGGACGCAGCGAGCAGCCGGGTCCCCGTCCACGCGCCGAGTCACATCGAGATTCGACCATCGGCTCCGTCGACCGAAGGTCGTTACGTCCATGAGGACGTATCAGCAGCGCTACCGGTCCTAGCTTTCTCAGGGGGGAAGACTTCTTGGACCGGTCGTCGCCGCATCGGCGGCTCGGGGCTTCGTCAGAAACCTCTGTCGAAGGCCCCCTCCCCGTGATGCCGATCGCAAGTCCCCCACCATTCCCCCTGCTTGCGTGAGGCTCCCTCCCCGAAAGGGGAGGGACACGGGGAGGGTCAAAAAGCAAGCCTGCGGCTCGCGGTATCTGGTAGCTGGTAGCTGGTAGCTGGTATCCAGTACTACCCGCCGCTTGTCGAAAGACTCACGCGCGCCAGATACCAGATACCTCCTCGCGTCCCCCTTCCATTGGGTGGTTCGCATCAATATCGTCGCGCGATGTACTGGTTTTCGAGGCCGCCCTATGGGCGGTGGGCGGCTGCCTTTCTCATCGTGGCGACGGCCGCATACATGGATTTGTCGGGGCCGGCCGTTGAGTCATATCCGTTTGTGTCGGACGACGCAGCAGAGGGAGAATCGCCACAGATCGAGTGGCGAGACGTCCCCGCGGGGGTGTTACCTGCACCTGGGGATCCGGGCGGCCGTGCCACCGCATCGATAGTCGCGGGCACGCCGCTGGTCGAGGCGCTCGTCGATGTGGGACCGCTTCTCCCGGCAGACTGGTGGGCCGTCTCCGTCGATCTGGCACCAGGCGCCGTCGTTGGAAGCGACGCGCTGCTGGTACTTCCGGGCCTGATTGTCGAGGGGATCGTCATCGATGTGGGAGTCGCCGACTCCTTCGGCGGCGCAGTGCAAGGGCTCGTGGCCGTGGCGCCTGAGCAAGCCGGTGAAGTGGCGGCGGCCGCCGCCAGCGGCTCCGTGACCGTCCTGATTCGGCCGTGAGGCTCCGATATCGACATGGTGGCCTAACCTCCCCGAATGCTCGACGCCATCCTGTGGGGCCTTACGCAAGGCCTGACCGAGTTCCTCCCGATCTCCAGCAGTGGGCACCTCGTCCTGGTGCCCGCCGTTCTCGGCCGCGATGGACCAGACCTGGCGACATCTGCAGTGCTCCATCTGGGGACGTTGGTTGCGGTGCTCGTGTACTTTCGGGCTGAAGTCGCACAGGTCGTCCGCTTGACCGGTGAGGGCAAACAACTGCTCAGACTGCTCGTCATCGGCACGATCCCGGCGGCCGTCATTGGATTCAGCCTGCGAAGCGGGTTCGAATCGCTCAACGAGAACCCGGCCGGGGTTGCCATCACGCTGATCATCCTCGGGATCGGCCTATACGCCACCCGCTGGATCAAGGCGGGCCACCGCGAGGTAGAAGACTCGTCCAACACCGATGCCGTGGCACTCGGCTTCGGTCAAGCGCTGGCACTCATTCCCGGCATCTCCCGGTCCGGAGCAACGATCGCCGCCGGCATGGCGCGAGGATTCAGCCGGCAGCAAGCGGCCCGCTACTCGTTTCTTCTCGGGATACCGGCCATTGCGGGTGCCGGCCTCCTCGAATTCATAGATCTGGCGAGCGATGGCGGCGGCATCACGGCCGCGACCTGGGTTGGCATGGGTGTGGCTGCGGCATCAGGCTACGCCGCAATCGCCCTGCTGCTCCGCCTCATCGGCCGGGTCGGACTCGTCCCATTCGGCTATTACTGCGTCGGATTTGGGACAGTTGCCCTATTCCTCGTCTAAAGCCGGCATAACTAGAGACCGAAGCGGGTTGCACAATCGTTATGGGAATCTTCAACAAAAAGACCAGAGCCAAGAAGCTCACCAGCCTCGACGAGCTCGAGCCGATGCTCGAGTCCGGCAAGCCGATCCTCGTGGATCTAATGCAGCAGAACTGCGGGCCGTGCCGAATCATGGACGGCATCGTCAACGAGCTGGCCGTCGAGTACGGCGAGAGTGTCCACGTCGTCAAAGTCGACGTGACGAAGGTTCCCGGCGCGGCGCAGACCTTCGGCGTCCGCTCCACCCCGACTTTCGTTGTGCTCGGACGCGCCAACAAGAAGGTCTCGAAGAAGGCGCAACGCAAGGGCAAGGCTCCCAAGGAGTCCTCAGATCGGATCTCGCCACGGTGGCGCCATGCCGGACTGGTCAAGAAGGACCAGCTCAGCCGGGTGCTCGAAAGCAACGGCGCCACCAAGGTCGCCGTCTAGGCGCTAGCCGTACTCGTAGAAACCGCGACCGCTCTTGCGGCCGAGCAAACCCGCTTCGACCATTCGCTTCAGCAGCGGCGGTGGCGCGTAACGCGCCTCCCGGAACTCCTCGAACAGCGCTTCGGCGACAAAGAGCATCGTGTCGTTGCCGATCAAGTCACTCAAGGCGAGCGGCCCCATCGGATAATTGGCGCCGTTGACCATGCCGGCGTCGATGTCTTCCTTTGACGCGTAGCCCTCCTCATACATGCGCATCGCATCGATGATGTACGGCACGAGCAGCATGTTGACGATGAATCCTGCCCGGTCCTTGGCGACGACGACCGTCTTGCCGAGCTGGTCGGCGGCGAAGCTGCGGGCCGCCTCGACGGTGGCGTCACTCGTGAGCACGCCCCGGACAACCTCGACAAGGGGCATGACGACCGCCGGATTGAAGAAGTGGAGGCCGACGACGCTCTCGGGCCGGCTGGTGGCCGTTGCGATGCGGGTGATCGGGATAGACGAGGTGTTGGAGGCAAGGATGGCGTCCGGCGACTCCACGATATCGTCGAGCTGACGGAATAGGTCCTTCTTGAGCTCCTCGTTCTCGATCACAGCTTCAACGACGAGGTCGCGATCGGCCAGTGCGCCGAGGTCCGTGCCGAATGTCAAGCGACCGAGGGCAGCTGCCTTGTCCTGCTCGGAGAGCTTGCCGCGCTCGACTGCCTTCGAAAGCGACTTGTCGATGCGAGCCTTGGACGCTTCGGCAACGTCCTGGTTGACCTCATGAACAATGACATCCATGCCGGCCTTGGCACAAAGCTCCGCAATGCCGCCCCCCATCTGACCGCCACCAACCACGCCGATTTTCATGTTTACCTCCGGGCTCCTGAGGCGGCGAGAGTAGACGGGTCGCGCTACCTAATACCCAATACTCGCTCAAGCGCCTACGTGTGTCCCGGCGGGTTGGGGATGGCGGCGAAAGCTTGGCGGCGGTTTTCCACGATTTCGTATCCGATCTGCTCTATCGAATCCATCAGCCATAGATATGCGCCCTCTCCCTCTCGGTAATCGGCTTCTGCCATCCCTTGGATGCGACCCTGTTCCTGGAGCTGTTTCACCTGGCGATGGTTGTTGCGGGGCTCCTGGACGTAGACACCGAGCGTTTTGCCGCCTGCCTGATTGAGGATCGAGAACACCGGCACGTCTGATGGTCCATCGGCGACGTAGATCATGTTGCGCAGCGGCACCCGGCGTTGCGATTCGTCCATCCTGGCATTGACATCGGTCTGCGGATTCACATTGACGCCCTTGTTGATCTCGAAGATCGCTCGGCTCTTCGACGTGTTGTCGATGATGTAGCTGAGGTACTTGATGGCCTCACCACGATCGGCGACGGGCAGCCTGTCGCGGAAACCGGGTCCGGCGGCGGTTTCCACGAACGTATTCGCCCAAATCCCGTCGATATGAGGAGCAATGGGGCTGCCCTCGATCATCGGGCGCAGCCCAGTCGAGACGACGTAGTGCTCCACTGTGATGCCCTCGCGCACGAATTCAGGGATCGACGCCACACGTTGTTTGGTGGCATCGAAAAACTCGGGCACGCCAGGACACGGCTGGATCTCGGCACCGAGCTTCTTCAGCTTGGCGTTGTTGAGCCCATCGAATACGCCTGCCTCCACGTACGCGAGGATGTGCAACAGGTATCCGAGGTCTGGCGCCAGCAGCTCGCCACGGGCTTTGTAGTAATCGACCAGTTGGTCGACCTCGCCCCAGAACTCCGCCGGATCAACGCCGTACTCGTCGAATATCGGGCCCTGCATGTTGTCTGGAATGAGAGTGCGGTCGAAGTCCCATACGCAGGCGATGACCGTCTGCGTATAGAGGGGTACAGGCATGCGGTAAGCCTAGAAGGTAACGATGGTGATTCGGCCCGAACCAGTTGGCTACGGGGTCTCGAATGCCCCGAACCAAACGCCGTCTGCGTCGCCCCACCAAGGCTGGATGACGCAAGGAGCCGACCGCAGGGAAGTGTGCGCATCGCCGATGCGAGACGTCGGCACAAGAACGATGAGGTCCCAGCCCCGGCCGGCGAGAGCCCAAGCTGCGGCAGCGAGCCGCTCGAGGTTGAGAGCGTCGTCGGCCACTATCTCGGCGACACGCTGCTCGGGGACGACAACGGCCGTGAGGGCGGATAGATCGGCGTTCACAATCCCTGCCACGAGCTCAGAAACAGGCATCGTGTGCACCTTCTCGCGTCTGGCTGTGTAAGCAGCGACGACTGCGTCGGTGACGCCGGCCGCAACATCGACGGTCGGTTCGATAAGAAGTGCCATGCGTGTCCCTTGTTCGCAGCAGTTGCTTACACGAGTGTAATTCATTGTTCACGACATCGAAACCGAAGGCGAGCTGTCCGCCAAGTCCTCCCCTGCCGGTAGTCTCGGGCCCATGGCTACAGAGGTGCGGCAGGCTCCGGCGGAAGTAGGACTGACCGCCGCCCAGGTCAGGGAGCGCGCAGCTCGCGGTGAGATCAACGAGGTCGAGCTCGAGCACAGCCGGACGACAGCCGAGATCATCCGGGCCAACGTCGTAACCCAATTCAACATCCTTCTCGGAGTCCTGCTCGTCGTGATCCTCGTGGCAGTTCGCGAACCGCGCGACGCGCTGTTCGGGATCGTCCTGGTGACAAATGCGCTCATCGGGATCATTCAGGAGTTGCGCGCCAAGTCGACTCTCGATCGCCTGGCCGTGCTGACGGCCCCGCGGGTCACTGTGATTCGTGACGCGCAATCGGTCGAAGTCGACGTAGCGGAGGTCGTCCTCGACGATCTTGTGATGCTCAAGGTTGGCGACCAGCTCCCGGTCGACGGCACCATCGTCGCAGCCAGAGGGTTGGAGATCGACGAATCGCTATTGACCGGCGAGAGCGATGCGGTGGCGAAAGCGCCAGGCAATCGGGCTCTCAGCGGCAGCTTCGTGGTCGCGGGCAGCGGCAGCTTTCAAGCCACTCGAGTCGGGGAGAAGGCATACGCCGTGGCACTCGCCAAGGAGGCGAAGCGGTTCACACTTGTTCGCAGCGAGCTCAGAGAGGGAGTCGACTGGATCCTGCGAGCTATCACTTGGATCGTCGGTCCGATCATTGCGCTGCTGGTATGGAGTCAACTCAGGGCCGACGCACCTTTCAGCGAGGCTCTTCGCTCAGCCGTAGCTGGTGCCGTGGGCATGGTCCCACAAGGGCTGGTGCTGCTCACCTCACTGGCTTTCGCGGTTGGAGTCATCAGGCTGGGGCGGCGCAACGTGCTCGTCCAAGAACTCCCTGCCATTGAGGGGCTCGCCAGGGTGGACACTATCTGCTTCGACAAAACCGGGACCCTCACCGAAGGAGCTCTCGTGGTGCAGGGCATCGAACGACTGACCGATCGCGAGCCGGCGGCGGCGCTTGGTGCAATTGGCAAGGCAGAAATGGAGCCCAATGCCACGCTGCGAGCGGTCACCAACGCATACCCTTCACCCGGCTGGACGACCATTGACTCTGTACCTTTCTCATCGGCACGCAAATGGAGCGCCGCCGAGTTCGCAGGCAATGGGACATGGGTGCTTGGAGCGCCGGACATTGTCGGTAGCGACCATGGCGAATTGCTCGCCAAGGCTGAGACATACGCCGCACAGGGCCGCCGCGTTCTGCTGCTCTCGTTCACCTCACGTCCCCTGGTCGGCAAGGATCACCTCCCAGCTGATCTGGAACCGACGGCCCTGGTCGTTTTAGGCGACACCATCCGTCAAGACGCTGCGGAAACGCTGCGCTTTTTCGCCGAACAGGGCGTCGCAGCCAAAGTCATTTCAGGCGATCATCCGGAAACCGTTGCGGCGATCGCTCGGGAAGTGGGCGTTCCGGGGAGCCAGCACGTGGTCGACGGTCGCGATCTACCCGAAGATCCTGATGCGCTGGCTGCGGTAATGGAGAGCAACACCGTCTTTGGGCGTGTCACGCCGTATCAAAAGCGGGCCATGGTCGGCGCGTTGCAGTCGCGAGATCATGTCGTCGCGATGACGGGGGATGGAGTCAACGACGTGCTTGCTTTGAAGGATGCCGATATCGGCATCGCGATTGGCTCGGGGTCCTCTGCGTCACGGGCAGTGGCGCAGCTCGTACTCGTCGATGGCTCCTTTGCGACGATCCCTGGGGTAGTCGGCGAGGGAAGGCGGGTCATCTCCAACATAGAACGCGTTGCCAACCTGTTCGTCACGAAGACGATCTACGCCATCTTCATAGCCCTGGCGACCGGTCTGGCACTGCGGCCGTTCCCTTTCCTTCCTCGCCATCTGACTCTGGTCGGCTCGGTGACGATCGGAATCCCGGCGTTCTTCCTGGCACTAGCGCCTTCGGTATCGCGGGCCCGGCCCGGCTTCATCAAGCGAGTTCTCAGCTTCTCGCTACCGACCGGGGTTGCTGCAGGCATTGCGACGTTCCTCGCATACGAGCTCACTCTTTCGGAGGTGGGCCTCCGCCAGATCGTGCAGGCACGCACCATGGCGACACTGGTCATAGCCGCAGTCGGCCTCTTCGCCCTCGGTATGGTCAGCCGACCGGTGACCGGCTGGAAGAAGGGCCTGATGTGGTCGATGGCAGCCTTGCTGGTCCTCTTGTTCATGGCGCCCGGCTCGCAGGACTTTTTCGAGCTGAGGTTGCCCCGGCCGGCGATCCTGATGGCTGGGGTCGGCATCGTGGCGGTAACTGGCGCCGTCATGATCGGCGGCCTGCGGGCCGTGGGCTGGATCAGGCATATGCCCGACTATCTACGGGAGCACCCTCCCGATCCATCTGGAGCTTGGCAAAAAATCCAAACGCGGCTGCATTTGCTCTTTTCGACAGAAGACCCGCCCCAGTTTCGACAAGAGCCCCGCGAGACCGCAGAGGCTCCCACGGAGTCGGACGCGCTCCGCGAGATCGATTGGTTCGACCCCGACTCGGAGTTCTAGCTCAGCCCATCGAGAAACTGGAGCAACGCCGCGTTCACTTCCGCAGGTCGCTCCTGCTGCACCCAGTGGCCTGCGTTGGCGATCGGCACGACCGTGAGCTGAGGAATCCAGCGCTCCATGCCCTCGACCAGCGTGGCAGGCAGGACTGGATCGCCGTCCGCAATGACCATCAGCACCGGCACTTCGATTGACGCGTTCTCGTACTGTGCCAGCGTGTCGTGATTGGCATCGATGTTCCTGTAGTAGTTGAGCGGTCCGCGAATGCCGCCGGCGCTGAAAGCCGACACAAACTGCGTCAGCTCTTCGTCGGACAGGAAATCGGGCCGCCCGGCGAGTGGAGCGTACATGCGCGCCAGCCACTCGCCAGGATCCGCTGCGAAACGCTCCTCGGCGCGACCGACCTCCTGGAAGTAGACGACATAACCGAACCGATCCATCAGATTCTCTCGGATGTAGTCGATACGAGGAAAGCCGACGGACCAGCCCCGGTAAGGCACATTGAGGCTGGCAACGGCGCGGAATCCGTCGGGATGCATGACCGCCGCCGACCACATCACGATCGACCCCCAGTCGTGACCCACCAGGACGGGGCTCTCCAACCCCTCAACGTCGATTAGGGACATCACGTCGGCAACCACGTGTTCGATCCCGTAAGCGTCGACGGCATCCGGCTTGCTCGATCCACCGTAGCCCCTGCAGTCGAGGGCTATTGCCCGGTAACCCGCATCCGCCAGGGCGGGTAGTTGATGGCGCCACGAGTACTTGGTCTCTGGGAAACCGTGAACAAAAACGACAACCCGGCCACTTTCGGAGGGTCCCACGTCATCGATGGCGAGGTCGACGCCCGTGGGCAACGAGACAATCCGTTCCATGCCGCCAGGCTAGAGGCAAGCCATTCAACGAGTTGTGTGGCCGCCGGCGCGCGACGAGCGGCCGGTGGCGGCCGAGTAATTGATGGTTGATTAGCAACTGCCTCAGATGCTCGGCAACCTATGCGTCGCCTGCGTAGCTGACGAACTCGAACGTCTTGGATCGGCCGAACTCGTCGGTCGCCGCCACGAGGAAAGGCTCACCGTAGGGAGCCTCATGGAAGAACACCTGAATCTCCCACAGGCCTTCACCGTTAACCGTGGTCTGGCCGTTGCCGTACTTGGAGGTGATGAAGACCCTGCTGCCGGGCTCGCCTTCTCCGTAGTAGACGTCAAATGGTGGGTCGAGCTCACACGATCCGAACTTGGCATGAGCTGCAAAAGCAGCCACATCCGGCGGTATGTAGAACACGATGACTGTGTCCTGTGCCGAATTGCCCGCAGCGTCTGTTGCGGTCACGGTGATGCGGTTGCGGCCGGAATCGAGCAACACTCTGATCTGCCACTTCCCGTCATCGGCCATGTTGGCGACGCGCTCGCGGTAGGTGACCGTGGCTCCCGGCTCGGTGATCCCCCGCACGAGGATTTCCTTCTTCTCGAAGCGCTGCCGGTTCTCAGGCGAAGTAATGACGATGTCGGGCGGCTCGGTGTCTGGTGGCTTCGTGGTGGTTGTCGTTGTCGTGGTGGTTGGCGGCGGCTCGGTCGTCGTCGTTGTGGTGGGTGTCGTGGTCGACGGCGATTCGGTTGTGGTGGTGGTAGCTGGAGCCTCTGTAGTAGCCGGCAAAGCCACCACTGTTGTCGCCGGTGCCTCGGTTGTCGTCAGTTCAGGCACTTCAGAGGTCGTCGTTGATGTGGCTGCAATAGTGTCTGCCACCGGCACCTGCGGCTGCGGCGTGCGGAACGCTGCTCCGGCACCGATGACAGCAGCGATGCCCAAACCGACCAGGGCGACGTTCATCACCTTGGTAATCAAGGCCCGGCGCACAACAGTGGCGAAGGGAGCAGGGGTTGCCGCGGCCCCCAGGCTCTCCTGAATGGCAGCGGAAGCAGAGCGGGCGCGGGCGTCGAGCGGATTCATGCCGTCACCTCCTCATCGAAGCCGAGCCGGTCACTGAGCCGAGCCCTTCCCTTGAACAGGTGAACCTTCACCGTGTTCTCGGCGCACTCGAGTATCTCGGCGATGTCGGCCACCGAGCGGTCTTCCAGATAGTGCAGGGCTATGGCTTGTGCCTGTCGTTTGGGCAGCGCACGGACTTCTTTCCAGAAGACTTCGTCCTCGGCAGGGAGGGCGGGTAGATATGACGCTTGCGGCTTCAGTCGTGCCATCGCTCGGGCCTCACGGACGCTTCTGCGGAATCGAGAGACGGAGAGGTTGGCGACGACACGCCGAACCCAGGCTTCGGGTTTTTCATAGCGGCCGACCTTTCCCCAGGACTTGTGAGCGGCGAGGAAGGCCTCCTGGGCCAGATCTTCTGCCGCCGACCGGCTACCCGATAACGCGTACGCCAATCCGATCACGGACCTCAGCTCCCGCTCATAGAACGACTCGAAGCTCACGGTCGCACGAATCGGAGCCGCGTCTGAGGCGTGCCCGGCAGCGGATGCTGCGGACTGTCGCTCAGCCAGCGGTTGGGGTTGTGCGGTCACTTGTCACCTGGTTACTCGCCGCGGGGGCCATTCGGGTTTACCCGAATTTGTCTGCTTTCGCCCTGTGACATGTATCGAACCGCTGTGGCGCCGCCTTGATATCGCTATGAGAAGATGACGGTGATGACACGCTCGAATGAGGTCACGCCACCCTCGGTCCACAATCCACGAATTGAATATGTGCCGGTCATGCCGTCTGGAAAACTGAAGACCCAGATCTTCTGACGCCATTCGTCGACGATTGTGGCGAGCTCAAAGCCTTTGGCCTCAACTTCGAGCCCGTCGATGAAGATCTGGAAATCGACGGTTTCGGCGCCGGCCATGGCGCAGTCGACTTCGATCGGGCTGCAAGCCCAACCGTGCCATATATGAAAGGGAGCGCCCGCCGGGAAATCGAGAACGGGTGGGCCAAGGTAGACGTCGATTCGCTCCCCCACTTTGGCGATCTCGCAGTTGTATTCCGTCTCGGCCCGGCACCGATCGATGCCCGCGGCACCATCGATCAGGTCGCTGCCGGACTGACCTCTGATCCGGTCGTTGCCGACACCGCCGTTCATGGTGTCGTCTCCCGCTCGGCCGTAGATCACATCGGCTCCGGCGCCCCCTCGGATCACATCTCCCTTGCCTCCGCCCCGGATCTCATCCGGTCCGTCTTCGCCATGGATCTCGTCGACGCCGTTGCCACCTCTGAGCACGTCGGCTCCGGGACCGCCGAAGATCCGATCGTTACCGGTGCCGCCGATGATGGTGTCGTGGCCGTCGAATCCACAGATGAGATCGTCGCCTCCACGGCCGTAGATGAGGTCGTCGCCTCCAAAACCGATAATGACGTCACGATCTGGCGTTCCGGTGATCACATCGGCTTCGTCCGTTCCGGTGATCGTCGCAACCTCGCCAACGCATAGGACCGCTTCCTCCGCATCTGCCGGGATGGGCGAAGTCGCCAGGGCGAGCACAACTATGCCGCAGAGCGCGAAAGATATTCTCGCTGGACTCACGGCCGCACGTCCCTCATCCTGCCGTGCCGGCGTTGCTGTTCAGAGGATCAGTTTACGGACGACTGAGCGCAACCAGGTTGCAATGCGCCTCACCGACCCTCCGAGCTCCAATCGGGCGGAATTCGCGCAACCGTTCGCTCGAAGAGCGCTGTCCTTACCTGGCATATCCCTGTTCACCGGGGGGCGAAACCGCCGGAGTTATGCGCTGTATCCCAAGAGTCCATGAAACGGATTCTGAATCGCGGCTCGCGCAGGGGTCCTGACAGGGAATGCAAGGACGAGAGCTCGCGACCGCGCGCACAGCCCGCAACGACAACAGCGGGGTTGCTTCCCATTGAACCGGCGATGACCCGCACGGAACCGTCGCCAGCAGCCGGCTCCGGTTCCAAAGCATCGGCCTCTGCTGTGAGAGGTCGGTCCGAGCGTGATCGACAATCGCCCACACACAGACCAAGCGCGGCAAGCCGGGTTCATCGTATCGAGAGTGACCACCTCCGTCTTGGCGGTGCGGCGGGTAGCGTTGAAACCAAGCGATCGGAGAAGGATCATGCGCAGATATCTGACGCTCATCATCGCAAGTGTGTTGGCGTTGCTGTTCGCCACGCTGCCTGCCAGCGCAGCGCCGCAACCACCAGACAAACATCCCGTGGCCGTCGGCACCGGCGGGGCGGTCGCCACGGTCGATCCACTGGCTACGGAAGCCGGCTTGGCCATTCTCAGGAGTGGGGGCAACGCCGTCGACGCTGCCGTCGCCGCAGCCGCCGTGCTCGGCGTAACCGAACCCTATTCATCAGGGATTGGCGGCGGCGGCTTCATGGTCGTCTATTTGGCCGACAGCGGCGAGGTCGTCACAATCGACGGACGCGAAGAGGCACCGAGCGATCCCGACTTCGACGAGGACGTCTTCTTGGAGGACGGCGTGCCGATCCCGTTCTTCCCGGAGCGCATCACGAGCGGATTGGCAGTCGGCGTGCCGGGCACCTTTGCGACATGGGTCGATGCACTCGAGCGCTACGGCACCATCACCATTGCCCAGGCACTGCAGCCCGGCCGGGTGGTTGCCCAGAGCGGATTCGTTGTCGACGAGACCTTCGCCGCCCAGACGGAGGGCAACCTGGGCCGCTTCCGCGTCATCACGTCCACTGCCGAGACGTTCCTCGTCGACGGCGAGGTACCAGAAGTCGGGTCTGTCTTCCGCAACCACGATCTGGCCCGTACGTACAAACTGTTGCAGCGTGAAGGACTCACCGGCTTTTACAACGGAGACCTCGCCGAGGAGATCGCGGCAGTCGTCCAGAATCCCCCGGTTGTCGATGATCCACCGTTCCAGGTGCGTCCCGGGCTGATGACCGTCGGCGACGTCGAACAGTACGGTGTGCTGCATCCGAATCCGACGATGGTCGAGTATCGCGGCTTCGAAGTGTTTGGGATGGGACCGCCTTCGAGTGGCGGGATCACCGTCGGCGAGAGCCTCAACATTGGCGAGAACTTCCCGCTGGACGCCGTCGACGACGTGACGTTCCAACATCACGTTCTCGAGGCGACGGCCTTGGCGTTCGCCGACCGCAACGCCTACATCGGCGATGACCGGCCGCAGTACAACTACGTACCTACAACCGGACTCTTGTCCCAGGCCTTCGCCGGCGAACGCGCTGCGTTGATTGACCCGTTGGCGGCCGCGGCCAAGCCGGTGGCACCGGGCGACCCCTGCGAAGAGGACGGCAGCCCGCTGTGTGTTCCAGACGCCGCCGCATCGGCCGCGATGACAGGCTCGTCGACGACACACCTGGTCACGGCGGACAAGTGGGGCAACATGGTCTCGTATACGCTGACGATCGAAACTACCGGAGGCAGCGCCATTACGGTGCCCGGCCGAGGTTTCCTTCTCAATAACGAGCTGACCGATTTCAACTCGACGGGAGACGGACCCAACCTGCCGGCTCCTGGTAAACGGCCTCGCAGCTCGATGAGCCCGACAATCGTCCTCAACGACGGGGCGCCATTCCTGGCCGTTGGGACCCCCGGTGGGTCGACGATCATCACAACCGTGGTTGAGATCCTGCAGAATCGCATCGACCGCGGCATGACCCTCCCTGAGGCGATCGCCGCGCCGCGAGCCACGCAACGCAACACCACGACGGTTGGCGCAGAGGCAGCCTACCGCGACCTCTACGAACCAGGTCTGGCGGCTCTCGGCCACAACTTCAGTAGCCGGGGCGAGATCGGTGCCGCCACCGGGCTCGAGTTGCTCCCAGATGGTCGGTGGTTGGCGGCAGCAGAGCCGGTTCGTCGCGAAGGCGGAGATGCCGGCGTTGCGCGAGACGGCGGCTAGCGAGAAGGCATGTCGAGGGTGCTCTGGTTGCCATGCAACGGGTTGGGGGGCGACCAGAGCCCTTGGACCAAATGACGGACGGAGTGGTCGTACACGACGCCACGACGGGGGCTGAGCCGATACCTGCCTCGAACCCAGGCGCTAGGTGGCGCTAAGGAATCCCACGCGTCGTTTCGCAGGATTGGGCGCTGTCAATTCCGGCCCCGCCGTTGCACTCGTCGTTGCCCAATTGCCCCCTGAGGACGTCATCGCCTTTGTTGCCGTTGAGGATATCGTTGCCTTTGTTGCCGTTGAGGACGTCGTTGCGGTGGCCTCCAGAAAGCACGTCTGCGCCGATGCCACCGTGCAGCTCGTCGTCTCCAAGGTTGCCTTTGAGCACGTCGTCCCCGGCGGCGCCCCGCAGCACGTCTCTGCCCTTTCCTCCGATCAGGGTGTCATTGTCACCATCGCCTCGCAGGATGTCGTTGCCACTCTGGCCGGCGAGCTTGTCGTTGCCGCCACCTCCCGAGAGTGTGTCGTTGCCGGCGCCGCCACAGATGACGTCGTTACCAGCCATGCCGGCAATGTCGTCGCTGCCGCCGAGTCCGACGATGACATCTTTCCCGGCGGTTCCGTCGATGACATCGGGACCATTCGAACCGACGATTGTGGCCCGCTGGCCCAGGCATATGTTGTACTTCCACACCTGCACCCGATCGTTGCCGTCGTCGGAAACGAACAGCCGACCGGTTGAGTCCAAAGCCACGTCCCGTGGGTTGGTTAGCTGTCCGGGGCCCGACCCTGGAGAGCCAATCGTGAACAGATAGAGACCATTGTGGTCGTGGACCTGGATGCGGTTGTTCTGGTCGGCGACGTACACCAAGCGCTCATCGTCAACCGTGATGCCATCTGGCGAGAGGAACTCGCCGTTTGCAGAGCCCGGACTCCCAAAGTTGGTGACGAATGCTCCGTTGGCTTCGAATACCGATACCTTTTGGCCGACCTCCTCGACGGCATAGACACGGTTGTTCTTGTCTACAGCCACGTCGATCGGATTGTTCATCTGGCCCGGCCCGGAGCCTTCGGTCCCGAAGGCGCGAACGAAGTTACCGGTTGAAGAAAACACCTGAATGCGGTCGTTGTTGGTGTCTGCGACGACGATCTGACCCAGACTGTTGGTGGCAACCCCGAACGGGTCATTGAACTCGCCGGTGTTGCTGCCGGTAGAGCCGAATTCGAACAGGAACGAACCGGCAGAGTTGAAGACTTGGATTCGATCGTCCGTGACGTCGGACACGATGATCCGATCTTGGCTGTCAACTGCGATGCCCCATGGGGCGTTGAACTGGCCTGGCAGATTGCCCGTTGACCCGAAGTCGAAGAGGTAGGCCCCAGTGTTATCGAATACCTGGATTCGATCGTTCGCAGTGTCGGTGATGATAAAACGGTCCTGGCTGTCCACGGCCGAATGCCACACCCCCCCGAACTGA
>JAHEJX010000014.1 GCA_024638645.1 Actinomycetes bacterium
CCCGATACCGGCTCACCAGTTCTGCGATGCGGAGCGGCCTACATCGTCGTAGAGGATGCGGAGACCCAACCCGTGCGATCCACTCACTCCGGGACGGGTGCGGGCGTCGTGTGTCCGGTGGACGGAACGGTGTCGTGGCGCCAGCGAGCGCAGACCGCCACTACGAGTGCGACCCCGACGAGCTGAAACGCCGCGAACACGAAGTCGTCGGGATCCTTCGGCCAAATGGCCAGCACACCCGCTGCCATCAGCGCTGCCGCTACGACGTTGACCCGTCGATTCGAACGACGAGGCAGGATCCGAGCCAGGACGACCACCGAAACGAAGAACACCAGCACAAGCCCGGACCCAACCAGGGTGCTGTCGCTCACCTGGCTGCCATACACCGTGCCTTCGTGTGCGAGTTCGTCCACAAAACCTGGCCGGAGGGTCTCGTGGACGTCTCGGAACAAGTTGGCGAGCAGCACGGCGATCCACATCGTGGATAGCAGCGTCGGTTCGTCGATTCGTGGGCCGACCCGACTCATCTCTGGCCTGTTCGAGGGGGAGGTTGAACATTTTCGTGCGTTGTACGATTATTCATGGAGAGCAAAGTAGTACGGTGTACGTAAAGTGTCAACCGACTTCCGAGTCGCCGAAGGAGATGCGGTGGCAAGACCCAAGAAGGTGCGCCACGGCGACGCTGTGCTGACCCACGAGCACATCGTTGCCACCGCGCTACGCCTCGCCGACGCCGACGGCATCAGACAGCTGAGCATGCGACGACTCGCAACCGAACTCGACTGCGGTGTCATGTCGCTGTACCACTACGTCGTCGACAAGGAGGCGCTCATCGAAGCGCTCGTCGACCAGGTCGCCCGCGAGGTCGTGCCGCCGCCCAAGGGCGTTGCGTGGCGCGAGGCGGTGCGACACATCGCGGAGGCGACCCTCGCGGCGCAGCTGCGACACCCGTGGGCGATTCCGGTCTGGTCGACGTCGTGGCCGGGCCCGTACCGGTTCGCTCTGGTCGAACAGCTGCTCGACACGCTCGCCCATGCCGGGCTACCCCCCGACGTTGCCGATCTCGGGTTCCATGCCCTCACCAACCACGTTCAAGGCTTCGCTCAGCAGCGGATCTCATTTGGCCAACTCGAGTCACGCGCCGAAGTCACACGCGACCGCCTGGAGGCGATGATCGCCCAGGGCAAGTTCCCACGCGTTGCCGAACACGTTGAATTCCACCGTTCCGAACGCAGCGCCCAAGACGAGTTCGGGTTCACCCTCGACCTCATCCTCGACGGCCTCGAGAAATTCGCCGACGGCGAAAAGCGGCCGTCGGTTCTAAGGGCAGGTCGCGAGGATGGCGACAGCAGGGACAGCAACGCATAAAGCTCGCTGCAGAGAGCGATAGCGCACACCCAGACACGCACTAGAACCGGCGATCGGATCGTTCCGGATTGCGCGATCTCGTGCTCCCCGCTGTTCGCCTCCTCCGCAAGGTCCACAGACGTGAGGTCAGTCAGGTCGCCGGGGCTGTCTCGGTTGCAGCCGGATCGTCGAGCCCGAGCCGCTCCCGGCCCGCGGCCAGTTCCTCTTCCGGCGTCTTGGAGGTGCGCAGCAGCGAATAGCCGATGAAGCCGGCGAGGCCCGATCCGATGAAGATGCCGATCTTGGCCTGATCCACGAACGGTGGTCCCTCGTACGCCAGCTCGGTGATGAATAGTGACACGGTGAATCCGATTCCGGCGATGGCTGCCAAACCCAGCACCTGCCTCCAACCCGTGCGTCGCGGCAGTTTGCCGACACCGGTGCGGACGGCGATCCATGTGGCCAGCGTGATGCCGACCATCTTGCCAACGAGAAGGCCGAACGTAACGCCGAGGGCCACCGGGCTGGTTGCTGCCTCGTAGAGATCGACATCAACGATCCGCACCCCTGCATTGGCGAGGGCAAATATCGGCACGATCAGGAATGAGCTCCACGGATGGAGTGACGTTTCGAGCCGATCGAGTGGCGAAACGGATTCCTTGGCTACCGCCGAAAGAGTCAAAGCGCTGGCATCGACGCGCTCACGATGCGATGGCGCAGTGGACTCCATGTCGTATCGATCGAGGATCCAGCGAGACCTTTGCACATATTCCGCATCGCTATACCAGGCCTGGACCGGGGTCAGTAGACCGAGGGCAACTCCGGCGAGCGTGGCGTGCACGCCCGACTCGAGCACAAAGAACCAGACGGTGATGCCGAGCACCCAGTAGAAACCGATCGCCCTGATCCCCACTCGCTGCGCGACGTAAACGAGACCAAGTCCGATGAGCGCCGCCAGCAGAAATGCAAAGGAGAGATCCGACGTGTAGAAGATCGCAATCACCGCGATGGCACCGATGTCGTCGGCTATAGCCAATGCCAGCAAGAACAATTTGGCGCCCGCTGAGACGCGGCTGCCGAGCAGCGAGATGATCCCGATGGAGAAAGCGATGTCCGTTGCCATCGGTATGCCCCAGCCTCTCATCGCCTCGCCGCCTTCTCCGGCGACGAACACGAAGAAGATCAGGGCGGGGAACACCATTCCGCCAATGGCGGCGATCGCAGGAAGGGCGGCCTGTTTGCGATCTTTGAGGTCACCGACGACGAGTTCCCGCTTGATCTCGAGCCCGACCACGAAGAAGAAGATGACCATGAGCCCATCGTTCACGAAGTGTTTCAGACTCTCATCGAAGTGCAGTGGGCCGAGATTGATCTCGAGATGGGCATCCCAGAACTCTGTGTAGGTGTCGCCGAACGGGCCGTTGGCCCAGATCAGAGCCACGACGGTTGCCACGAGAAGCACGATCCCGGACGATGCCGAGATCTGGGTGAATCGAACAAACGGCTTTACGAAGCGTGTTGGAACGCTTCTGTCGGAATTGATCCACGTTTGATGTATGCGCGCGTCGTGGCGATTGCCTGCCATGAAGAACCACAGGCTAGTTCTCCCGCACACCCATGCGGCCCCGCCGCTCTCACTCCAGCCCGGACTGCGGGAGATGGTCCGGTGAACTGCAGTCGGGCCGTTACCATCGCCGCCGCCGTCCAGTTGGCCGTCGTTTTGGATTCTGAGGTGTTTGGTTCTCTAGCGCTGGTAGCCGTGGGGCTTGTCGTCCTAGTCGTGGCTTCCGACCGTGTCGTCGTGTCCGCGGTGCGGATCTCCCTGAAGCTAGGGGTGTCGACCGTGCTGATCGGTGCGCTCATCGTCGGCTTGGGAACATCGATCCCCGAGCTTCTCGTGTCGACGATCGCGGCGGCCCAGGACTCGCTTGATGTCGCCGCCGCCAACGTTGTTGGATCTAATGCAGCCAACGTGACGTTGGTCCTCGGCGCGGCAGCGGTGTTCGCCCCGGTCGCTGCGGCCGGCCACATCTTGAAGCGCGAGTCCCCGCTGATGCTGGTGGCGGTCGGTGCGCTCGCCTTGGTGATAATCGACGACCGGATCTCCCGTACCGAGGCCGTCGGCCTTCTGCTGGGGTTGATCGTTGCACTCGGCTTGCTCATAGTGTGGTCGAAGGGCAACCCACCGGAGATTGATGAGGATGACGATGCCGTCGACTCGCGCCTGGCGGTCGAGTTTCTCTACGGCTTGGTCGGGATTGCGGCGACGGTTGCCGGTGCGAGGATTCTGCTCGATGGGGCTCTTGATATTGGCGAGCGGCTTGACTGGCCCGCCACCTTCCTCGGCCTACTCCTCGGGGTCGGGACTTCGCTGCCTGAGCTCGCCACGGCACTGGCAGCGGCCAGACGCAAGGAATCCGACCTCGTAATCGGCAACGTCATCGGCTCGAACATCTTCAACTCGCTTGCGGTTGCCGGTGCTGCAGGACTCGTCGGTCCCGGCTTACTCGCCGATTTCGACGGAGTGGCTATCTGGGGGATGCTCGCCGCGGTGATCCTGGCTGCCGCCGCCATGGTCACCGGGCGCAAGATCTCCCGCTTCGAGGGGATCCTGTTGCTCTTGGTGTTTGTTGGGTTGGTCGCCGGGTCTCTCTGACCGAGCCTGCTCGGCCAGCGTGGTGGCGAGGACGACAGCTTCTGTCGCATCCATGTCCCGCACGACGACCCTGCCCAGCGGCTGGGCCACTTCGATTTGCATCGTGGCCAAGCTCAGTCGCCTTTGGAACCAGTTGGCGTACACCGAAGCGCTCTGCACCCTGTCCTTGCGAACTGCGACGGTCTGATCGGTGATGGCGCCTCGCCTGGCGAGGACAACGTCGTCGTTTTCGCCATGGCCAAGCACACGCCACGCCCTGATGCCGAGCGCGCCGGCCGGTAACAGCCAAAGGAAGAGAAGAGGCACCCACGATGTGCGCAGTGCAATCCAGACAATGCCGACGATCAATACCACCGGCCGCGTCCAGCGGAAGACGGAACGGCGCAGCGCAGGACGCGGGTGCCCTTCGATTGACGCGGAAATGTCGACGTTGGGAAAGAGCAGCCCAATAAGGCTTGGCTGTTCCGTGAGCGGCACTGCGGGGAGATAGGAGTTCGTCGCATCGCCGCCACTCGATGCGTTGTGCGCTGTGAGACCAACGGTTCTGGACAAACGTCCGGCCGGAGAACGCTTGGTGACGATGGCTTGCACCCGATCGGTCGGCAGCTCGAGGCGGCGATGTGTGAGTAAGCCGTATTCGAGGCGAAGGTTGTCGTCGGTCTGAACGAGCCGCAGCTCATAGAAGCGGATGACGTTGATTGCGGTAGCCCCCGCCAGCCCGAGCAGGCCCGCGACGGAAATGAACCAGAGCTGGCTGCCGTCGGGAAGCCATCCCCAGGCCCGCTCGATGTCCACCGCGTCGCCGAGTGCACCGATCACTGCGCCCGCGGCAGGCAGCATGAAGAGGGGGCTCGAGATGGCGGCCCAGCGCAGTAGTGCGTCGTTCGGCTGCTCGAAGGCGATTCGGTCCGGTGCAGGGGGAGCCGCCCCCACGGCACGACGGGCGTCATGAAGCCTGACCCGGATTCGTTCGGCCTCATGTTGAGCCACAACGGAGAGGCTGACGTCCGGCTCGGTGCCGGCCCCGGCAACTTCGACGAGAACTTCGGCGACTCCGAGCAGCCGATGACGCAGCTTTTCGTTGCGCGTCACCTGCTGAACCCGATCGGCGGGGATGGTGCGCGTTGTGCGGACGAACACTCCGCTGCGTACGACCAGCGTCGTACCTTCCAGCCGATAGTCGAAACGCAGGTAGCGGACGAACGCTAAAGCGAGCATCACAGAGGCCGCCAGCAGGAGTAGTGCTGCGATGACCAGCGGGCTTCCCCCGTTGATTAGAGCAACCAGGAAGACGGGCCATGCTCGACTTGCAATGATTATCGCGTTGAGAAAGGGCGAAGCAGGATGAAGCCGTTGCCAGTCGACCGGCTGTGGCGGGGCCGGGACGGGCGGCGGTGGCGCGTCAGACGGCAGCATCTTGGCCGGCGCGCTCGAGAATCCGGACACGGAGATTCTCCGCATCGGTCTTGTCGAGCCCAGGGATAGATGCATCTGTGAATGCAGACGCAGTGCGGATCGTCAGACGTTTCAGACCTAGCCATCGCTCTAGCGGCCCCTGAGTGATATCGACGTTTTGCACCCGGAAATACGGAGTCATGGAGCGTCGCCTGGTCCAAACGCCTCTTTGCAGAATCAGCACGTCCTCGGCGAGCCCGTACCGCCAGTATCGATAGCGCAAGCCGACCAGGTACTGCAGCGCGGCGGCTCCGACGATTATCAGCGCGACGGCGATGCCGACTCGAACCGCAATGCCGAATGGCAGTAAGGCGGCAGCTCCCAGCAGCACGATTGCTGCAAAGGCACTGAACCCTGCCGCCTCGATGCGCCATTGTCTCTGCACACGACTGTCGAGCGGGAGCATTTCTGCATCCATAGCCAGTCACGCTAGTTCCGTTGCCGGGCTGACCTTGCCGTCGAGACGGATGGTGCAGCTATGTTGGCCATATGGCGACGAACCGAGAGCTGGTCCGCATAATCCGCGAATATGCCGAGCTGCTGAAGCTCGAAGAAGGCAGCCCGCAGGCGTTTCGCGTCAGAGCCTACGACAAGGCTGCCGATGCGCTCGGCGAGCTCGTCGAGCCTGCTGCGGAGATGTCTATCGCCGAGTTGGTGAAGCTCGACGGGGTTGGCAAAGCCACTGCGGAGAAGATTCAGGAATACGTTGCGACGGGCTCGATTGCGAAGCTCGATGCCCTTCGTGAGAAGTACCCCCCTAGCCTCGTCGAGCTCACTCGGATCCCGGGTCTAGGCCCCAAGACGGTGCTGCTGCTTCGCGACAAGATCAATGTGAACAACGTCGCAGAACTGAAGGCGGCTCTAGCGAAGCAGCAACTTCGTGAGCTTCCCGGTCTCGGCGCCAAGTCGGAGGCGAAGATTGCCAAGGCAATCGACCGGCTCGGACTGCATGGCAAGGACAGGCGGTCGCCGATCATCAACGTCCTGCCCATCGCCCGGGAGGTCGTTGAAGCGTTGCGTGAGGTTCCGGGAGTGAAACAGGCTGAATACGCGGGCAGCCTGCGCCGCTTCTCGGACACTATTGGGGACGTCGATGTGTTGGTCGCCGCCTCCAAACCTGGTCCCGTCATGGATGCCTTCGTGAACCTGCCGGTCGTAGCTCGAGTCGAGGCGCACGGTGAGACCAAAACAACCGCCCTGACCGCCGAGGGTCTGCAGATCGATGTCAGGGTCGTCGCACCCGGCGAGTTCGGAGCTGCATTGCTGTACTTCACCGGCTCCAAGGCCCACAACATCGAGCTGCGTCAATTGGCCATAGACCAGGGTTGGACGCTGAACGAGTACGAGCTTGCCGACGTCGCAACCGGCAAGTCGGTGGCGGCCCGCACGGAAAACGCCATCTACAAGGCGCTCGGCCTGCGGTTTGTCGAGCCGGAATTACGCGAGGGCGTGGGCGAGGTGGCGGCAGCCGCCGCCGGCAAGCTCCCCAGATTGGTTGACGTCGAAGACATTCGTGGCGACCTGCACGTTCACAGCACGTGGTCAGGCGATGGTCGCAGCTCGCTCGATGACATGGTGCGTACTGCTTCTGAGCGTGGGCTCGAGTACATCGCGATGACTGAGCACGCCGAGAATCTCGCCATCAACGGCTTGAGTCGCGAGCAGGTGACAGAAGAGGCCGCGGAACTGGCCAGGCTCAGAGAGGCATACCCGAAGCTGACGATTCTTCAGGGATCTGAATTGAACATCGGGCCGGACGGATCTCTCGACTACGACCATGATTTCCTGATGGACTTCGACTGGTGCGTGGCAAGCGTGCACTCTCACTTCGATCTGCCGCAGGCGGACCAAACTGCCCGAATCCTCACCGCGATCGCTCATCCGGCTGTGAACGTCATCGGGCATCTCACGGGTCGGCGCATCGGGAAGCGTCCCGGCATCGAGGTCGACGTCGATGCTGTGTTCGATGCGGCCGCCGCGACCGGGACGGCTCTGGAGATCAACTGCCATCTCGACAGGCTCGACGTGCCCGCCGACATGCTGCGGCGAGCCAGGGAGCGCAGTGACGTCACATTCGTCATAAGCACAGACAGCCATCACGTGAACGAGTTCGCCAACTTGAGGTGGGGTGTTCACAACGCACGACGCGGCTGGGTTCAGAAGAAACTTGTCGCCAACACGTGGCCGACGCACCGATTCCTGGAGTGGGCCCGCCGCAAACGAGACACCGCGCGTGTGGGTTGACCAAACCGCGTTAACGAATTCGTAATCGACATTTTGCGCGCATCAGCCGTTGTAACTGGTACAGATGTCGATTGGTTCCGTAAACACGAACGTAACCCCGAATACGAAGTAGCTAAATGTCCACTGAAACAAACACGGTCGGCACTCCTCGGCCCCCAATCGAGTACCCGGCTCCGATCGGTCCCGCTTCCCTCGCCGGCGGGATCGCAGCTGGGCTTGCCCTCGGGATCACTGAACTGCTCGCCGGCGTTTTCGAAACGATACCCTCGGCAGTTGCGTCTGTAGGTAGTTACGTCGTCGACAACTCGCCGAACTTCGTCAAGGACTTGGCGATTTCCGTCTTCGGCACGGCGGACAAAGGCGCTTTGGCCATCGGAACTGCCATCGTGGCCGTCCTCATCGGTCTGGTGATCGGAAGGGCGTCCTTGCGTCGCTCTTGGGTCAATCCCGCCGGCTTCGGCGTCTTTGCCGTGGTCGGGATTGCGGCTGGCCTAGGGCAGGTCAACGTGAGCCCGGTGCTGACGATCGTCGGCATTGGGATAGCCGCAGTTGCCGGATGGGCTCTGCTGCGCGCTGTCATTGCCTCCCTGACCAGCGACGATCCCGCCGACAATGCGGCACAGGATCCGGCTCGGCGCCGTCTGCTCGGCACAATGGCGGGTGCCGGGTTGGCTGCCGTCGCCGCCGGCAGCGTAGGCCGCCAGCTCATCATTTCCCGCTCGGAGACTGTTCGCGAGACAATGGCGTTGCCGGCACCCCTCACTTCCGTGCCGCCCGTAGGCCCGGCCGCCAGCCTCAACGTACCTGGGATCACTCCGATCGTGGTCCCCAACGATCAGTTCTATCGAATCGACACAGCCCTTGTTGTCCCGCGGCCGGATCTGAGTACGTGGCGTCTCAGGGTGAACGGAATGGTCGATAACGAACTTTCGCTTTCGATGGACGATCTATACGGCATGGACTTCCACGAGCGCTATGTGACCATTGCCTGCGTCTCCAATAGGGTCGGCGGAGATCTCGTCGGCAATGCCAAGTGGACCGGCGTGAAGCTGACCGAAGTTCTCGACATGGCGGGTGTCGATCCGGCAACCGCCACTCAGCTTGTGCCACGGTCTGTGGACGGTTGGACGGCTGGGTTCCCCACCGCGCTGGCCTTCGACGGTCGCGACCCCTTGATTGCCATCGGAATGAACGGCGAGCCGCTACCTCCCGACCACGGATTCCCTGCCCGGCTAATAGTGCCCGGCCTCTACGGGTATGTGTCGGCGACCAAGTGGCTCGAGGAGATTGAGCTGACCACGTGGGATGCCTTCGATGCCTATTGGATCCCCAAGGGTTGGGCCAAGGAGGGCCCTATCAAGACCCAGAGCCGAATCGACACGCCACGCACTGGTGAGCTGCTGACGGGCGAATTCGTTGCCGGCGGGGTCGCCTGGTCTCCCGAGAACGGAATCGTTGGCGTCGACGTGCGTGTTGATGAAGGGGAATGGCAGTTTGCCGAGATCAGCGACCCGCTTTCGGATAGATCTTGGGTGCAGTGGAAGGCGAGCCTCGACCTCGCGCGCGGCGATCACACGGTTCAGGTACGTGCCATCGACGGTACCGGTCAGCCGCAGACGGGTGTCGTTGCCCCGGTCCGTCCCGACGGCGCGACGGGCTACCACACCATCCGTGTGACGGTCGGTTAGCGGCGACCCGCTGCCGCTGTCGTAGTCTCTGTACATGGAAACTCCAGAACAGAACACGGACACGCAATCGGACGAACGGTCTGATGTGACTGCTGATGATCCGGCTGAGGCGCTGCAACCGCAGGTCGTCGATGATCATGCGGAATCGACAGAAGACGACGGCACCTACGTGTCCGAGCCGGCGCGTCTGATCAGAATCGCCTCAATGACGCGAGCGATGCTCGAAGAAGTGCGCCAAGCCGACCTCGACGAGGCTGGGAGAGCACGACTGATGCAGATCTACTCATCCTCAATGAGCCAGCTCCGGGACTCGCTCAGTGACGACCTCCAAGTGGAAATGGACGAGATGTTCGGTCCCCTCGAGGGGACCGACGTTTCCGAGTCGGAACTGCGCATCGTTCAAGCCCAGCTGGTCGGCTGGCTCGAGGGGCTGTTTCACGGAATCCAGGCTTCGATCTTCAGCCAGCAGGCAGCGGCCGCCGCCCAAGTAGAGGAAATGAGACGACGCTTGGCGATAGAAGCCGGAGGGAACTCCGGCAGAGGCCAGTACCTCTAGGGGGCCTAGCTGCCACCGTTACGCAGAGCCGCCTGGGCAGCAGCGAGTCTGGCGATCGGTAGCCGCGGCGGGCTGCACGAGACGTAGTCGACGCCGGCGTTGTGGAAAAAGTCGATGGACTCGGGGTCGGCACCGTGTTCGCCGCATACCCCCACGATGAGCTCAGGGTTGGCGGCCCTGCCCTCCTCAATCGCGACTTTTATCAGGCGGCCGACACCTGCTGGGTCGATGGTCTCGAACGGGTTGCGCCTGAAGAGCCCTCGTCGCAGGTACTGCGCGATGAACGCCTCCTCGGCATCGTCTCGGCTCAGGCCCATCGTGGTCTGTGTCAGGTCGTTTGTGCCGAATGAGAAGAAGTCTGACTCGCGGGCGATCTCTCCGGCCACGAGAGCGGCTCGCGGCAGTTCGATCATGGTGCCGACCGTGACTTCCAGGAGGCGGCCTGCATTGTGCACCTCCTCCTCGATCATGTCGCGGATGAGGTGCAGCTCCTCGACGGTACCGACCAGGGGAATCATGAGCTCGAGTCGCGGGTCGCCGCCCGCGTCCAGACGTCGACGCACGGCCTCGAGGGCCGCCAGCACCTGCACCTTGTAGACGGCCGGAATCACGACGGCGAGCCTTACACCACGCAGCCCCAGCATCGGGTTCGATTCCTCGAATTTGTCGAGTGTTGCCTCGAGCGATTCCAACTCTGTGGTCGGTTCGCCAAGTGCCCTCGCCTCGGCAAGCTCATGTTCAACGTCGAGACGGTCGGGCAGGAATTCGTGAAGGGGGGGATCGAGGAGGCGCACTACCACAGGCTGACCGTCCATGACGTCGAGAAGTCTCTCGAAGTCCCCTACCTGTAGACGTTCCAGCTGCTCGAGCGCATCAGCGCGTTCCCGAGGGTCGCTGGTGAGGAGGATGCGTTGGACGACTTCGAGCCTGTCTCCGGAGAACATGTATTCGGTTCTCGCCAGGCCGATGCCTTCGGCTCCCGCCGCTCTGGCAGCCGCGGCGTCGGCTGGCGTGTCCGCATTAGCCCATACCTCGAGGCGCCTGGCCTCGTCGGCCCAGCTCAGAATGGTCGAGAACTCTTCTGTCTGGGCCCCCTTGATCAGACTCAGCTCGCCGGCGTATACAAGGCCACCGGTTCCGTCGATTGAAATGGTGTCGCCGGCCCTTATGACCGTGTCTCCCCAACGAACCTGGTTGGTGTCGACGTCGATCAGCATGTCGAAGCTGCCTGTGACTGCAGGCGTACCCATGCCGCGGGCAACCAACGCAGCATGTGACGCCCGACCACCGTGGCTGGTCAGCACTCCGGCGACGCGGCGAATGGCCTCGAGATCCTCCGGAGTCGTCTCCCGCTTCACGAGGATCACCGACTGGCCCGCCGCCGCAGCCGCCATCGCGGTCGGGCTGTCGAGGACGACGATTCCCGTCGCCGCACCCGGGCTGCTGCCGGATCCTGCCGCTATCGGCTTCGGCAAGTCTCCTGGCGCCAAACGGGCGTGCATCATCGTTCCGAGGTGTTGCGGATCGAGACGGGCCAGGGCAGCTTCTCGGCTCAGTACGCCCTCCGCCACGAGGTCCACGGCCACCTTGGCTGCCGCCTCAGGGGTCCGCTCGGCCACCCGTCCTTCGAGTATCCATAGCCTGCCCTTCTCGCGTACGTAGTCGAGGCGCACCATGTCGAGCCGTTCCCGCTCGTAACTCGCCAGCGCCGTCTCGAGGGTCTGGTGTGTCTCGGTATCTGCCACGGCCAAGGCGTCGAGGCCCTGATACTCGTATGCGGTGGTTGGATGGTCCGCCTCGTTGCGGTAGCGACCGGCAGGGCTGGGTGCGCCGGTCGTGGGATTGCGGCTGAACCCCACGCCGACACCCGAATGCTCGTCGAGGTTGCCGAAGACCATGAGATGGACGACTGCTCCGGTACCCGTCTCGTCCGGAATGCCATTCACGCGTCGGTAGGCGGTAGCAGGACGGGCATTCCACGAAGCGAAGACCGCCTCGATGCCTTCTCGCACCTGGCTGAGGCGGTTGGCAGGCACCGGCCGCTGGGTTTCTTCGATGATCAGGGCCTCGAGTGCAGCCGACGCAGTGGCCAACTGAGTTGTTGTCGAGGTAGGGGATATCGCGCCGCTGATGGCGCCAATGCGACGTGCCGGCACGCCACGGATCACGCGGGCGTACGTCTCGAGGAAGCGCACTCTGGCCCGCATCGCAGCGTGCTCGTCCGCCCAATCCGCAAATGTTCGAGTCGATTCGGCAGTGGTCCCGATATGAAGCGCTGCGTCCATGAGAGCCGGCATGTCCACCGGAGCGCTCGAGCGCACGGACAGCAAGACCGGTCGGTCGGGGTCGATGAGGCCGGCAGCCTCGTCGAGCCTGGTGACCGCCGCCTCGATCTCATCCCATGCGCCTTCTGGAAGATCCCCCGTCTGGACGAACAAGCGGCATGCCACATTCGAGATGGCAAATCCTGGCGGGACGGGTGCGCCAAGTCGCGTCAGTGTGCGCAGCGCGGTGTCCCGAGTGCCGAAATCGCCGGCGACTTCCCCTTGGGGAGAGCCAAAATCGCTCACAAAACGCATCAATCGGGTTCCAAATATCCAGCCATCGAGCCCTTCCCAAATCGCCGAACCCAGGCTACTGTCAGAGTCACGACGATCGGCCGCTTGGGAATTGTTGCCAATGGGCATCAAGTCCCGGCATAGTGCCTGGTCAGCGGCTTAGACGGCAGGGACGGATCGGGAATGAAACCGATCCGTTGTGTGTTTTCTAGGCAGTGTCTCAGGCACAGTCCAGTGCGGAGGGCGAGATCTCCGCTGAAGGGGGACAAGACATAACATGGTTCTAGCGCTCAACGATCTCCTATTTGAGCCTGAAGATTCCTGGCGAGACCAGGCATCATGTTCGGGCTCGGACAACGAGCTCTTCTTCCCAATTGGTGAAGATGAGGATCTCGTCGCGCCCGCCAAAGCAATCTGCGCGGCATGCCCCGTCAAGGACGAGTGTCTGCAATACGCCCTCGCCACCAATCAGACCGAGGGTGTGTGGGGCGGAATGAGCGCCCCCGAACGCCGCAGGCTACGCCGCCGAATTCGTGATCGTCAGCGCCGCGCCAGCTGAGTCTTCGGTTTAGCCGGCAAGCACCGGTAGCCTCGAACAACATGTTTGCCCGTCGAGCGCGCCAGGCGCGGCTATCTCTGGTATTGATTGCCATCGTGCTCGTGGCCAGCGCGTGCGACTCTGGTACCACCGACGGCGTTGCCGCAACACCAGGAAGCTCCAACACTACAGAGGGTGCTTCCTCAACAACCGGCTCAACCTCGTCTTCATCCACGACGACAACGACAACGACGACGTCTACGACCACGACGACGATGGCTCCCAAGTTCCCGCTCGAGGGCCGGGTGTTCGGCGCGAACGGTTCGCCACTGCGCGACGCCACAATCCGGGTGGGCGACTCCGAGGTGTTGACTACGGCCAGTGGCGTGTTCACTTTCGAGGCGGTTCCGGCAGCTCCGATCAAGATCACCCGACCCGCATACAAACCTGTCGACATCAAGTGGACCGGCGTCGAGCCCATAGTTGCGGTCACCATGGAGCCTGTGGTGGCGAAGGCACTGCGAGCCGCCACCGGGGCTGTGCGCGACGACGGTCAATTTGCTGCCCTGCTCGAGCTCGCTGCGGCCACCGCAGTCGACGCCATCGTCTTTGACACCAAGAAGGAGGGCGGCGGGGTCCTCTACGACACGAGCGTCCGAGAAGCTCACGACATCGGTGCCGTTACCGACTCGCCATACGATCCGGTGCAGCGTATCGAGCAAACACATGCAGCGGGGCTGTATGCCATAACGAGAATCGTTAGTTTCGAGGACCCGATTCGGGCCAAGGCCCGCCCCGAATACCGGCTGGCGGGAGACTGGATCGATCCAACCAATCCAGATACCTGGGAGTACATGCTCGACCTCGGGGTCGAAGCGTGCGACCTCGGCTTCGATGAGGTGCAGTTCGATTATGTGCGTTTTCCGACTGGCGCCGCATCGCGCCAAGCGCGCAAGACCAACCCGACCACACAGGAGGAGCGGGTCGGCGCCATCAAGGCCTTTCTCACAGAGGCACGCGAGCGGCTCCATCCGATGGGATGCGCAGTTGGCGCAGCCGTCTTCGCCATCGTGTTCTCCGCTTCCGACGATCAGGGGATCGGCCAGCGGCCGGAGGATTTGTCCGGGGTGGTCGACGTGTTGAGCCCGATGATCTATCCCAGCCATTACAGCCCAGGCTGGCTCGGCTTTGACGATCCCAACGATCACCCGGGTGCCGTCACCGCAGATGCTCTGGACGATGGAATGCCGCGTGTCGACGGCGGCACTCTGGTGCGGCCTTGGCTACAGGCGTTCTACTGGAGCAACGAGCAGATCCTCGAGAGCATCAGAGCGGCCGAGCGACGTGGAGTCGGCTGGATGTTGTGGAATGCCGTCGGCAATTACGACGAAGGGGCGCTTCCCGGCGAGTCGGAAGAGGGCGAAGACTCCGGCGAAGAAGATTCGGAAGACGGCTAGCCGGCTGACAGCTCAGCTCTCTGCAATCGTGACGCTGTCGATCACACATTCTTCGATCGGTCGGTCGCCGGGGGCGGTAGCCGTTGTGGCGATTGCGTCGACCGCTTCCAGACTCCCGTCTACCTTGCCGAAGATGGTGTAGTTGTGCGGTAGACCGACGTCGCTGTGGCAGATGAAGAACTGCGAGCCGTTCGTGTTGGGTCCGGCGTTGGCCATGGCCACCGTGCCGCGGCTGTAAGTGCCCGAGCCATCGAGCTCGTCGCGGAAGCGGTATCCGGGCCCACCGGTGCCGGTCCCCGTTGGATCACCGCCTTGGATCATGAACCCCTCGATGACCCTGTGAAAAATGACTCCGTCATAAAATCCGTCGCGAGCCAAGGTGACGAAGTTGTTCACGGTGATCGGCGACCTAGCAGCGTCGAGTTCGATCTCGATAGTGCCATGATTCGTTTGGATCGTCGCGCCGTACGACTTGTCCATATCGAGGTTGAATTCTGGCGGCGCTGAATAGGACTTGCTCACTGGGCTCCTTGAATCGGGTCGCCGTGATGTTAAGGCCGTTGCATAGCGAGCAAACCGGCCGGTTCTCCGCCGGCACATTTGAGTTTCACCGCGCTACCGTTGGCGCAGCATTCTCATTTCGTGACAAGGATTTCATGGCTGACACCGAAGCACTCGAGCTGATAGCCGCCGTCGACGATGTCGCCGGTCGGCTCATGGACGAGCACAAAGCCAGGCGGGATCACTGGTACTTCCATGATTTTGTGCCGTGGGAAGAGGGCCGCAACTTCGTCGACGAGCCGTGGTCTGAATCCGATGGGACGCTGGACCCGACCGTGCGGACTTCACTCGTCCTCAACCTTCTCACGGAGGACAACCTTCCTTACTACCACTCGATCATCGAGCGGTACATGCCAAAGGACTCGAAGCTCGCAGAGTGGAACAAACTGTGGACCGCCGAAGAGGGGCAGCATGCGATTGCTCTCCGCAGCTACCTACTCACCTCGCGCAATTGCGATCCGCGGGCGCTCGAAGACGACCGCTATGCCACGATGCTCAAAGGCTACGAAGCAGAGTTCGAGAACCCGATCGACCTCTTTGCCTACACCTCAGCACAAGAGCTGGCGACCAGGGTGAGCCATCGCAATGCCGGGCGCCTGGCCGATGACGAGACGGCCTATGCGATCATGGCTCGCATTGCCGCCGACGAGAACCACCACTTCATGTTCTATCGAGGTGTGACGACGGCGATGCTCAGAGAGCATCCTTCGGCCGTCGTGGCGGCGATCTATCGGGTGCTCAACAGCTTTCAGATGCCGGGTACAGGTATCCCGGGGTTCGCCCGGCGCGCCGTCGAAATGGCCAGGGCCGGGGTCTACAGCCTCCGCCTGCATCGTGACCGTGTGGTCATGCCGCTGCTGCGCGACTGGGCGATCGGCGACGTGGAGGGCCTCGATGCCGAGGGCAGAGAAGCCCGCGACAAGCTGATGGCGCTGCCCGACAAGCTGTTACGCGGCGCGGAGCTCTTCGAGAAGCGGTTCGGAGTTTCGACGGCGTAGGGCCGCAAGCGGTAGGACCCAACGTTCTACGTCTGACCTACCACGCACCGTTTCTTCCTGATGCCTGATGCCTGATACCTGCTACCTGATACCTGATACCTGATACCTGATACTTGATACCTGATAAGCCTCTAGAGCCTTCTGCGCCTTCGTCCCCCTGAGAGCCTTCTCGACGTCACCGTCTTGAACGGAGCGTCGGCCGGGTCAGGGATGAAGTTCGCCAGGTCGTGGAGCCGAGCGTCGTTGCTGAACATCTTGACGACCGGCTCGTTGAGGTCCGCCTGCTTCTGGATGCGCAGCACCTCGTTGAGCTGATCCCACTCGACGAGGGTTACGACCAGACCTGACTCGCCGGCACGGGCCGTGCGGCCAGATCGGTGGAGGTAAGTCTTGGGATCGTCCGGTGGATCGAAGTGGATGACGGTGTCGACGTTGTCGATGTGGAGGCCCCGCGCCGCGACATTGGTGGCGACCAGAACCGGTGCAGAGCCGTCGGCAAATGCATCCAGAGCCTTCTGTCGCTTCGACTGATGGAGGTCGCCATGGATGGCCCGGGCTTCCACACCCTCTTCGCGCAGGTCGCGGGCCGCTCGATCGCAGCCGTGCTTGGTGCGAGTGAACATCAGGGTGCGCTCACCGCTGTTCGCAATTGCCGCAGCCACCTTGACCTTGTCCATGTAGTGCACCTGCAGGAACCGATGGTCCGACGTTCCCACGGTTGCCTGATCGGTTTCCACCTCGTGCTCGACAGGATCCTTCATGTACTTGCGGATCAGCGTGCCGACCTGTCCATCGAGGGTTGCCGAGAACAGCATCGTCTGATGGTCCTCGGGGACTTCCCGCATGATCCGCCGCACCTGGGGCAAGAACCCCATGTCTGCCATCTGATCGGCCTCGTCGATGGTCACCATTTCGATGTCATCGAGGAATATCTCTCGGCGGTCGATCAGGTCGATCAAACGGCCCGGGGTTGCTATCACGATCTCAACCCCGCGACGGAGCTTGTCGATCTGGCGTTGCATCGAGACACCGCCGTAGACGGCGACGGTGAAAATGCCGCGGGCCTTGACGAGCGGATTGAGCACCTCTGTGACCTGGTTCGCCAGCTCTCGAGTGGGTACGAGTATGAGCCCGCGGGGTTGCTTCGGTTCCGCCTTCTTCATGCGCTCGATCATCGGTAGGCCGAATGCCAGCGTCTTGCCCGAGCCGGTTTGGGCCCGTCCGGTGACGTCGAAACCGGCCATGCCGTCTGGGATTGCCTTCGCTTGAATCGGAAACGGGGCGGTAATGCCGTCCTTTTCGAGAATGGCTACGAGGTCTTCATTGATTCCGAGGTCGAGGAAAGTTGTATCGCTTGGTGCTTCCAGCATGAATCTTCTATCGATGGTATTAACGGCACCCCGGGGGGATCGCGTCCAATGCGAAGGGGCCCGAAGGCTGCGTCGGCAGCCGAACAGAACGATAGCCGCGCTGGGACCTCTAGCCGTCCAACGGGGCCGTGTCAGGGGCGAGCTACCCTCGCCGTAGAGCGCACGATGGCGGAATTCTTCAAACGATTCAACGATCGGATTTGGCGGGAGGTGCTGAAAGCCGTCAATGCCGAGCCCACCGTCAAGTTTGCCTACCCAACCAACCGGACGGTGCTCAGCCGAGAAGCCGAATCCGCGATCCTGGGCGAGGAGCGCTCGAAACCAGACGTCGGTTCGCCAGGGAACTAACGTCCCCGCCGAGCCGTCATAGAGGGCAATGGCGACAAGGACTTCATCGCACAGCGGCCGTCGGGTCATTGGTTTGCTTGCATTCCTGATGATTGCTGCTGCGTGCACATCAGGCGCAGACGGCAGTTCCACGACGTCAACTTCCGGAAGACCCGGATCCACCGTCCCGGGATCGTCTGTTGTGGCGACGACACTGCCGGGCTCGACAGGTGCCCCCGGCTCAACATTTCCTCCGCCGACGTACCCGGTGGTACCGGTTCCCACCTGGGTTGACGAGAACGGGTTCGACGACCATTCCGTGCCTGCCATTGCGACGGTTCCCGAGTATTTTGCTCTGGCCCGGACCGGCCCCTCGGGCCAATCGGTCGTGAAGTTCACGATTGCGGACATGTCCTTCAATTCGTCCATATGGTGGATGGATTCGAACTTCTACACCCTCCATGATGAGTGGTACTGGTTCCGGCTCCTGAACGGCGCCGAGGTTCCCGGCTCGAGTTTTGTGCCCCTGCCGGGCGGCCAGAAGTTCGCAACGATTCAAGAGATCTACAGCTGGGCGCTTGCCCAGCCTCGCGACGAGCTGCCATACGACCTGCAATTCGTCGGCAGTCAATCTGTGGGCAACCGTCTCTACAGCGACGACTTCTACGACTTGGCCCTCGACGCTGAGCCGCGAGTGTTCGGGCTCGGGTCTTTGCTCTATTTCCCATCCTCAGCAGGCGGGGGCGGAGAACGCTGGGTGATCGAGCTCGAATATCACGACGATCCAACACCACAGGAAGTCGGGAGGTTCTTCGAGACAATCGCCGCTTCGGTGCCGGCGAACATCGGAGACAACCTCGAGTGGGTTCTGCGATCGCCCGAGCAGGAAGCTGTTGCGGCTGTGCTGGCCGAAAGTCAACTGCCCTACTACGACCGGATAGTCCGCTACAGCGAGCTGGTGCCGCCGGGGCAGGTGGCGGTCTACAACGAGGGCATCGCAGCCGGTCGGCTGTTGCTGATTGGTCCCGGTGGCAAGGACCTCAGTGCTGCAGGCGATACGGACATTCTGTTGGTGAACACGGTGCCCGATTTTCTACCTCCGGGCTCGGCGTTGATCTCTTCGGCACCGCAAACTGCGTTGGCTCACGTCAACATCCTTGCCCGCAATCGCGGGATCCCGAACGCGTCGCAAGCGGGCATCCTCCAGGATGCGGGTGTGCAGCAGGCGGCCAGAGTGCGCGCTCCAGCTCTGGTGCGCGCCAGCGCAGAAGCAGGTCTCGAAATCGTGTTGATCACAGAGGACCAGTACTCGATGTGGCGCCAGCTCAACAGCGTGACTCCGATTGCGATCCGTCCGGTGAGCCTTGCATCGTTGCCGTATGTCATCGAGCTCTCGTCACTCAGCCTCGTTGACACCGAGGCCGAGCTCGAGCGGTGGCGGCCGATCATCGGCGGCAAGGCCGCCGGGTTTATCAATCTCCAGGCCGCCGGCGTGAGTATGCCCCCCGACGCTGCGGCCATATCCGTTCGGCCGTACTTCGAGCACATGGAGCTGGCGGCCGACGCTCTGAACGCGATGATGACCAATACCAGCTTTCAAGGATCGCGCCGTACCCGGTACCTGATGCTGGAGGGCAGGCGAGCATATGACTCCTTCTACACGGAGCAGGCCGACCGAGAGTTCGCAAACGAATTCATCGAAGCGAACCCGGCCGGTACCCCGGTCGGAGACATCCTGCGAGCCGATGGCTTTCCCCGATATCTGCGGTCCATCAAGATGAACGAGGCGACGCTCGCGGAAATCACAGATCAGCTCGAGATTGTCTACGCGAACTACGCACTCAACCAAGGTCTCCGATTCCGGTCCTCGAGCAGCGTCGAGGACATCGAGGGCTTCAACGGTGCCGGCCTCTACGACTCCAACACGGGGTTCTTCAGGCCGGAGATCCAGATCGACAACGACGACCAGAAGAAATCAATCGAGTGGGCGATCAAGGCGACCTGGGCTTCATACTGGGGGTTTGAAGCGTTCGAGGAGCGGCAGCGGGAAAGGGTTGACCATCGCAGTGGTGGCATGGGAGTCCTGGTCCACGCCCGTTTCGACGACCGGCTGGAACGGGCCAACGGTGTGTTCACCTTCACGATCGAGCCGGCGGTGGCGAACGCCGACTATTCGATGCGTCTCAACGTCCAGGCCGGGGCCGTCTCTGTGGCCAATCCCGATCCGGCTCTCGGTGCTTTGCCAGAGGAGATCGTGGTCACGCAGTCGGGAGCTGCCGCTCCTGTGATCGAGCGCCGTAGCCGCTCCAACCTCGTCCGCGATGGTGTTCAGGTGTTGTCGGACTTGCAGGTGAGCGAACTGTTCGAGGAGGCCCGATCCGTGGCGTTGTTGTGGCGAGATCGAGTCAACGGAGCATTGCCGGGCCCGCAAGACATCACCACCCTCACGCTCGACTTCGAGTTCAAAGACATGGACGCCGGCTGGCCCTCTCTCCAAGGGAATCAACCCAGGCCCCAAGCCCGTCTGGTTATCAAGCAGGCTCGATCGCTCGAGCCCGGCATACGCGGCATCCCGGCTGAAGTCGTCGCACTTCCGATACCACGTGACGCGCTGGCTAGAGCTCGTTTGGTCGAGAAGGTCACCTGTGACGAGGGCAATGCCATCGGCGCCTCTGCAATCGAGGTCCGCACCGATCCTTTGGTGGTGCCCGATGTCGGATATAACGATGAGCCGCTTGTGGTCAATGCAACTCCGGGGTTCGCGTCTGCCGTAGACGACGATTGCGATCGGGAGATCCTCTACAGCACGCCCGATCAGTTCCTGATCGAGCTCCTGGAGAGGGGCGATCTGCTCAACTTGTCGCGGTAGCAATGCGTTGCCGGCGCACTTCGATCGCGGCATTGAACTCTGCGCCGAGCAAGACGATGAGACCCGACAGAAAAAACCACAGCAGGAGGATGATCACGCCTGCCAAGGCTCCGTAGGTAGCGCTGAATCTACCGAAGGCGGTTACCCCGGCCGAAAATCCTGCAGTGGCGGCCAGCCACACGACGGCAGCGCCGAGTGCTCCTTGCCAGATGGGGTGGTTGCGCCCCGGGGCATCTGCGGGTGCGATGCGATAGAGGAATGCCAAGCCCGCGACGACGAGCAGGATCAGCGCCGGCCATATCGCAAAACGCGTGACGGGGCTGTCCACGATCCTCGGTAGGACTGCCACAGACGATACGACGACTACGACGCCGATGATCATGACGAAAGTCAGTAGCAGAGCGAGGCCGCGCACGACCAGGAAAGATCGGGTCTCGCGTTCGCCGTAGGCGAGATTCACCCCGGTAATGAGAACCTTGGCCCCCGCAGACGCCGAGTACAGGGCTGTGAGAATGGACACGACGGTCAAGATTCCCAGGCCTGTATCTGATGCCGTCACCACCTGGAGCAACTCCTCATTGATCAACGAGGAAGTCGAGTCCGGCAACCGGTCGGCGAGGGACTCGATGAGGTTGGCCAGATCGGCCGGGTCTGCAATCAGTCCATATACCGAAATGGCTGCGATGGCTGCCGGAAATATCGCGAGGAGGGCGTAGTACGCAATGCTGCCGGCTATCACCGTCGTCGTGTGAGCCTTGAGGCGCTGCAGGAGGATACGAATGAACGCGATCGTGGTCTCCAGGCGGTCTGGCGGCTGCTCGTCACGAATTGGACCACTCTCGGCAACTTCCGCTAGCGGTGCAATCAGGGTCTCCGCCGGTTCCGCGAGGGTGGGCGAGGACGGGTCGCGCGAAGGGCTCGCCGGCGCTTCGAGTGGTGTCTTGGTAGCGAGTGCACGTACCGCCACTCCCACGGCGAGACCACCAAGCGCCCACGTCAGAAATCGTCGCATGGTCCGAAACTAGACGCCGGCCGCGGCGAGGTCCACGGCAAAGAGCTGCTGGGCGCCGGCAGTCACTGCAGGCGCCAATCCGCTGGTCTGAGGCAGCAGCTGAGTCGAGTAGAACGTTGCGATCGCGACTTTGTCTTGCATCCAAGGATCATCGGCCGATCGAGCGGCGACTACAGCCTGTCGGCCCAGGTAGTGGCCGCAAGCGACAAGGCCGAAGAGTCGGCAATACGGCGTTGCAGCTGCCAGCGCATCGTTGGCGTCGTCCAGGCGCGCCAGATGATCTGTGGCCAACTCGAGGTCGGCGTAGGCAACGGCAAGTGAGTCCGATATCTCGGGAAGCCCGGCTGCGGCCGTGGTCTCGATCGTGGCGCCTATCTCGGCGAGAAAGTCGGCCACGACCCCGCCTTCGCGCAACGGCAGCTTGCGCATGACCAGGTCCATTGCCTGGATACCGTTTGTTCCCTCGTAAATCGGAGTGATTCTGGCGTCGCGAAAGTGCTGGGCCGATCCGGTCTCCTCCACGAACCCCATGCCACCGTGGACCTGTAGTCCGATCGAAGTGAGCTCGACGCCGAGATCGGTAGCGAATGCCTTGCTCACCGGCGTCAGCAGGGCAGCCCGCTCCTCGCCTGCGGCGCGAGCGGCCACGTCAGGAGCGTGGTGGCTGCGATCGATGGCCGCCGTGTTGGCGAACAGCAGCGCCCTTGCTCCTTCGATGAAGGCGCGCATCGTCATGAGCATCCTCCGCACATCGGGATGCTGGACAATCAGCGAACTCTCCGTCTTTGCAGCTCCCACGGCGCGACCCTGGCGACGTGTGTTGGCGTAGTCGAGCGCCTGCTGATAGGAACGCTCCGCAAGGCCGATGCCTTCGAGGCCAACGTGGATCCGGGCATCGTTCATCATCGTGAACATGTAATGCATCCCGGCATTTTCCTCGCCGATCATCCAGCCCGTTGCATCTTCGAAGGCCATAACACACGTGGGGCTGCCGTGAATGCCGAGCTTGTGTTCAATGGATACGCAGTGCAACGAGTTGCGATCAGCTGGGGCTCCGGCAGAGTCCGGGATGAGTTTGGGAACGATGAACAGGCTGATTCCTTTGGTGCCCGGCGGGGCTCCCGGAGTGCGAGCCAGGACAAGGTGGACGATGTTTTCCGCCATGTCGTGCTCGCCCCAGGTGATGAAGATCTTTGTTCCGGTGATGGCCCAGGTGCCGTCACCCTTCGGCTCGGCCTTGGTACGCAGCGCTCCAACGTCTGAGCCGGCCTCTGGCTCGCTGAGCACCATCGTTCCGGTCCACTCGCCGCTGATGAGCTTCTCGAGGTATATGGCTTTCTGCTCGTCAGAGCCGTGGGCACTCAAGGCAAGGATGGCGCTCGAAGTGAGCATCGGACAAAGGGAGAAGGCCATATTGGCCGACGTGAGCATCTCGAGGATGGCAAGCCCGACGCTGCCCGGGAAGCCGTGACCGCCGAACTCGATGGGTGACTTCACAGCCCCCCACCCTGCGGCAACGTATTGCGCGTAAGCCTTCTTGAAAGAATCCGGGGCGCTGACCGAACCGTCGTCGTTGCGAACCGACCCGATCAGGTCGCCATCGCGATTGGTCGGAGCAACCACTTCAGAGAAGAACCGGGCCGCCTCATCGAGCGCTCCGAAGGCAACATCCTTGTCCACGTGAGCAAAAGAGGGATAGCTGATGATCTCGTCGATGTCGCATGTCGTATCGAGTACGAACTTAATGTCGCGTAGGGGAGGGGTGTAGTCGCTCATGGGGCAAAGGATAGGCTTGGCCCGCTAGCTTGCATCGGGCTGTCGAATATCGTCGTCCCGTTCGTCGTGATGGTGGAACGACGGCGGCGGCGGGGAGGAGACCCGATGAAGTACGCGCTATTGATATATGGCGATGAAGCAGCGCAAGCAGAGGCCACGCCAGAGCAACAAGCTCAGGTGATGAAGGAGTACATGGACTTCTCTGCATCCATTGCTGAAACCGGCCAGCATCTCGGCGGCGAAGCGCTCGACGCGACGGCCACTGCGACGACGGTGCGGGTGCGTGACGGCGAGACTTTGACGACGGATGGCCCATTTGCCGAGACCCACGAGGCACTCGGCGGGTTCTACCTGATCGAAGCCGCCGATCTCGACGAAGCGATCGCTATTGCATCTCGACTGCCCGGCTCTTGGTACGGCTCGGTCGAAGTGCGTCCGGTGTGGGATTGGGAAAGCAACCAACCCCCGAGCTAGCCGCCGGGCAGGCGCTCGACCACGTATTCCGCGAGGAGTACGGCAAGGTCGTTGCCACGCTGATCCGCCAAACAGGCGATTTCGAGCTCGCTGAGGACGCAGTGCAGGAAGCAATCGCGGCGGCGCTCGTCGATTGGCCGAAGTCGGGAATCCCCAACAAGCCGGCCGCTTGGCTAACGACCGCGGCCCGTCGCAAGGCCATCGACAGGCTGCGGAGAACCCAGACGAGAGTCCGCAAACAATCAGAGCTCGAGTACCTGATGAAGCTGGAGCAAGCTCAGGGCACCGCAGACCAAACAATTACGGAGGAGACCGTGGACTCCGCTGTTCAAGATGATCGGCTTCGGCTGATGTTCACGTGTTGCCATCCCGCACTCAATCGGGAGGCACAGGTTGCGCTGACTCTGAAGACGCTCGGCGGGCTGACCACCGGTGAGATCGCTCGTGCCTTTTTGGCCACGGAGCCGACCATGGCGCAGCGCATCGTCCGTGCCAAGCGGAAGATCCGGCAGGCCGGCATCCCCTATCGGGTTCCGCCGGACCACCAGCTTCCTGGTCGGCTCGGCTCGGTTCTCGCTGTTCTCTATCTCATCTTCAACGAGGGCTATTCGGCGAGTGTCGGCGATGCCTTGGTTCGTCACGAACTGTGCGACGAGGCAATCCGCCTGGGTCGCATCCTTGGTGCGCTCATGCCGGATGAGCCAGAGGTCTCTGGTCTGCTGGCGTTGATGCTCCTGCAGAACTCCCGGTCCGTAGCCCGGGTTCAGGATGACCAGCTCGTGCTGCTGGCCGATCAAGATCGGTTGCTGTGGGATGGGGCTGCGATCGCGGAGGGCCAGGAGATCCTCGAAGCGGCGCTGCGCCGGCGCGAAGTCGGTCCGTATCAATTACAGGCTGCCATTGCCGCAGTGCACGCTGAGGCTGACACCTGGGACGTAACGGATTGGAAAGAGATTCGGATGCTCTACGCCAAACTGGTTGAGATTGCGCCTTCTCCGGTCGTGACGCTGAACTTCGCCGTTGCGGTCGCCATGGACCAAGGTCCCGGCGCCGGCCTCGAGATCATGGACACGCTGCGAGACGGCCTTGACGGCTATTACCTCTATCACTCGGCGCGCGCCGACCTGCTCGGAAAGCTCGGCAGGCCGAGAGAGAGCCGCGAGGCGTATCTGCGGGCGCTCGAGCTCACTGAAAACGACTTGGAGCAGCGGTTCCTCAGATCCCGTCTGGGTGAGGAATCTCCGTGACCGGCGGAGAAGGCGGGAGTACCGATGAGCCCTGAGGAGATGTTCGAGGTCTTTGGGGACTTCGATCCAGCCGAACACGAAGCTGAGGCTTCCGAGCGTTGGTCCGCCGTTCATGAAGTGTCCAAACAAAGGACGTCGCAATACTCACAGGAGCAGTGGCAGGAGGCTGTGGCAGAAAACGAGGGGATCGTTACCAAGTTCGCCGATCTGCTTCTGGCAGGGGAGGCGGCCGACGCGCTGGCTGCGATGGACGTCGCCCATGAGCATCGGCTTTCGATCGACCGTTGGTATTACCCCTGCTCGATCGACCAGCACGTCCTGCTTGCTGAGCTCTACCTCGCCGATCCGCGGTTCGAGAAATACTGGGAGGACAGGGGACAGGGTCTCACCCGTTTCGTCCACGACGCGATCAAGGCGAACGCAACGCGTTAGTTTGCCTCCAACCATCGGCGACCATCAAGCGGCTCTGCGCTGCGGTCGTGTCGGGTCGGCGGCAGGATTAGCCTGGTCGGTCCCGCTCTCAGGAGACCTTTTGGCGACGCTTGTTGCTTTCCACGCTCACCCGGACGACGAGTCCATATCGATGGGCGGCACCATGGCTCGTGCCGCAGCCGGCGGGCACAAGGTCGTGGTCGTCACTGCTACAGACGGCGCAGTTGGTGAAGTGGAAGACGGGTTCCTGGCTCCCCACGAGACGCTCGAGCAGCGGCGCGCTGCAGAGCTTCAGGAGGCGGCGCGCATCCTTGGGATCGAGAAGGCAATCCAGCTCGGCTACCGGGACTCCGGAATGATGGGCACTGCGGACAACGAGCACCCGAATTGTTTCTGGCGAGCCGAAGTCGAAGAGGCTGCCGCCAAATTGGCCGCGATCCTCTGCGAAGAGGCAGCCGATGTCCTCACGGTGTATGACAGCCATGGCGGCTACGGTCATCCGGACCACATCCAAGTGCACCGAGTCGGCCACGCTGCAGCCAATCTCGCCGGAGTGGAGTGGGTCTACGAAGTGTCAATGAATCGAGACCGAATCAAAGCCATGCGCGACATGCGTCCCGATCCAGAAGAAGATCTCGACGACAGGGACGATCGCATTGACTTCGACAAGATCGGACTACCCGAGGCTGAGATCACAACGGCGGTTGATGTGGCAGATCTGCTTGATACCAAACGGGCGGCCATGGCCGCCCATCAGAGCCAGATCGACGAGGCCAGTTGGTTCCTACAGCTGCCGCCTGAGGCGTTCCTGATGTCCTTCGGCACGGAGTGGTTCCGACGGGTCAGTCCGGAGTTTTACGGCGATCCCCAGTCCGATCGAGAGAATTGGATTATCCCAGAGGAGTTGGTCGGACCATGAAGCGGGCCTATGAAGAACACTTTGACCTGACGAGCGGGACTCGCTACGTCGACGTCAGTTTGCGCGGGAGCGACGTGCTCAAGTCTCCGATCCTCAACAAGGACACCGCCTTCACCCGTGACGAGCGTGACGACCTCAAGCTCTCCGGGCTGCTCCCTGACCACGTCGACGGCATCGAGGCTCAGTTGCAGCGTGTCCAGGCTCAGATGGACCTCAAGACAACGGATCTGGGACGCCACGTCTACCTGAATAGCCTGATGGACCGCAACGTGACCCTCTTCTACCGCTACCTCCTCGACAATCTCGAGAAGATGGTGCCGATCATCTATACGCCCACCGTTGCCGAGGCCTCGCGACACTGGAGCCAGATCTTTCGCCGCAGCCGCGGCCTTTACATCACGCCGCGCCACAGGGGGAAGATCCGGGAAGTCTTGCAGGCCCGCTATTACGCCGAGAGACCCATCGTCGTCGTGACCGACAACGAACGTATTCTCGGCATCGGGGACCAGGGAGCAGGCGGAATGGGGATACCGATCGGCAAGCTCGCCCTATACACCGCGGCCGCAGGCATCCACCCCGACCGCACCATCCCGGTGTGCCTCGATGTCGGGACCAACAACGAGGAGTTGCTGAGCGATCCGCTCTACGTCGGTTACCGCGAGCATCGGCTGACCGGGGACGACTACGACTCGTTCATCGATGAATTCGTCACAGCTCTCCGGAAGGCTCACCCGGGCGCGCTGCTGCAATGGGAGGACTTCTCGAACCGCACCAGCTTCACCAATCTGCAGCGATATCGAGATGTGCTGCCGTCTTTCAACGACGACATCCAGGGCACTGCCGCAATGACGGTTGCCGGATTGATTGCTGCGGGACGGGCGTCGCACCATTCGATTTCTGAACATCGGGTTGTGATCCTCGGGTCAGGATCGGCCGGTATTGGAATCCACGACCACATCGTTGCGGCGATGGTCGACGACGGCCTCGATTCGATAGCTGCGCTCAACAGGGTCTACGTGCTCGACTCCAAGGGCCTGGTCGTCGATAGCCGTGACGACCTCAATCCGGAAAAGCACCGGATTGCAGTGCATGCTTCCGCTGTGGCGGATTGGCCGGGCGGCCCTGTGTGGGATCTCGACGCGGTTGTCGCCGGCGCCAAGCCGACAGCGCTGATCGGAGTGAGCGGCCAGGCCGGAGCCTTCACTGAATCAGTGGTGCGCTCCGCGGCCATGGACATCGATCGACCGGTCGTCATGCCGATGTCGAATCCGACGTCGCACGCAGAGGCAACCCCGGAAGAGATCATGCACTGGACCGAGGGGAGGGCACTGGTTGCCACCGGCAGTCCCTTCCCTCCTGTGAACTACGACGGCCAGGTTCACACGATTGGCCAGGCGAACAATGTCTTCATCTTTCCCGGAATGGGACTCGGCGTAGTGGCGTCGGCTGCGGGCAAGGTGACAGACGGAATGTTCCTCGCCGCCGCCAAGGCACTCGCCGACGAGCTGACAGCATCCGACTTCAGCGCTGGCGCTCTCTATCCGTCCATCGATCGCGTCCGTCATGTGTCCCGAGCCGTGGCGATCGCCGTGTTTCGTCAAGCCATCGCCGACGGGGTGGCGCCCGCAGTCACCAACGTCGAGGCAGCCATCGACACCGAGATCTGGGCGCCTGAGTACGTCCCATATCGGGCCGTCTGAATTGCACGTAGTCGGGATGGACGGGTGGCGCGGCGGTTGGGTGGTCGTAGAGCTTGATTCCGGTGTATTCCATGGCGCCGGGATATTCGCAACGGCGGGCGAAGTTGTCGCCGCTCACGGCTCTGCCGCCACCGTGGCAGCCGACATCCCAATCGGGCTCCCGACATCGGGGCGTCGCGAAGCCGATACGTTGGCGCAAGAGCGTCTCGGCCGGCGTAGGTCGACCGTTTTCTACTGCCCGCCGCGCGATGTTCTCGAACTCGACTCATACGCGGAGGCCAACACGCTCTCCAAGCAGCGTCACGGTTTCGGCATCTCGAAACAGTCCTACATGCTGCGTCAAAAGATCCTCGAGGTCGATGCGGTCATTGGCGCCGGAGCCACGATTTATGAAGTGCACCCTGAGGTGGCATTTCGGGCACTTGTTGGCAAAGAGCTCGCCTCGAAGAGGACGTATGCCGGACAACGATCCAGGGAGGCGGCCTTGGCTGATGTCGGAATCGAACTGCCGGACGATCTCGGCGAAGCCGGCGGTGTTCCCGTAGACGACGTGCTCGATGCCGCAGTTGTTGCTTATGTTGCATATCGGATCGCGACGGGTGTTGCCGAGTCTCTGCCACCGCGGGCGCCTCGTGACGCGCACGGCAGGCAGATGGCGATCTGGTTCTAGGAGCGAAATCGGTCAAACGGCTCGATCGTGACTCCAGACCCGGCGGCGGCTTCGCGCAGCGACTCGAGAGCCGGCCGCAAGTCAACAGGAGACTCTGCAGCCCGTGCCAGCAGATCGAGGCTCGGAAGTTCGCCAATCGCGAAGGTATCCGGCGCGATCGTATCCAGCTCAGACCAGTCGAACGGCACTGCCACAGTGGGTCGCAATCGGGGGCGCAGCGACCAGGGTGCCACCGAGGTCGAGCCCCAGCGGTTGCGCAGCCAATCGCAGAAGACCCGACCCTGCCGATTTGCCTTGCGGAACTCGGTTGTCAGGACGTCCGGGTGCTGAGCGGACAAAACCGCAGCTGCCAGCTGCCCGAGTTCGTCGACTTCCGGGACTGTCAGTGTGGGCGAGATCATGGCGGTCAAGTGGTATCCCTTGCTGCCGGTGGCAACGGGGGTGGTCGGCACGCCGATCCCTTCGAACAGTTCCCGAGTCAACAGCGCCGCCTCGCGCACGATGGCGACTGAGCCCTCGGGCGGATCGAGGTCGATGATGAATCGATCCGGGTAATTGGGCGCGGTAATCGTGGTCGTGGGTATGTGAAATGTGATCGTGTTCTGATTCGCCAGGTATTCGATGCCCGCGACGGTGGTCACGACGGGATGGTTGGTCGTGCCGTCTTGGCGCTCGACGACATGGCGACCGATGTAGTCGGGGAAGTAGTCGGCGGCGTTCTTCTGCATGAACCCTTGGCCCGCCACGCCCCGCGGAAAACGTTGCAATGTGAGCGGCCGATCGATGATGTGGTGCAGCAGGCGCTCTCCAACGGCCGAATAATGGGCGACGACTTCGCCCTTCGTCGTACCGGTCGTCGGGTAGACGACCCTACCGGCGCTCGAGACTTCAACCACAGGGTGAGGGTACGGCGTCTGGACCGATCGAGCAGGCAACATCCGTTGCGGAGGTGCTATCGGGAGGCCCTGACCGGCGCGGATCTGCTTGACCATGGATCGAATATCTTGACCTGATTTGCATGGGGGCCATGCCAGTCGGCAATATGCCGCGCGCATGGCTGATCGTCCCCCCGCAGCTGAGTCGCCATCTCGTACCTTGCCGCCTCTGGCGCGGGCGGTGCTGGTCATTGCCCTGCTCTACGTTTTCCTGGCCGCCGTGCGCCTCCTCGAAGGCGGCATCAAGGGATTCGGCTCAGACTTCACCGATGCGCTCTTCCAGGGAGTGAGCAATCCCGTTGCGGGTTTGGCCGTGGGCGTCCTCGGCACCGTGCTCGTCCAGTCTTCGTCTGTCTCGACGACCACCATCGTCGGCCTCGTCGCCAGCGGCGTGCTCGACGTGCAAAGCGCGGTCCCCATGATCATGGGCGCCAACATCGGCACGACCGTCACCAACACGCTGGTTGCGCTCACTCACATGCGGCGCTCAAGCGAGTTCAAGTTGGCTTTCACGGCGGCCACGATGCACGACTTCTTCAACTTGCTCGCGGTGGTCATCTTGCTGCCCCTGGAGCTCACAACCCGCGTGCTTTCCAAGGCAGCTGAGGCAATCACCGAGGCAGTCTCAGGTGGAAGCGTCGGGGGCAGCTTCAACAGCCCTATCAAAGGCGCCGTCAAGTGGTTGGCAGGCAAGATTGAGGGGTTGATCGAGCCGCTGTTCGGGGAAGGCAACGTCTACGCAGCAGCTCTGCTCGTCCTCGGAATCGGCCTGATCTTTATCACGCTCACGCTGATCACGAAGAACATGCGGCTGCTTGTCGCCAGGCGCATCGAGACATCGCTGAATGCCGCGCTGGCCAAGTCAGGGCTCATTGGCATGGCGACCGGCATGATCGTGACGATTGCAGTTCAGTCCTCCAGCATCACTACGTCGATCCTCATACCGCTGGTCGCTTCTGGAATCCTGATAGTCCGCAACGCCTATCCCATCACACTCGGCGCGAACGTCGGCACGACGATCACCGCGCTGCTGGCGGCGCTTGGCGCGGGCGAGGTCGATGCGTTGACCATCGCCTTTGTGCATACCCTGTTCAACTTGTCAGGGATCGTGCTTCTTTATCCTTTGTCGCGCATTCGCTACATTCCTGTGCAAGCGGCAGAGCGCCTTGCCGACGTAGCCCTCGAGCATCGCTGGCTGGCTCTGGGATACACCGGCGGGGTTTTTGTGTTGCTACCAATAACGTTGATTGCGCTGTTGAGATAGGGGACAGCATGTTTGAGTTTTTCAAAAGCACGGGTCACAGTGCCATCGAATCTGTTGAGCAGATGCTGGTGACGATGCTCACCGACGGGCACGAGGTCTACACGACGGCTACCGATGCGTTGTTCGGCGGCGGCAAGTCGAAAGAAACCAAGCGGGAAGTCCGTGCGACCGACAAAGGAATCAACCAGGCCCAGCGTGACGTCCGTCGCGAACTGATGCTTCACGCCGCCGTTTCGGAGTCCGTCGATCTGCCGCTCGTCTTGAGTTACATGAGCGTGGTCAAAGACGCTGAGCGCATCGGCGACTACGCCAAGAACATCTACGACATCGTGCGCTACGGCGCCGACTTCCAAGGCGCGCCCGATCGAGACGTGCTCAACGGCTACCGGCAAGCAGTCGGGGATCTCATCTTGGAAGCGGCGGCCGTCTTCGAATCTCGCGACGAGGAGCGCGCTCAACAGCTCGTCGACAAAGCAGACGGCTTCCTAGACGAGCATGATGCCGCGGTCAAGGCAGCATTCAACATGGATGGGGCGGTTCCCGATGCCGTCGCCCGGGCTCTCTATTTCCGCTATCTGAAGCGCATCACAGCTCACATCATGAACTTGCTGACCGCGCTTGTGATGCCGGTCGATCAGCTCGACTACTACGACGAGGACAAGGAAGACAGGCGCGACACCGCCTGACCCAAGGTATCAATTCCCAGCCCGCTCAGCGGGACTGTTCCACGATGTGGAACGTCGGGCTATCGTGGAATCGTGTCTGGTGTGCAGTCGGTTGAGCGGGCTTTCAAGATCCTCGAGGCTTTGGCCGTGGCCCCTTCTGGCGTTTCCGACATGGCACGGAGGGTGAATCTGCCAAAGAGCACCGTCGCCCGACTGCTGGCAACACTCGAGGCCACCAACGCCGTCGAACGCGGTCCCGACGGCCTGACGTACAGAGTCGGGTCGGCGTTGCGGGGCATTGCGGCTTCGATCGACGGCTCGATTGGACTCGTTGAGATGGCGCGACCAACCCTCGCTCGGCTGGCGTCCCTGACCGACGAGGCAGCGGGCTTCGCAGTTGCTGCGGGCTACCAAGTCCACTATCTCGCCCAGGCCGACAGCGACCGCACAGTGCAGGTCAGGGACTGGAGTGGTGAGCTGATTCCGATGCATCTGGTGCCGTCGGGATTGGCGATCTTGGCGCAGTGGCCCGCGGAAGACATCGACGGCTATGTGTCGCGAGCCCTGGAAGGCCGGACGCCACGCTCCATCACAGGTCCCGACCAGCTCCTGGCGCGACTCGCAGACGTTCGCAAGGCGGGCCACGCCTGGGGCCGCGAAGAGTTTGCCGAGGGTATCAATTCGGTCGGCGCCGCAATTGTCGACGGCACCGGGAGAGTGCTCGGCGCCATCCACGTACACGGGCCTTCATACCGATTCCCGGTTGCCGGCGATGACGAGAGGGTGGCTGGTCTTGTGATGGATGCCGCAGCCCGGTTGGCGGCAGCGGCAGCGCGGCTCAGCGGCTGACCCGGCCACCGTTTCTACGTGTCTTGCCGAGGCGGGCCACGACTGCGCTGGCCCGTGCCGGGAACGGCCTCCACGGCTTCTGGTCGCTGGTTGAGACCGTTGCCCGTTTGGTCGAGATGCGCAACAAGGCAAATAGGCCGACTGCACCATGAGTAACGGCCAACACAACGAAGAAGCCACGCGGTCCCATGAAATCGATGGCAGCCGCAGCCAGCAAAGGTCCTGCGATTGCTCCCAATCCGGTCACAAAAACGAACAGAGAGCTGGCTGCAACTGCTTGGTTTGGCGAGATGGCATCGTTGATGTGACTGAGCGCCACCGAGTACAGCGGGTAAGAGAAGCTACCGAAGAGAAGCATCACAGGGAGTAGAAAAAGAAAACTCGGGTTACTCGTTTGTGCGCCCACCACTGCGGCCGCGGCGGCAATGGTCGTGATGATGAGCAGCGCTCGCCGCCGCGGGACGCGGTCTGACATGTGACCGATCGGCCACTGCAACACGACCGATCCGATCAGGGCGGCCGCCATGAGTGTTGCGATCTGGCCGGTGGAGAACCCAATCCGTGATGCGTAGACCGGTCCAAGACCAACCAAAGCTCCTGAAGCGAGCCCGCTGCCGACGCCGCCGACGATTCCCAGTGGGGCGACCTTCCAGGCAGTCGAGAACCCCAGAGTCTCCGGAGCATGGAAGGAAGGTGCGTTGCCTTGCGAGAGGGATATCGGCACCACGGCTAAGGAAACGAATAGCGAGGCGAGCACGAAGAGTCGGAACTCCGAAGGCTCCGCTACGCCCAAAAACCCCTGGCTGGCGGCGTATCCGCCCATCATCACCAGCATGTATACAGAGAGAAGCCGGCCCCGCGTGTTGTTGTCTGCGGCCTGGTTGAGCCAGGACTCGGCGACCACGTAGAGACCGGCCATACAGAAACCGAATACCAGCCGCATCAGCGACCAAACCACCGGCGTGACAAAGACGCTGTGAACCAGCGGAGAAGCCGAGGCCAGAGATGCGAGAGCCGCAAAAACCCGAACGTGACCGACCCTCTCGAGAATCCGCGGGGCAACCTGCGAACCAAACAGGAACCCTGCGAAGTAGCTCGCCATGATGACCCCCGTCGAGGAAGTGGCGAAACCCTCGAACTCGGCGCGGAGCCCAAGCAGAGTCCCGAGCAGCCCGTTGCCGAGCATCAGCAATCCCAGAGCGCTAAAAAGTCCCCAGGCCGAGATGATTGCCGACGTGGTCTTGGTGCGTTGCAGCGTCACGCTCATTTGGTATTCCTCAAGGAACGGATGGAATCCCCGGCGCCGTGAGGCCAGAGCCGGGCGTGATCGTCCCTGTCGGACTCGATCGATCCGAGGAGATCGGCCTCCATCGGACTGACCTTGACCCCGTCCATGTCGACGTGCAACAGGAACGCCTCTTGGGTTGCTGCCTCGTACCCTTCGATCTCATGCACCATGGTGTGAAACAGGTGCAACTTCTTGGCGTCGACACCGAGTACGTAGGTCCGGAACACCAGGGGGTCGGCGAGCTTGAGCTCGCGCAGGTAGCGAATGTGGGTCTCAACGGTGTAGAACGTGCCGCCGCTGTCGCTGCGATATTTGTCGTCAAAGCCGGCGTGGACCAGGTACGCATCCGTGGCATCTCCAAACGCCACGGCGTAGTAGCCCTCATTCATGTGGCCGTTGTAATCGATCCAGGATTCGAGCACCGATGCTCGATAGACCTCGAGCGGTGAATTGCTCATTTTGTCCGTCACAAGAGTCGGCACAGGGTCAGCAGCCGAACGCTGCGCAGGCGACCTTACAAGGTGCACGGCGCTGTGGGAACCATCGGTGTCGCAGCGTGTCGTGGTGATTTCGTATGCCGTATCCGGTGTGACGAGGATCGTTGCCTGCCGTGCCACGATGCGGTTTCGTACCGCAGGGTGGTTCACCCATCAGTTAGAGTCCAGCGACTTCGTAAACCACTCCCAAAGGGGCAACTTTGGCCACTTCCGTGCCCAGCGACCTCGAGATCGCGCAAGCTGCGATCACCAAGCCGATCACCGAGATGGCCGCCTTGATCGGCATCGAGGAAGACGAGCTGATCCCGTACGGCTCGACGAAAGCCAAGGTCCACCTCGACGTGCTCAAACGGGTGAAATCCAACCCGATGGGCAAGTACGTCGACGTGACTGCCATCACCCCAACACCTCTCGGTGAGGGAAAGACGACCACCACGATTGGACTCGTCCAGGGCCTCGGTGCTCTCGGCAAGAACGCCATCGCAGCGATTCGCCAGCCCTCAATGGGGCCCACCTTCGGGATCAAGGGCGGCGCCGCCGGCGGCGGGTACAGCCAAGTCGTTCCGATGGAAGAGTTCAACCTCCACCTCACGGGGGACATCCATGCCATCGGAGCGGCGCACAACCTCGTGGCCGCCGCAATCGACGCGCGCTGGTATCACGAGAGTCGTCGCACCGACGAGGAACTGGCCGCTCTCGGCCTGGAGCGAATCGGCATCGACCCAAACCGGGTCACGTGGCGCCGTGTTCTCGACGTGAACGACCGGGCGCTACGCAACACGATCATCGGTCTCGGCGGCTCCGCCGACGGCATACCCCGCGAGACCGGTTTCGACATCACCGTTGCCAGCGAGTTGATGGCGATCCTGGCGCTGGTCGATGGTGAGGATTATGCGTCGGCCCTGCGCGACCTGCGGGAGCGTTGCGGGCGGGTCGTCGTGGGCACCACCGTTACCGGCCAGCCGATCAGCCTCGAGGACCTAGGAGTCGCCGGGGCGGTAACCGTACTTCTCAAAGATGCCCTGCATCCCACGCTCATGCAGACATTGGAGGGTCAGGCGGCGTTCATCCATGCCGGCCCTTTCGCCAACATCGCCCACGGCAACTCCTCGATCCTTGCCGACCGAGTCGCTCTCCAGCTTGGCGAATACGTGGTCACCGAGTCCGGCTTCGGGGCCGACATGGGGATGGAGAAGTTCTTCAACATCAAATGCCGGGTATCGGGCCTGGCTCCTGACGCAGTTGTGCTTGTTGCGACCGTGCGAGCGCTGAAGACCCACGGCGGCGGGCCTCGTGTGGTGCCGGGGCGGCCGCTCGACGAGGCATACACGACCGAGAACCTGGTGCTTCTCGAAGCGGGGATGTCGAACTTGATTGCGCACATCAAGAATGCCAAGAAGTTTGGCATCACGGTCGTCGTGGCCGTAAATACGTTCCACACCGACACCGCGGCCGAGGTCGAGCTCGTCAAGCGCGTCGCCATGGAGGCGGGAGCAAGCGCCGCAGTCATGTCGGATCACTGGGCTCACGGTGGCCAGGGTGCTCTCGAGCTCGCCGAAGCAGTTGTGGCCGCCTGCGAAGAACCATCCGAATTCAGGCTTCTGTATGAGGACTCGCTATCGATCAAGGAGAAAATCGAGACGATTGCGCGCCGAATCTACGGTGCCGACGGTGTCGAGTACTCGCGGCCAGCGGAGAAGCAGATTGCGGAGTTCGAGTCTGCCGGTCTCGGCGAACTTCCCGTTTGTATGGCCAAGACCCACCTCTCGATGAGTCACGACCCGCAATTGAAGGGCGCACCCACCGGCTTCACCGTACCCGTGCGCGAGGTGCGCGCCTCGGCAGGCGCCGGCTTCATCTATCCGCTCCTCGGTGAGATGCGCACGATGCCGGGCCTCGGGACCAAGCCCGCCTACCTGAACGTCGATATAGACGAAGCCGGCAATATCGTGGGGTTGTTCTGATCGGCAATCGGCTAATCGCTTGCAGCAGCGGCCTCACTCGGGCAAGCTGCCAATCGCGGCAACAGCCGCCGGAAGGGAGGTGATGAAATGGCGCGACATCCCCGATTGACCACTCCGCTGGTTCGGCGCAACGGAGAGCTCGTTCCCGCGACATGGGACGACGCCCTCGATGCGGCTGCGGCCGGATTGGAGGCGCACAAGGGAAACTCGGTCGGCATGTTCTCGTGCTCCAAGGGCACCAACGAAATGAACTTCCTTGCACAGAAGTTCGGCCGGCTCGTCCTCGACTCCAACAATATCGACTCGTGTAATCGCACCTGACACGCTCCTTCCGTCGCCGGTCTGGCGGCAGTCCTGGGGGCAGGGGGCGGAACCTCCTCTTACGAAGAGATCGAGACCACAGACCTCATCCTGCTGTGGGGCTCCAACGCGCGCGAAGCGCATCCCATCTTCTTTCATCACCTCATCAAGGGTCTCCGTAACGGCGCCAAGATGTATACCGTCGATCCGCGACGCACTACCTCAGCGGCCTGGGCAGATGTGTGGCTCGGGATCGACGTGGGATCCGACATCGCCCTCGCCAACACCGTGGGCCATGAGATCATCGCGGCCGGCCTGGTCAACCAAGACTTCATCGATCATTCCACGGCACACTTCGAGGAGTACAAAGAAGCTGTACGGGAGTGGACCCTGGATCGGGGTGAACAGGTCACGGGCGTGCCTGCTGAAGTGATCAGGCAGATGGCACATGACTACGCCACCGCCGAGACCGCGCAAATCTGCTGGACACTCGGTATCACCGAGCATGCCAACGCGACAGACAACGTTCTTGCGCTGATCAACCTCTCGCTACTCACCGGCCACGTTGGACGGTACGGCTCGGGTCTTGTCCCCATTCGTGGCCAGAACAACGTTCAGGGTGGAGGAGACATGGGTGCACTGCCCAACAAGCTCCCGGGCTTTCAGGACGTGGAGGACGACGAGGCTCGCGGAAAGTTCGAGGCGCTGTGGGGTCATCCAGTCCCATCCGAGGCTGGTTTGCACATCTCCCTGATGCTCGAGGCCATGGGCAACAAGGAAATCACAGCGCTCTATGTCATTGGTGAGAACCCGGCGCAGTCGGAGGCTGATACTGCACATACCGAGGCTCTACTCGATGGTCTCGAATTCATGGTGGTACAGGACATCTTCCTCACCAGAACGGCGGAAATGGCCGATGTCGTGCTGCCCGCTGCCGCAGGCTGGGCGGAGTCAGACGGCACCTCCACGAGCTCGGAACGCCGTGTGCAACGCATCCGCAAGGCACTCGAACCACCGGGCGAGGCCAAGGACGACATCGAAATCATCTCGTTGCTTGCGGAGCGGATGGGTCGCGGCTGGGGAATTCCGACCGCTGAACAGGCTTGGGACGAGTTGCGGGCCCTTTCGCCGATGCATGCCGGAATGTCCTACAAACGGCTCGAAGAGCTGGGCGGCATCCAATGGCCGTGCCCCGACGAGGACCACCCCGGCACACAATTCCTCCACTCGTGGCTGTGGGAGGATCCGATGCCGCGAGAGCCCGCCCCATTCATGCCGACTGTGTGGGTCCCGCCGATTGATGAGCTATCGGACGAGTTTCCCGTCCGGATGACCACCGGGCGGCGCCTCGACTCGTATAACACGGGCGTCCAGTCCGGGGGGTATCACTCGCCACTGCGGTCTGGCGGCATCATCGAGATCGCACCTGAAGATGGCGAGACCCTCGGCCTGGCCGAGGGTGACATCGTCACAGTGTCATCGCGGCGCGGCGCCATCGACGTGCCGGTCTACTTCCACGAGTCGCTGCGTCCCGGCCTTGCCTTCATGGCGTTCCACTTCCCGGATGAGGCCGCGGTCAACCAGCTCACAATTGACGCGTGGGACCCAAAGTCCGGCACTGCGGAGTTCAAAGCGACAGCAGTTCGCATCGAGAAGGTCGCCTGAATTGGATCTGAAGTTCATGGAGGTACCGGCGACGGCGTCCGAACGCGATGCCGTCGATGGTTTGCTCGGGCCTCCCGAATCAGGCTGGGACGGTGCTCAACGTACGGCGCGCGATGGTCGGGTTTCCTTTGGCGGCTTCCACATGGCTGCGGCGCAACGCGATCTCTTGCTCCCTGCTCTTCACGCGGTTCAGTCAGAAGTTGGATGGATCTCTCGCGGCGCTCTCGATTACGTCTGCAAGCGGCTCGGCGTCCCGCCGGCTGAGGCATTTGGAGTTGCATCGTTCTACGCCTTGCTGTCGACCGAGGAGCGGCCGCCTCGTGTTGCCCACGTGTGCGACGACGTTTGCTGTCGCCCTCACGGCGCGACTGAGATCGTCGCCGCACTCGAAGCGGCGTTCGGCCCCGCCGGCACCGTCGTCGACGGGGCTACCTGGCACCCCAGCCCGTGTCTTGGTCAGTGTGACAGGGCGCCAGCCGTTTTCATGCAGCTTGCTGGAGAGGCCGATGCCGTGCTCACTCGCACGAACGGTGAAGCCGTCGTCGCCATGCTGCGCGGAGAGTCGGTTGTGGTCGACGGCCAACCAGCGACGGTTGTCGGGGACCTCCTCCTCGGGCGAATGGGCACCATCGATCCGACGAGCGTCGAGAGCCATGTCGCCAACAAGGGTTACGAGGCGCTGCGCCGGGCACTCGAGATGGGCAGCGCAGCCGTCGTAGCCGAAGTGAAGGCCTCAAACATTCGCGGCAGGGGTGGCGCCGCATTCCCCGCCGGGATCAAGTGGGAGGCGGTAGCCAATGCCCCTGAGGAGACCCGCTACATCATCTGCAACGCAGACGAGTCTGAGCCCGGCACCTTCAAGGACAGAGTGCTCATGGAAGGCGACCCGTTTCTCCTCATCGAGTCGATGACGATTGCGGGATATGCCGTGGGAGCCCAGCGGGGCTACCTGTACATTCGCGGCGAGTACCCGGCAGCGACCGCGCTGTTGCAGTCGGCCATCGAGCAGGCAAGGACTGGCGGCTACCTGGGCCCAGACATTCTCGGGTCCGGCTTCGACTTTGACATCGAGGTGAGGCGCGGTGGCGGCGCCTACATCTGCGGTGAGGAGACGGCCTTGATGAACTCCATCGAAGGTCTGCGCGGCGAGCCCCGCAACAAACCTCCTTTCCCCACCCAGCACGGCCTGTTTGGCAAACCAACGGTGATCAACAACGTCGAGACTCTCATGAACGTCCCAACCATCGTTGTCGAGGGGGGCGAGGCATTTGCACGAATCGGCACAGAACGGTCTGCCGGTACCAAGCTGTTCTGTGTGTCCGGCGCGGTCGCCACACCCGGCGTGTACGAGGTAGAGATGGGAACCACCCTCGGCGAGTTGATCGATCGTGCCGGAGGAGCTGTTGGCGACCTTCAGGCGATACTGCTCGGCGGAGCCGCCGGGGCGTTCGTTGGCACGGACATGCTCGATCTGCCGCTCACTTTCGAGGACTCCAGCGCACGAGACGTCAGCCTTGGCTCCGGAGTAGTGATGCTGTTCAACGAATCGGCAGACTTTCCGGATCTGTTGCGTCGTGTCGCAGCATTCTTCCGTGATGAGTCGTGCGGGCAATGTGTGCCGTGTCGGGTTGGCACCGTACGCCAGGAGGAGCTGCTTGCCCGTCATCTGACGAGCGGCCGCCCCCTCGATCGGGCCCTGCTCGGGGAGATTGAAGAAGTGATGAAAGATGCGTCGATCTGCGGGCTGGGCCACACCGCCGCGATCGCGATCCGTTCTGCAATCGATATTGGACTTCTGGAGACCGTATGAGCGTCACCGCCACCGCCATCCAGATCACGATCGACGGTCGGCCCGTCGAAGTGGCCGCAGGGTCGACGATCCTCGAAGCCTGCCGCTCGATCGGAGAAGACCAACCGACGCTCTGCTACCTGGAGAATCTGACGCCGGTCAATGTGTGCCGAGTTTGTGTAGTTGAAGTCGAGGGTTCTCGGACTCTGGTGCCGTCTTGCTCTCGCCTGGTTGAAGACGGCATGGCGGTGGCCACCGACTCTGTTCGGGTGCGCCACAGCCGCAAGATGGTCCTGGAGTTTCTTGCCTCGTCGACTGACCTCACGACGGCGGACCCGGTCGTCGCCGAGTGGATGGACCACTACGAGGCCGATCCCGATCGTTATGGCCCGGCAGCGCCACCCAGCGACGATCGCGACTCTCGGGCAACCGGTCACCACCACGTCTCGGATGGTCTGGCCGCCGAGACCGTGTATCAACCAGCCAAGATCGACAACACGCTCTATATGCGTGACTACAGCAAGTGCATCCTCTGTTACAAGTGTGTGGAGGCCTGCGGCGCCGATGCTCAGAACACCTTCGCCATTGCTATCGCGGGCCGGGGCTTTGACGCCAGAGTCTCGACTGAGTTCGATGAACCGCTGACTAACTCGGCATGCGTGTACTGCGGCAACTGCATTGGGGTGTGCCCAACCGGAGCACTTATGTTCCGCAGTGAGTATGAGCTGCGCCGGGCCGATCTCTGGCATGAAGAAGATCAGACCGTCACAACGACGATCTGCTCCTACTGTGGAGTGGGCTGCAACCTGGAGCTCCATGTGCAGGACAACCGCATCGTCAAGGTCACGTCACCGCTCGACCACTCGGTAACCGACGGTCATCTCTGTATCAAAGGGCGGTTCGGATACGAGTACGTTCAGGAACTGGGCGACTTGGCCACGACGCCAATCGACATTGTGCTCGCTGAGGCGCGAACCAAATAGGAGGACGTTTGAGCGAACTTTTCGGAATCGTCCGGTCCCCGCGCCTCCGTGCCTCCCCCTTCTACGAAGCGACCGTGAGGGCCGGGGCCAAGGCATTCATGCCTTACAACCACATGCTGCTTCCGTCGATGTACACCACTCGCGAGGAAGAGTACGAGACTCTGGTCAACGCCGTTGCGATTTGGGACGTGGCGGCCCAGCGTCAGGTCGAGATTCGTGGGCCGGATGCTGAAGCGCTCACGCAGTATCTGTGCACGCGCGACGTCAAACGACTCAGGCCCGGGCAAGCGCGCTATACATTCGTATGCAATCACGACGGCGGCACCCTCAACGATCCGGTGCTGCTGAAGCTCGCTGACGATCACTTCTGGCTATCGCTGGCCGACCGTGACATTCTGCTTTGGGCCCAGGCTGTTGCCGCCGAGCGCAATTTCGACGTTGCGGTGGGCGAGCCGGACGTGTCGCCGCTGCAGGTGCAAGGACCGCTGTCGGCCGACCTCATCGGAGATGTGTTCGGTCCCGAGATCCGGGATCAGAAGTACTACAACTTCGTGGAGACGGAGCTCGACGGTGTCCCTCTCGTCGTGTCGCGAACCGGCTGGAGCGGCGAGTTCGGTTACGAAGTGTTCCTTCGCGATGGGTCCAAAGGGCCCTGGCTGTGGGATCTGCTCTTCGCGGCAGGGGAGAAGTACGGAGCCAAGCCGGGAGCACCCAATCAGATTCGGCGCATCGAAGGTGGGATCCTTTCGTATGGCAACGACATGGACGATTTTGTGACGCCGTTGGAGCTCGGCCTGGACCGCCTGGTGCAATTCGATTCCGCGGACGACTTCATCGGGCGCTCCGCTCTCGATGCGCAGCGGGCGCAGGGCGTCGAACGCGAGCTGACGGGCATCAGGTTCGGCGGCGATCCCGTCGGCTACAACCCGGAATTCATTGACGTCAGCCGCCAGGGAGAAACGGTCGGCTACATCACTTCCATGGTCTATTCGCCCAGATACTCAGCCAACATCGGCTTTGTCTTGGTTGGCGTCGATCACGCCGGCCCGGGCACGCAGCTCGATATCATTCTCGATGGCGGTATCAGGCACGGTGTCACCGCGGAGATCCCGTTCGTTGATCCGATCAAGAAATGATCAGCGGCGAACGTCGGTGAGACCGTGGGCCGGAGACGAGATACCCGGATTGCCACCGGCTCCCGCCGTCTATAGCCTGCGGCCCTCAGCAGAGGAGCCCCAGTGAAGATCACTGAAGTCATCGAAGTGAACAACACGCCCGAGCGGGTCTGGGAGCTGTTCCAAGACGTTCCGACGCTGGCGACTTGCCTGCCTGGCGCCGAGTTGACCGAGGACAAAGGCGATGGCAAGTACGCGGGCAATGTGTCGGTGAAGCTCGGCCCGATGACGGCGACCTTTGAGGGCGAGGCGACCGTAGTGGCCGATCCGGGCACGAAGTCGGGGACGGTCAACGGCAAAGGTGTCGACAAACGGGGCGGCAGCCAGGGCCAGATGAAGATGAAGTATGGAGTCGAGGCGACGGACGCCGGCACCAAGGTGACCGTCGACGCTGATGTGATGCTCGCCGGCGCCGCCGCTCAGTTCGGTCGGACAGGTCTCATTCAGGAAATGTCGAAGCGCCTCATAGGCGAGTTCGTCGACTGCGTCGAAGCCAAGCTTGCCGCGGAAACGGTGGAAGCAGCCGCCCAGATTCAGGCGGGCGAGGTCAAGGGCATGTCGCTGTTCTTCTCGAGCCTTCTCGCCGCGATCACCAGGTTCTTCAAGCGGTTGTTCGGTGGAAGTCGCTCGGAGTAAGCCGTGGCAACAGACTTCCCAGACGACACGTCTGTTCGCGTAACCCGGACTCTGCCGGCTTCGCGTGAACGTCTCTGGGTAGCTCTCGTCGATCCTGTTGACATGGTGGCCTGGATGTGGGCCGGCTGGGGCAGCGACACGCGAGCCGTCTCTGACCTGCGCGTCGGGGGCCGGTACGAGGTCTATACCACGACGCCTCGTCCCGACCCGAGCTGGCCGAGCGATCGGTGGGGCTTCTATGGCTACTACACGCAGATCGCGGAGCCCTCACGCCTCGCGTACACGCTCCACTGGGATGGGCCTGTCGGCTACAACCAAACGGGCGAGGCTATCGCCGATGAGGCCGTGATCATCGATCTGGAGACGATGGGCGACGGTACCAACATGACGATGTGGCACGTAGGTATCCCGCCCGTCGAGGGAGCGGCTCCAGAACACGGGCGCGGCATCGAGGCTGCATTCGACGCCCTTCAAGCGCTTGTAAGCGTCTAGGTCTCAGTCGTCGGGTTCAGCAGATCGCGGTACTCGGCCATCGCCTTGCGGTGGCCCTTCGCGCCTGATCCGGTGAGCCCACCCGTACGAGCCTTTTTGACGCGGTCTTCAAGGTCATCGAGCAGGCCGTAGAGGTCATCCATCGGGCCGGCATCCTTCACCGCGTGGAACGCGACGTGGATGTCGGCAATCGACTCAGCCACCTTCTTGAATTCCTTGTTGACCTTTTCTTCGGCCTTCTGCAGTTCTTCGCTCATGGGCGTAATTGTGGCCGCTGCAACCCGGCAGCGCCAGCAATGGCACAATGCGGCCTATGACGGAGACATGGACCGACGAGCGAACCGACGCTACGACAGGTGACGGCGAACACGATCGCTTTGCTCACTACGTGCGTAAGGCCGACATTGTTCGGTCCAATGTCGAAGGCGTCCCAGTGCAGGCGCTTTGCGGCAAGGTGTGGATTCCAAATCGGGATCCTGACAAGTACCCGATCTGTCCGACGTGCAAAGAGCTCCACGCCAAGATCTTCGGCGGCGCGTCGTAGAGTTGCGGTATGCAGGTCCACGTCACAGATGCCGCCCTCGAGCTGGCGGCCCGCAAAGGCGGATTGGTTGCCCTCGACTTCATTACGCCGGTCGGTTGAGGCAAGCCCGCTGAGGTGTCGGTCGACACCAACACAGAGGGCAAGAACCTCAACCCTTATGAGCGGCTCCAGCATGGAGGGGTTGAGTTTCTGCTGCCCCGCAACCTGCTGCGGTGGGCTGCCGATCTCACGGTTGACGTCAAGCGAGGGGTGTTTGGCAAACGCTTTGTCGTGGCAGCCGGTCACGCTCACGGCCCCGGCTGACAGCACGGATAGAGTTCCGGTCCGGGGCCAGTCAAGTTCGAAGCTGCAGGCATGAGATTCACCAAACCGTTCTGGGAAGGCATCACCGACGGCTCGATCACGGTGGCGTTCCGGCGATGGCGTCGACCCACCGTGGTGGCGGGGCGTCCGTATCGGACCGGTGGTGGTCGTATCGAGGTTATTTCCGTTGACGTCGTGAACCCGGAATCCATTTCCGACGCCGATGCCGGCAAAGCCGGTCACTCTTGCGCCGATGAGATCCGTTCGCAACTGCGTGGCGAGCCGGATTGGGATGTATATCGCGTGGAGTTCCGCCGACTCGACGAACCGGATCCACGAGAGGTTCTGGCGAATTCGTCCAACCTCGACACGGATGCTGTTGCGGAGATCGATAGGCGGCTCGACCGGCTCGATCGCGCCGGCAAGCACGGCCCGTGGACTCGCCAGTACCTCCGACTCATCCAGCGGCAGCCCGCAGTGCGGGCCCCCGACCTCGCCGCGTCTGTTGGCAGGGAGACCCAGCCCTTCAAGCTCGACGTGCGCAAGCTCAAAAACCTCGGCCTGACGATCAGCCTGAACCCGGGCTATCGCTTGTCTCCGCGCGGTCAGGCATACCTCGATCAGCTTCGTTGAGGTTCGGCGGGTCGTCGTCACCGGAATCATCTTGGGACCCCCTGGCCCTTTCGCCGCCTCGCTCCTCAACCACGTGCTCGATGGCCGGGTTGTAGACCGCTTCGATCAGACCAAGGCTCGACCCCCGGAACTTCGGCTTCGTCTTGTAGTAGATCCAGCCGTTGCTGTCGGCCCACAGTGCCAGCCGGTGTATTGCATAGAGAAGAGCGAGAACGGCTCCGGCGAACAAGAGCCACCTCATGTCAGCTTTCTAGAGCGTGACCGCAGCAGAACTGATTCCCTTCGGGGTCCGCATAGATATTCCAGACGAAACTGGGAACGGTGTGTTGCTCAACGAAGGTCCCGCCAAGCTCCTGAATACGTGCGGTCAGCTCGGGCAGGTCCTCGTGATAGCCATCCAAATGCAGCTTGTTCTTGCCAGGAGTCGGGTCGGGCACTTGCTGAAACGCCAGCTTGTAGCCGCCTTCGCGTTGTGCGGTCAGCCAGATGAAGTCTTCGTAGTCATGGAGGATCTCCACTCCCAGCAATGCAGCCCAAAACTCGGCGAGCCGCTTCGGGTCGTGACAGTCGAAGGCGATAGTGTTGATCTGTGGCGCGCTCATGGGCCAAAGCTAGCGGCGAGTGGACCTATAGGCCGGCGAGCGCGTCGGCCACCGGCTGCAGCCCCGGGTGTGCTGCGGTGACAGCGGCTGCGAGCGAGGCCAGCCGTTCTCTGGGGTTCGTGTCTCCAAAGTCGTAAACCTCGAACGTGGGCGCACCGACCCCGCCGTTGAACGGACTCGCAACGAGGTGGTGACCCAGCGGTGACATGACTTCCGTCATCAGCGTGTACAACTGCCCTATCAGGGCGTCGCGATCTGTGTCCGCCTTGAAGATGTCGTGCATCACGAAGTACACATACCGATAGGAGGCGTTGAAGAGATCCGAGACCAAGCGGATGTCTTCCGGGTATTCGGCGCCGCGCGGGTTGTCCGGCATGGCGGCGAGCTCGCCGACCGAGGCGACGCCCTGTGCGATCCGGAGGAATTTGTAATAGTGGGTGAGTTCCTGGTGCGATGGATCTGCCCACTTCGCATCAGACACACCTTCACCTTGATGGATGATCACGTGTATGGCCTCGTTGGCTGCCTCGATGTTCGTGATGGGCGCCAAGCCGCCGCTGTCTTCGGCATCGAACGTGATGGGGGCGTAGTACTCGTGGTTGGCCATCTGCCTATCGACCTGAGGGTCGGCGAAGAGTTCACGCTGCGCGGCGACATTGGCGAGACCCTTTTCGATGGCGTGATAGAACTGGCCGAGACTGTCGTACACGTCGTCATCGGGGATCGAGTGATGCGTCTCCGGCTGTTCGATGACCAGAAAGAGGTTTTCGACCTGCTCGCGGGTGCATGGGGTGAGATTCAAGGTCAGCCGCGGGCGATGATGTGGAAGATCGAAGGGGTAGCGCGGGACCACATCTGCGCTCATGAAGTCTGGATCGCCACCTATTGCCAAAAGCAGATTGGCGGCTAGTGCGGCATGGAGCATCTCTTCTGCGACGACGCTGCGTATCAATAGCGCCGCGTCTGAGCCCTGATCGCGTATCGAGTACATGGCGTACAGGTACGGAGGAACGGTAGAGAGTTCAACCTTGATCGCGAGTTCTAGATGCTCGCGAAGTTCGTCGAGGGTCGTGACGGCCACTGGAAACTCCGTTCTCCCCCCGCCTTCCAAAGGCTACTGACTAGTCACCCTGTGCTGCCGAGGGTTCCAGCCGTCAACAAAAAAATAGTCACTACTCTCGGTAGCGAGCCGATGTACTCTAAGTGAGAATCTCGCGGAGAAACCGAAAGCAAATGACGCGCTCAGCCGCCATCATGATCGTCGTCCTGATAGCGACGATGTCCTTCCTCGGTACGGCTGTCGCCAACGACCAGGCGGAGGAGCCCCAAGCCTCGTTGCCCACGCCCCTGATCGTTGTCGACGAGGAGGCCGGCACCATGGTCATCGCCCTCCCGGTCGACGGTGAGCTGCCCGAGTGCGGTGATGTGACGGCCGCATTCGACAAGGTTGACGGCTACGGGCCGGGAGACTGCATCGAAATCGTCATCGAGCATCCGAGCGGCAAGATCAACCATGGCGCGATCGTTTCGGCAGCAGCCAAAGAGCTACATCCCTCGACGCTCGACGGCATCAAGAAGGGCGAAATCATGCGGTGGGTCGCCAAGACCGGCGGGTCGGACGAGGGCGGCGAAGACCCGGGCACCACCGATCCTTCCGACGGCGGAGACGACCCCGAAGAGGGTAAGTCTGGCGATGCGCCCGGCCGCAACCCTGGCGGCGGCGACAACCCAGGTAATGGCAACGGCAACCCCGGCAGTGGCAATCCCGGCAGTGGCAATCCCGGTAATGGGAACGGCAACTCCGGCGATGGCAATCCGGGCAATGGCAATCCCGGCAGCGGCAATGACAACGGCAAAGGCAACCGGCCACAGGGCTAAGCCGGCATTGCGCCGCTAGTGCGTGTGCTCATTGATCTGAACCGGGGCGCCGTCGGGATCTCGTAGCAGCATCGATCGGCCGAACGGTTGCGCTTCGATTCCCTTGGCCGGATGGATGCCTTTGGCGGCGAGCCGAGCTATCACCGGTTCGAGAGGCTCGAGGCTGACCAAGGAGACTTCGACGTAGGAGTTCGTCGGCCGCGTCTCGACAACGTGGATGCCGAGAACGGCATCACCTACAGATAGTGACGTCCACGCCTCCGAAGCGTATCCCGGCATCACGCCGAGAACGGTCGAGTACCACTCGACGGCGGCTGCCATGTTTGTTGTATACACAATGGGCTGCAGCTTCATTCGTTTCCTTCTCAGGAGACCAGTCGCACAAAAGCTACCCGTGGGAACTGTCACGCGTCGCCCCCCATGCCTGTTTGAGGGCCACCCCCTATATGCGCCGAGCCGCAAAAGGCCGAAGATGATGACATGAACAAGCAGATGGCACAGTCGAACCGGCTCCTTCTCTGGATGGGCGTGGGACTCACCGCGCTCGTCGTCGTCGCTGCCATAGCGGTGGCATTGCGGTCTCCCGCAATGTTCGAGCCGGGATCGCCGGAGGCTGTCGTCCAGGAGTACGTAAATGCCGTACTCGACGAAGACGCGGACTCGGCCTTCGCATTGCTGACCCCAGCCGCGCAAAGGCGTTGCGACGTTGAAGATCTCGAGGATCGCTACATTCGCGGAGAGCAGAGCCGCATCGTCCTTGTCGAATCGAAGGTCGACGGTGACGATGCAACTGTTGATCTCGAGTTCAACGCCGTGTCGGGGGAACGTCCCTTTGACATGTACGAGTATTCATTTGAGCAACGATTCAAGCTGCGCAACATCGACGGTACGTGGCGTATCGCAACAGCTCAGTGGCCGTTCTATAGATGCACGGAAGGTTGAGTCATGATTTTCGGTCTTCTCCCGCTTCTCGTTCTCGCCGCAATCGTTGCGCTGATCGTGAAGGCTGTCCGCTCCAATGGCAGCGGGCCGCGTGCTGCCGGGCCGGTGATGCTGCGCCGCTTCTTCCAATACGCAACCTTGTATGGGGTTCTTGTCGTCGTCGCGATCGGCTTCACCGGCCTGCTCGAGCAACTGTTGGGTGCCGGCGACGGTGTCGTGCGCCGCGCCAGCACGGACGCGGCGCGAGCCATTGCGTTCGTCGTCGTTGGCACACCTGTCTACATCGGGATTGCCGCTTGGGTCAATCGACAGCTCGACGACCCGCGCGAGAGACAGTCGTTCGGCCTCAGCTTCTACCTCACTGCGACACTCATTACGGGCCTCCTCGTGGCCGGATATGCCGCATTCGAGTTGCTCAGCTGGGCCTTCGGGGTCACAGACTTTGACGAAGCCAGCCTCGCCAGAGGCGTGGTGTGGGGGCTCATCTGGCTCATCCATTGGTTCCTGATCGACCGCTACCTGGAAGTTCGCGGGGAGGGACACATCCTGGCCGGCTCGGCCCTGTCGCTCGGACACTTGGGCAGCGCCATCGGTTTCGGCCTATTCGTGGTCCTTGATCGGCTGTACTTCGATCTCTTCGAGACAGGTGTGGCCGACTCCTTTGGCGACGACCTGCTGACGGCGCTTGCGGCGCTGATCGTGGGCGGCGGCTTCTGGTGGATCTATTGGCTGCGTAATGGGATACACCTCGAGCGCACCACCCTGTGGAACGCCTACACCCTGCTTCTCGGTGTCTTCAGCGGACTGAGCGCCGCAGTGGGATCCGCCGCAGGACTGCTCTACCTCGTATTGGTTTGGTTGTTCGGCGATCCCGACCCGTCGCGGGCGAGTCGCTTCTTCGTGACCACACCCGCTCTGGTTGCCGCCATCGTCCTCGGCCTCGGGTTCTTCTTCTATCACCGGGCGGTTCTCGGCGAGGGCGGTTCGAGGCGTCGTACTGAGATCCGACGGGTCTACGAGTACGTCATTGCGGGCTTGGGCCTCTTGGGCTTCGCGGCGGGTGTCACCGTTCTGCTTCTCGTACTGATTCAACAGATCACGCCGAGTGCCCGAATCATCGAAACCGACTCAGACATCAATGTGGTTCTCGGCGCCATCACCTTCCTGATGGTCGGCGGACCTCTGTGGTTGGGCTTCTGGCGGCGGATCCAACGAATCCGATTCGCCCAGCCCGAAGCCGAACTGCGGTCGCGCTCGCGTCGTGTCTACCTGGGGCTGCTATTCGGAGTCGGCGGAGTCACCGCGCTCATCAGTCTGGTAGTCGCAGTGTTCACGTTCATCGAGGACCTGCTCGACGGCAATCTTGGCGGTTCCACGATCAACGACGTGGCTCCGGCCCTGGCGATCGTCGTGACCACCGGAGCAATCGCCGGATACCACTGGGTGGTGTTCCGCGAGGACCGTGCCCAGACGCCGGCCGCAATAGCGTCGCCGCTACGAGAGGTGATTCTCCTCGGCATCACGGCACCGGAGGCGATGGCGACTCTTGCCGAGCAACTCGATGTGAGGGTGCGATTCTGGGATCGGATCGGGGAGGTGCCGGCTCCCCTCGACGTCACTGCCCTCTCCACCGAGCTGGCACAGGTACCCCACGAGCGAGTCCTGGTCATGGCCGCGCCCGGCGGTCACGAAGTGGTTCCTTTCGCCGAGCGCAGGTAGCCGCCACATCGCTAGCGTGCCCCTATGGCACCTGAGCTTCATCCAGCCGTCGCCCACCTCGCGTTTCTACTCGGAACCTGGAAGGGACAGGGGAGAGGCAACTATCCGACGATCGAAGGGTTCGAGTATTTCGAGGAGTCGACTTACGGTCACGTCGGCAAGCCGTTCTTGACGTATTCGCAGCGAACCAAGGGCAGCGATGGTTTGCCGCTGCACGCTGAAGTGGGCTATCTGCGTCCCGTCGGCACGGACGCAATTGAGCTGGTCTTGGCTCATCCATTTGGCGTTGCCGAGATCCAGGCGGGCTCGATCGAAGGCCAGAGCCTTCGGCTGAAGACAACTTCGGTCTCGCTGACGCCCACGGCCAAGGACATCAGATCACTGACACGGTCGGTCGATGTTGTTGGCGCCGAGATGACCTACCTCATAGAGATGGCGGCGGTCGGCCAACCTCTGCAGTTTCACCTCGAGGCACGGCTGGAGCACCAGAGCTGAGCGTTCGCTCCTTGAAGACGAGCCACCAAACCGCGAGTCCAGTCGCGGCGGTGACGATCACAGCCAGTGCCACAGCCTTCGTCATGTTGCGGTAGCCGCGTACTTCTACGGCACCCATGACGAAGACGAACGTGCCGGCGAGAACGGTGAGGCTGCTGAGGAACCGGGTCCAGTGACCGCGCGACCACGCCAGCGCTCCGGCGCCGATGGTGAGCGCTCCGACACCGACGTGGAGCCGGGTGTCTCCACCGGCAAGCTCGACGTAGAACCACTCGCGCACGAAGGTGTTGTATCCGATGAACAGGACGCCGAAAATCGCCCACGAGACTCGCAAGATTGAAGCCATGCCGATTGAGGCGGCCAACGCCGCAACCAGGCCGAGCCAATCCACAAATCCGAAGCTCTCGATTGCCAGAGCAATCGCGGTCACACCGACGAACGCGGCGGCGGCCGTGGGGCCGTCGAAAACACGGTCGCGCCCGAGTGATCGTGCGCGGATGCCAGACCGGATGGCATACATCATCGCCCCGATTGCTCCGAACGTGAGCAGGGGCCGCCACAGGACCAATGCATAGGCAACCACGTAGTCGTCTGGTCCGATGGACACCGACGTGGCGGGGCCGAAGTGTGAATCGAGCCGGGTCACCTCTTCCACGGTCAACCCTGCGCCGGGCACACCCGAAGTGTCGGCGATATTCGGAAAAGAGGATCGGGTGCGGTCGATGCCGATGGGGTTGTTGGCGTGAACGGTCGTGAAACCGGCCGGCCGGCTCCTGCTGCCACAGTCGTCGCCCCCGGCCAACGGAATTCCCTCTCCATGGCTCGTGACACGCAGGTCTGGCTCCCTGCCCCAATACCGGATGACGACTGATGCGCTGCGATCGCTGACCAGGTTGAAGATGTTGGGGATCCGCACCAAATGGCGCTGTTCGTGCACTCCAACGAGATCGTTGCCGTAGATCTCATCCGAATCGAGCACGTTCCCGAGGGGCACCGGGCCAACTTGAGAGCACCCCCACACCGGGACCGGCCACAGCAAGACGAACCCAGCGACACTCGCAGCGAGGACTCGGAGGAGCTTCACGACGCCCAGGCTAGGGAGGATGCGGCACAAGGGAACGTCAGTGGCACGCAACGCGATGTCTCCGGCTCCGATAGCCTGTGCACCATGTGCCGATCAATCAAACCCCTCAACAACTTCGAGCCACCGGCCACCGACGACGAGGTGCGTGCAGCCGCACTGCAGTTCGTCCGCAAGGTCAGCGGCGGTCGCGATCCGTCCCAAGTCAATCGGGAGGTGTTCGACGCTGCCGTGGTGTCCATTGCGGAAGCCACCCGCTCTCTTGTTGATTCGCTCGAAACCAATGCTCCGCCCAAAAAGCGCGAAGAGGAAGCGGCGAAAGCGCGGGCGAGGGCTGCGAAGAGGTACGCGTCGTAACGATGGCAGCGGGGGTGATTCGTTGCCGATTGGGGGCAGTAGCCGTCGCGCTTGTCATGGCGGCTTGCGGCGGCTCGGCTACGACTTCGTCGACTGCTGCCACTCCTGTGACGACTACGACCTTGCTTGCCGGCCAGGCGGGCGGAGGGTCACCGGCACCCAAGGATCCAACCACCACGACGACGGTCACGACGACGATTCCACCGCGTCCGGACGGATTCCCGGATGACCTCCCCGTGCCGGGCGGCGAGGTCGAGTACTTCACCGGCAGCCCACGGCTTGGCTTTCAGATGAACGTCTCGACCTCTATGAGTTTTTCCGAACTTGTCCGGTTCTTCACGGGAGCTCTCGAATCCAACCCAGCGTGGTCGATCTCCGTGCGAGATATCGGCCAGGGCTACCTGGCCGGTTTCGAGGGGATTTGGGCCACATACACCGCCACGGATCACGTGTTGACTCAACTAATGGGCGAGTACGAGGGCGTGATAGAGATCAAGGGCGGCGACGTCAACATCCTGCTCGACGGTGTGATCCAGCCCGCAACGGGTGAAGAGCCGGAAGTGCTGCCGCCCCGGGAAGAGCTGCCGCGGCCCGCGACAGAGCTCGTCGAGGCGAAGTACTCGAGTGGCATCGTACAAACTGCCTATGCAAGTGGCCCTTTCGTGTTCGTTGATCTGATATCTGCGTACCGCAACCTGCAGTGGGACGAACTCGGGGCAACGGATCCACTGGCGGCCGGGGGAGCGGCTGTCGGCAACCTCGGGAAGTGGCGGGTCACGGTGCGTGACAGAGGCGACACGGTCGAGATCGA
>JAHEJX010000171.1:0-2515 GCA_024638645.1 Actinomycetes bacterium
CAATTCGGACTCGGCCGGGCCATCGACAACGGCGCCTTCGATGACGACATGATCGACTGGGTATACGCCCTGCTGAGGCACACCGACACCCTGGCCAACGACGTTCGATCGTTGCCCAGGGTCGTCACACCCATCAAGGGCCAGAACAAGGACCTGCTTCTCACCGACGAACTGCTATCGAAGCTGAGCATGCCCATACTGTTCCTGTGGGGCGAGGACGACCCCAACGGCGGGGCGGCCGTGGGTCGGGCGTTCGCTCCCCGGCTCCCCAACGCCGAACTGGTGATAGTGCCCGGCGCCGAGCACGCCCCGTGGATCGACGACCCTGAGACCTGCGTGACCCGCACACAGGCGTTCCTCGCCGGCTGAGCCGGGGCGACCGGCCGACCTCCCATTCACGGCGATGCCCTCACATAGGTCGGGCCCTGCCGGCTTTGCCAACCGTTTGAGTGGCGCGTGGGACAATCCGGTTGGCCTTCGTGGAGCTTCGGACATCTGTTGCCCTGCTTATTGCGACGTTGGCCCCGTGGTACACATGAGTTCCGATGTCAAGGTGCTCAGAAGGACTGGGCGTTCTCGTACGCAACTGGTGACCGGCGTGCAAACTGGCGTCGGGATTCGCGATCCGTAGAGGAGTGTCAGCGTCGGCGTCAAGACACGGGCAGGTCACCGGTAGGAGTTCCGTTTGCGGGTGACCTTGGACTGGCGTCCCACCTCCCTCAGGCAGGCTTGATTGCCGCACTGACTAGCAGCCCACCTGCGAACCAGCCCATATGGCACTGACGACGCCTGATTCGTGGAGATGAGCGACGACGCCTTCGTCGCGGCCGAGTAGTCGAACAGCTAGGCCCGCGCACACGTCCGGCTCGGTCGGTACGACCAGGTCGTCCCCGTAGATGACCCTCAGCTCTGCGGTTGTCGTACCCACGCCCACTCCGCTGGCGGTACGCAGGTCGAGTTCGACAGTCCCTCCGCGGTACTGCCAGCCGATGAAGCGATAGACGCCGTCGTAGTCCGACCATTCCGGCCGGCTGAACCCGAGGAAGAGCCCGAGGTCTTCCCACCCGACGTACTCCACCCAGCCAGCCTCGTCGCCAGGATCGGTCGGTGGCGAGCCGAACAGCCGCTCGAACAATTCCAGAACCTCGGTCTCCGGGTCGCCGAACTGGATCAGGCCCAGGCCGTCGCCCTGCAGGGTTGTGATGGACCAGGGCACAGGGACCGGAGCGGCGATGTCGACGGGTCGGGTCGCGAATCGAGCTCGCCCTGGAATGGCTAGCTCGGTTGGCGCTGCGTTGGGATCGCCGATGTAGGCAAGGAGTGCGGGTTCTTCGTAGAGCCCCTCCCAGGCTCGATTCAGGAGTACGAGGTCTCCGTCGACGTCGAGCTCGGCTGGGCCCCAGCGCCCGACCACAGGCACCACCAGGCGAGCGACTTCGGCCCCGGCAGTTACTTCGGAGACACTGATCTCCCACTGGACGCGGCCGTCCTCGCCCGACCTCGTCCAGTCGTAGGCGACCTGGCCGGCGTCGGGGGAGAGGGCGCAGGACACAACACAGTCGGTGGTTTCGTCGAAACAGGCCGCTGTGGCACTCGGAAACCCGGGCCTGGTTACGAACTCACCGGTGGTGGCATGGAGGAGCCGGCAGCCAGCGCCGAGGATCTGCACCTCGGTAGCTGACACCAGACCACCCGCTGCGGTGACGTCGACGAGGTTCCACTCGTACCCGCGTGTGCGATAGATCTCCTTGACGGCTCCGGTGGCTGCGTCATAGACCCGCAGCGTGTCCGCCATGTCTGCATCAGCGGATTCGCTGTCGAATGAATCGCCTGTGACGAACGCATCATGAAGGCTGAGATAGTGGCCCTCACCCGGCGCGGAGACGAGCAGTTCCTGAGGAGCAGATGATCCCGCGGGAATCCACCACACCACCGTCCACCGACCCGGCGGCGATCTCTCGGCGTAGGCGTCGAGCCAGCGGCCCCGCGCGATCTGGAACAGCAAGCCTCCTCGCGTGTCGTCCACCGCGTAAGCCACTCCTCCCGTCACGAGCTGTGTGATCGTCCCGCTCGTGTCCATCTGGAAGACACCGCCGCGGTTGACGACCAACACCTGGTGATCGCCGGACGGGTCGTGGCGCGTTGTCGTGGTGACCGGGATCGAGGTTGTCGATGACAGTTCGGCGGACGTGGTCGTGAGACTAGGGAGTGATGTGGTGGGGTCGAGCGATGTCGATGTCGTGGGTGCCGAGGTATCGCCACCGCTGGAGCCGCCGCAGGCACCCACCAGGATTAGACAGACACCCAACACGCCGAGACGACGCATCGTGATCGCCTCCTACGACAATCATCTCCCTGCTCAGTGGCTAGCACCAGGGCTTCTCGGCCCCAGCCCGTCACATCTCACCAATCGTCGACCTCACTCGTCGGATACGAGTAGGCGCCTCCGCTTTCGCATCGGCCAGCACGAGGCACAATTGGCTTTCCGATGAGCATTGACGCCAGTAGCGGCAGC
>JAHEJX010000171.1:2525-4003 GCA_024638645.1 Actinomycetes bacterium
CTGCGAGAGCGTTGGCCGGCCCACGTCGGTGCGCAAAAGCAACCCTCGTATCGGCGACGTCAACACCCCGCCTTCTTTCGCAGGCATCACTCCACCTACTCCGCCACAGCCAACTACCACCTACCTGGAAAATGCATCTTCGAGCTCTCGCTCCCACGCAGCGCATAACCACAGCCGCCGCGCCTTGGCCGTTTCTTCAAATCCATCCTCGAACCGGCAATCGGCGCTGCTGATGAGCGAGTGCCTAGCTCGCCGCTTCAGTGACCTCGCGGAGCTCCCGACGCAGGTCGCCGATCTCGTCTCGGAGCCTCGCGGCGTATTCGAAGCGAAGTTCGGTGGCGGCCTCGTGCATCTCTTCCTCGAGGCTCTGGATGAGCCGCCGCAGATCGTCGTGAGACAGGTCGAGCGGCTCCCGGGACGTGAGCTCGCGGCGGCGCTTGTCCCCGGCCGGGCTGTCACCGGAGGCGACCAGCTCGAGAATGTCCGTGACCTTCTTGCGGATCGTCTGCGGGTCGATGCCGTGCTCTTCGTTGTACCGCAGCTGGCGCAGTCGCCTGCGGTTGGTCTCGTTGATCGCCTTCTGCATCGAGTCGGTGACGCCGTCGGCATACATGACCACCTGGCCTTCGACGTTGCGGGCCGCACGACCGATGGTCTGCACCAGGCTGGTCTCCGACCGCAAGAAGCCCTCTTTGTCCGCGTCGAGGATCGCCACCAGCGACACCTCTGGCAGGTCGAGGCCTTCTCGCAGCAGATTGACGCCGACAAGCACGTCGTACTCCCCTAGCCGCAGGTCACGCAGGATCTGCACGCGTTCGAGCGTGTCGATATCGCTGTGGAGATAGCGCGCCTTGAGGCCCAGCTCCAGCAGGTAGGTGGTGAGATCTTCGGACATCTTCTTGGTGAGCGTCGTGACGAGCACCCGCTGCTCGCGCTCGGCACGCAGCTGTACTTCCTCGACGAGATCGTCGATCTGGCCCTTGGTGGGGCGCACGATGACTTCGGGATCGACGAGGCCGGTGGGCCGGATGATCTGCTCGACGACCTGGGCCGATTGCTCCAACTCCCACGACGACGGCGTCGCCGACAGCAGGATCGCCTGCGGGGTTCGCTCGTACCACTCCTCGAATGTGAGCGGCCGGTTGTCCATCGCCGTCGGCAGCCGGAAGCCGTGGTCTATGAGGACGACCTTGCGGCTGCGGTCGCCGGCGAACTGACCGTGGATCTGCGGGATGGTCACGTGGCTCTCGTCGACGACGAGGAGGAAGTCGTCCGGGAAGTAGTCGAGGAGCGTGTACGGCGGGTCGCCCGGCTTGCGGCCGTCGAGATAGACCGAGTAGTTCTCGATGCCGGCGCACGTGCCGATCTCGCGCATCATCTCCATGTCGTAGGCGGTGCGCATCCGCAGCCGCTGGGCTTCGAGCATCTTCCCCTGGCGCTCCAGTTCGCCGAGGCGCTCGTGGAGCTCGACCTCGATG
>JAHEJX010000015.1 GCA_024638645.1 Actinomycetes bacterium
TCCCGGGCGAAACCCATCTCGTGCGTCACCACGATCATGGTCATGCCGGTCTGGGCCAGCTCCTTCATCACGTCGAGCACTTCCTTGATCATCTCAGGGTCGAGCGCCGAAGTCGGCTCGTCGAACAGCATGACCTTCGGATTCATTGCGAGCGAGCGGGCGATGGCGACACGCTGCTGCTGACCGCCTGACAGCTGCCCGGGATACTTGTCGGACTGTTCGGGGATACCGACCCGCTCGAGGAGTTGCATACCGTTCTCCTCAGACTCGGTGCGGGTCTGCTTGCGCACCCAGATCGGAGCGAGGGTGATGTTCTCGAGCACCGTCAGGTGCGGAAATAGATTGAAACTCTGAAAGACCATCCCCACCTCGCGGCGGATGGCGTCGATGTTGCGCAGGTCGTTGGTGAGCTCGATTCCATCGACTGCGATGCGACCTTCTTGATGCACTTCGAGCCGGTTGATGCAGCGGATGAGGGTGGACTTGCCGGAGCCGGACGGTCCGATAACGACGACCACCTCCTTCTCACCGATCGTGGTTGTGATTCCGCGGAGCGCCTGGAAGTCACCGAACCACTTCTTGACGCCTTCGCAGATGATCATCGGATGACCGTTGTCACTCATGTCATGCTCCGTTCAGTCTTTGTTTCAAATCTCATTAGCGCTCGCCCAGCCCCAGGCTCTTCTCGTAGCGCAGGCTCAAGCGAGAGAATGTGAACGTGAAGACCCAGTAGAAGAGGGCAATGAAGAACAGCATCTGTGGCTGCGTGCCACGGAAGCTCGGATCTGATTGGGTTGGCACGAAGTTGCGGGCGATCAGGAGCACATCAGCCAAGCCAATGATCGCAACCAGCGACGTGTCCTTGAACGAAACGATTATCGAGCCAACCAGCGCCGGCAATACCGCTCGGATCGCCTGCGGCAGAACGATTAGCGAAGTGGACTGCACGGTGCTGAGGCCCATCGCCCTCGCAGCTTCGTATTGCCCGCTGCCAATCGCCTGCAGGCCACCACGAATGTTCTCAGCAACATACGCCGCGCTGAAGATCGAAATGGCTGCGACGATCCGGAGGATCTCGTCGAACTCGACGCCAGACGGCAGGAAGAGGGCCAGCATCACCGATCCGAAGAAGAGCCACGTGATGAGCGGCACGCTGCGAACGAGTTCGATGTAGCCGGTGGAGATGATGCGGAAGATCGGCATTGTGGACGTCCGTGCCAATGCAAGAACAACCCCAAGCGGGAACGAGAAGGCCACCCCCGTTATCGCCAACAGAATCGAAAGGTTGAAACCTCCAAGGAAGGTCGTGCTCTGGAATTCGAGCGCGGTCTCTGCCTCGCCGAGCGTGAAGCTCCCCACGACCAGCAACGCAGTTGCGACCCAGGTCAGAGTCATCCGTAGCCTGGCCTGTTCAGTACCGCCGAACGACGGAGCAGCAAGTGCCACAAACGCAAACACAATTATCAGGCTACGCAGCAAGAAGGCCATGGGCACGAACCAGACTAAGAGCGCGGCGATCGCCAGCACCGAGCCCACGATGCGGGCGATTTCCGTTCCGTCTGGTATCCGCAGGCTTCCAGCGATCAGCCCTAGACCAAATAGGCTGGCAATCACGGCTACCCACGTGGGTGACTCCGACATGATCCACGGCGCCAGTGTCACAACCGCCCCGACTGCAATCCCGGCCCCGCGGATCGAGTTCAAGTTCTTGGGGAAGGCCAGAATCCAGATGACTGCCCCTCCGATAACACTGAAGAGCAGGAACAGGCCAAAGTCTGACTCGAGGAAGGGGACATCGCCGAATCCGAGAATCTCGCCCCATTCGAGGATCGGCTTGCGCTGAATCACCATGATTATGACCGGGTACGAGAACACCCAGAGGAACACCAGAATCCGCCTGAATTGCTGTCGGTCCATAACCGACACAAGCCACTTGCCAATGAAGTAGAAGACGATGGCGGCAATGAAGAGGATGGTCCACGGCCCCGCAGTCGATGTCGCGATCCGTTCGTTGACCTCGTCGAAACGGCCCTCCGGAACCGGGAGCTGCACCGTCCAGATAGCGATGGTTGCCAGCACCATCCCGCCGACCAGCACGCTAAGGAATGGGATCGACTTCTCCTTGGCGGAAACGCCAGCCCGCTGCAAGTAGACATGAGCGCCCACCGCGAGGACAAGGCCGATGAGGAAGATCAGGGTCCGTGAGCTGCTCCATGACCCCGGCGAATCAATCTTGAGAATGCCGATATCGAAGATGCGATCGCCTTCGAAGGTTCCATGCAGAATGGCGGTTATGACGATGAAGACCCCTGTGCTTCGTACGCCGGAAGCGAACTTGTACAGAACGATCCTGCCTTGCACATTCCAAGCAACAAGGGACAAGGCGACGAGCACCAAGAAGATCCCAATCGATAGCCAGATACGGCCCAGGTCCGCTTGCGGGAACGCTTGCACCATCATCAACTTCATGTTGGCTGTAACCGCCGCCCAACGTCTCTCCGGGTTGAAGATGTAGGTCGTCAAGAATTGGAGGACGTTGAGCGCGATCAAGCCGAAGACAACGGTCAGCAGACCGTTGAGCCCGATGGCGATCGGCGTGTCGCCACTAAGCAAGTTCTCCCGAATCCAGACCCGCGGACCGTGCGGCGGCGGCTCGGGCGGCAGTTCTAACTCCTCCACGACCCCGTGGACGACACCCTCAGAGACAGGTTGATCAGTCATCTAACGCTCCACCAGTTGCATCTTGCGGTTGTAGTAGTTCACGATCCCAGACAGAATCAGGCTCACAGCGGAGTAGAAGCCCATCCATATGAGGAAGACGGCGAGCGTCTGGCCCTCCTGGTTGTAAATCGTCTGACCCACCTGCACGATGTCGGCGTATGCCACAGCGATTCCAAGCGATGTGTTCTTGGCAAGGTTGAGGTACTGCGACCCGAGCGGTGGAAGGATGATGCGGAAGGCCTGCGGGAGAACGACCAGGCGGAGCACTTGACCACGCTTGAGACCCATCGAGCTGGCAGCCTCGTTCTGGCCCCTATGCACGGCCATAATGCCGGCTCGCACGATTTCTCCGATGAACGCTGCCGTGTACAGCGTCACACCAACCCACACTGCCAAGTACGCCGGTGTGAATGCTCGACCGGCTTCCAACGAGTACTGGGGGAACACTCCGGTGACGACAACCTCGGGTTGTGAGAAGTCAAGGGGAGCGCCGGTCGAGAAGTCGAACTTCCTTGCGAGGAAGTCGAAGAGTGGCTCGAGGCCCCAGTTCATTGTGAAGGTCAGGTCGCGACCGAGGATCCTCGACACCGTTGCTGATCCCGGTCCCAATAGGAAGAACGCCGCCGTGGCCAGCCCCAGGAATCCAGCGACAACGAGGCGGAAGTAGTCGTCGTCCGTGAGCTTGGCAAGCCCCGCCGGGGTACGCCGCTCGTCCAAGAAGTTCTTGATGAAACGGTACGCGACCCAGATTGCCAGGGCTGCCAGCGCAAGCTGGAACACCCACACAGGCAGGTTGCCGAACACCCAAGCCAACGCTGACCACAGCCATCCAAAGATGCCCATCACGGGGTGCAGGAACCATCCAAGAACCATGAAAGTCGTGAAGACAGATAGTCCCCAGGCCAAAGCGTGGGTTTCGAGACCCTTCTCTTCGAGGATCCGGATTCGCCATTTGTAGGCCAGGCGAGCGACGACGGCGCCGACCAGGATCAGCGCCACATACTGCCACCGGCCCGACTCCGGAATCAGCCAGGGAATCGCAACGCCCTTGGACGAGGAGAAGAACCAGCCGCTGCCCTCCTGATCGACAGTGAGCTCACCGAAGATGGTGGTTATCAGGGCACTCCAGAAGTAGATCTGGACCAAAAGCGGGATGTTGCGGAAGAACTCGATGTAAGCGTTGGCGACCTTGCTGACGATCCAGTTATGCGACAGCCTGGCGATTCCAATCAAGGTGCCGAGAATCGTCGCTGCCACGATTCCGCTGAGCGTGATGCGAAGCATGTTGACCATGCCGACGGCGAGCGCCTCGATGCCGCTGGCGGGTTGGGTGGTGAAGCCCTCTCCGAGAAGGACACCTAGTGGCTCTGCGAGGAAGTCCCACGAGAACGGAATCCCCGTGTCGGCGAGGTTGGAAGCGGCCTGGGTTATCAGGATCCAGAAGAACCAGACGAAGAAGGCGAGAAAGCCGATCTGGGCGGCCCACTTAACAACAGTGATGTTTCGCCAGAACGGCGGTTTCGCCTGTTCCGACGAGCTCGTCCTCGGTTCAAGTGGCGTAACCAAGTGCCTCTGCCTCCCTCAACAGCATTTGCACCTTAATAAAGAGAGAGGGGCGCCTGCAGGCGCCCCTCTCAATCTGCATCATTTCGATGCATATGTCGTAGTGACTAGCGGGCTGGTGGTGCGTAGATCAGTCCACCACGGAACCACTGGTCATTCGGGGAGTTGGTCCGGCTGAACCCAAGGGCTGCCAGGTTGCTCACGTAGATGTCGTCGTAGTTGCCGACCTGCGAAATGACATTCGCAAATGCGTCGGAACTGAGACCCATCTCTGACTGCAGCTCATCGTCACCGACGCCGAGCAGACGCCCAGCCTCAGGATCCGGCGGGCTGGCGATTGCGTCATCAACGTTCGCCTGGGTGATTCCCTTTTCATCAGCAATGAAGGTTGCATAGACAACCCAGTTGATGATGTCGGCCCACTCAGAGTCGTTCTGGCGGTACATCGGGCCCAAGGGCTCCTTGGAAATGGGTGCCTTCGGGAAGATGACCCAGTCCCCATCGGCGATCTCACCCTTGGCAACTGCGTCGAAGCGCTCACCGAACAAGCCGGAGCCGTCCGTGGTCACCAGGTCGCATGAGTTGTCACGGAAGAGACCCATTGCCTGCTCGAAGTCTTCAGTGGTCACCAGTGAGATGGTGGCGCCGACAACGGCAGCACCCTCAGTGATGTTCTTCTCAGTCGTCGTACCGGCGTTTGTGCACAGACGGGCACCGTCAATGTCGGCGAGAGTCGAATCGTCCCCATTGGGGAGGAGTTCCTTCTTGCCCATTACCTGTTGGCCGTCGTAGAAGGTCGTGGGACCGAAGTCGCCACCGATCTCCGTGTCACGGCTCTGGGTCCACGTCGTGTTGCGGAACAGCACGTCAACCTCGCCGTTGGCCAGCGCCGTGAAGCGCTCGGCCGCAGTCAGACCGACGAACACTACGGCGGTCGAATCACCGAAGACCGCCGCAGCAACAGCGCGGCAATAGTCGGCGTCGAATCCAGTGTAGGAACCGTCGTCCTGAGGCTCGGCAAACCCAATGGCCGTTGTCGAGACACCACAACGGAGCATGCCCCGTGTTGTGACTTCAGCCAATGTGCCACCAGTTTGGCCGCCCGGCGCGCTTGTCGTCGCGGTAGTTTCAGTCGGCCCCTCTGTCGTGGTGGAGCTGTCCTCAGACTCTCCACCACAAGCGGCCGCTACCAACGCCAACACGGCGAGCAGCACAGCAAGTCGCTTGATCATATTGAGAGATCCCCTCTCGCTTGCATAAATGGTCATAGCCCGAACGGGCTCGGCGGAAAGTTAGTGCACGCGGCGGACAACCGCCATATCTAGCTGGAAGTATCTGGTATCTAGTAGCTCGGATCTAGGGCTACACACCTCGTACGGGGACGAGATACGGGATACGAGATACCGCCCTAGACGCCTTGCGCGTGGATGAATGCCCGTCGTTCGCGCGCTTGATCCATCTCCACAAACATCACTCGTTGCCATTGGCCGAGGAGTACCTCGCCGTCGACGACCGGAATGGACACCGAAGGCTGACCGACCATCAGCTGTCGCACGTGAGCGTGCCCGTTGATGAACTCGTCCTCCTGGAGGTTCTCGGTGCGGACCGAGTGATCGTCATGCTCGTAGTAGACGCCCTCGGGTACGGTTTCTTGGATCAGCCGGCGGTAATCATTGAGGAAGCCCGTTTCGGACTCGTTGATGACGATCGAAGTTGTGGTGTGCGGCGTGTAGACGGTTACCTGACCGTGGCGCACGTCGCTGCGTGCGACAACATCTCGAACCAGACCAGTGAGATCCCAGAACTCATTTGGCTCTGAGGTGGACAGGTGGATGGCCTCGGTCCGGACGGCCGGAGAGCTGGATTCGGAGAGGACAGTCGGCTCACCAACGGGAACGCGGGTGGCCTGCCGTGTAGGCGTTTGGTCAGTCAACGGGATCCTCGATTGGAGTCGGTTACTAGGTGGCCGGACCGGACACTACCAAGCATTCGGATCGAAGCATGACTCGAGATGACACTTTGTCTCTCAGGCGCCCAGCAAACCGCCGCGGATGAACGCCAAGCGGCTTTCCAGAACAAACGGGGCAGCAGCTTTCACGTCGGGCTCCCTGGTGAGCTCGTCAATGGCGCTCAGGAGCATGTCTGCGATGACTCGACCGCACCGATCCGGTTGCTGGGTAGCGAAGACTCCAGCCTTGGCTCCTGCCCGACACTTTCGGAAGAGCTCTGCAGTCACCGGGCTCAACAACTCCCACATTTGGTCCCGCAGATCCTTGGGCAGCTCCCGCCCCACTCGGAACATCAGCTCGGCGAGCTCGGGAGCGGCGACTACGAGCTCGATGCCGGCCGAGAAGATGTAGTTGATTCGTTCGAGTGGGTCGCTCACGTCGTTGCCCGCAAGCAGCTCGTCGAGGAGAGGGGGAATTCGATCTTGAAGTACCGCCAGAAGAATGGCCCCTTTCGACGGGAAGTACTCATATATCGTCGTGCGGGGTATGCCGGCCACATCGGAGATCGCAGACAGAGAGCCGCCTGCGAATCCATTGGCTAGGAAGACCTTTTGAGCAGCGTCCAGAATCGCTCGGCGAGATGCTTCCTTGTGCGCCGCAATCGATTCGGCCCGGATTCTTGGCATCGTCTATTTCATTCCCTCTCTCCCCAACGTGAGTGTAGGCAAAGACGGAGCGGCCAACAGGAAAGTTCCCCCACGCGTCTGAGCCTGTAGGATCGGCGCTGCGCTGCGACGCTGGCGAGCGCGGCCGAGCCGGAGGGATTTCGAGATGCCCGCGACCGTAGTTGTTGGCGCCCAATGGGGCGACGAGGGCAAGGGCAAGATTACGGACCACATGGCGGAGTCCGCCGACCTCGTTGTCCGCTACCAGGGGGGCAACAACGCAGGGCATACGATCGTCGTGGGCGACGAGAAGTTTGCCCTCACACTCATCCCAAGCGGCGTGCTCAGCCCCTCCGTAACCCCGGTCATCGGCAACGGTTGCGTGATCGACCCCGCGGTACTCCTCGCCGAGATGGGGACTCTGCGCAAAAGGGGCATCGATCCATCGCGCGTGCGCATCTCCAACAACGCCCACCTGATAATGCCCTACCACCGCAAGCTCGATGCCGTAAAGGAGCGGTTCCTGGGGCGCCAGCAGATTGGAACGACCAAACGCGGAATCGGACCGGCGTACACAGACAAGTACGCCCGCCACGGAATCCGAGTCCAAGATCTCTTCGATGAGAAGATCTTTCGGGAGAAGCTCGAGGTCGCGCTGCGCGACACCAACCTCATGTTGACCAAGGCCTACAACCAACTGCCGATGCAGATGGGCTCGATAGCGGACGAGTACATGGAGATGGCGCGGAAGATCAAGCCGCATGTCACAGATACGTCATTGCTGGTTTGGCAGGCACTACGGGACGGCGAAAACGTTCTGTTCGAGGGAGCGCAAGGCACTCTCCTCGACATCGACCATGGCACCTATCCGTTCGTAACCTCGTCGAGCCCCACGGCAGGCGGGGTCACGTCGGGAGTCGGCATCGGCCCTATGGAGATCGGGCGCGTCGTTGGCGTTGCCAAGGCATACATCAGCAGGGTAGGTAGCGGACCGTTCCCGACAGAGCTGAACGACGAAGTCGGGGAGAAGATGGTCGAAATCGGTGGTGAGTTCGGGACCGTCACGGGAAGGCGCCGTCGCTGTGGCTGGCTCGACATCGTTGCATTGCGTTACGCCGTGCGCATCAACGGAATCTCTGAGATCGCCTTCACAAAGCTCGACGTACTTTCCCATTTCGAGACGCTGAAACTTGCAACCGGATACAAAGCGAACGGCGAGGACTATTCGGAGTTCCCCAGGCAACAGCGGGTCCTTTACGAATGCGAGCCCGTCTACGAAGAGCACGAGGGATGGTCTGAGGACATCACCCGCGTGCGTTCCTACGACGACCTCCCGGCAGCAGCCAAGGCTTACTGCGCACGCGTCGAAGAACTAGCCGGAGTTCCGATCGCAACCGTTTCGGTCGGCCCGGCCCGCGATGCCACGATTGTGAAGTGACCTGAATGCGGGTTCTGCTTTTGGGAAACGGCGGCCGCGAACACGCTATCGGCTGGAAACTCGCGCAGAGCCGCGATCTGAGCCTCCTGCTCACTGCTCCGGGGAATCCGGGGCTGGCAGAGTTCGGCCCGGTGGTGACAGGGTTCGACATCAACAACCCCAAGGCTGTGACTGCTCTTGCGATTGACAACAAGATCGACCTCGCCGTCATCGGACCAGAAGCCCCGCTTGCTGCCGGGGTCGTCGACGCCCTGATCGAAGCCAAGATCAAGACGTGCGGGCCGGCCAGGGACGGGGCTCGGCTCGAGGCGTCGAAAGCCTATGCCAAGGATGTGATGGCTCGGGCAGGCGTACCAACGGCCGAGGCTCGGACCTTCACAGAGGTGACAGCCGCGACAGAGTTCCTGGCGTCGAAGCCCGGCCCCTATGTCGTGAAGGCCGACGGGCTCGCCGCCGGAAAGGGAGTCCTGGTCACAGAGGACCTCATCGCCGCACAGAGCTGGGCTCGAATCTGCCTTGAAGGCCATTTTGGGGACGCCGGTTCAACGGTTGTCGTCGAGGACTATCTACTTGGCCCCGAGGTCTCGATATTCGTCTTGACCGACGGCAAGACGGCACTGCCATTGGCGCCGGCGCGTGACTACAAGCGTCTCCACGATGGGAACGAGGGCCCCAATACGGGTGGTATGGGAACGTTCTCTCCGCTCGAGGGACTGCCGGATGGCCTCGTTGATTGGACGGTCGACTCCGTCGTTCACCCAGTGCTCGACGTCTTCCGTCAGGATGACATCACCTATCGGGGGTTCATATACGTGGGCCTGATCTTGACAGAGGATGGCCCAAAGATCCTCGAATTCAACTCACGCCTCGGCGACCCGGAAACACAGGTCGTCCTACCTCGGCTCAATGACGATCTGCTCGGCCTGCTCGCAGCGGCCGCCGCAGGAGAGCTGCACGGCAAGCCCTTGGCCTGGCTCGACCAAGCGGTCGTCGATGTCGTCATTGCCTCGGAGGGCTACCCAGACAAGCCTGTCATCGGCAGGCCGGTCGGTGGCATCGAAGCCGCCGCTGCCCATCCGAATGCTCTGGTCTTCCAAGCCGGAACACGCCGCACCGCGACAGGAATCGTCAGCTCAGGGGGTCGCGTCCTCAACATTGTCGGCACGGGCCCCGACATCACCTCAGCCCGCACCGCCGCCTACGCCGCAGTCGACGAAATCCACCTCGAGGGAATGCAATTCAGAAAGGACATTGCTCTCTAGAGGTATCCCGTATCCGGTAGCCGGTATCCGGACGGCCCTCACCTGGGGAACAGCCAGAACAACCACATCAGAACATCATCCAAACCGTTGTCGATCAGCAAACATCGACCTCGGGGCAATACGGGTTACGGGATAGGAGATACCGGATACGGGATCTTGGCTATTGCTTCTCTAGCCACGCCAGGAAGGCTTCGACGCCGGCCGTATCTGTGGCCTCGCTGGACGCCTCGCGGTAGCGGACCAGGCTGGCCTGCAGTTCCTCGAAGCTCCACGGGCCGGCATCAGTTTCGCGTTGGATGAGGGCGGCAGCTTCTTCGATGGTGAAGCGGCCTTGGGTGACTTCTCGGCCGACCACAACACCGGACAGGGTGCGACCATTCGTTTCGAGAGCCTTGAGAGCAGCGAGGTCATCCATGTTGCGTACTCCTCCGGCTGCAACCACGGGCTCCTCGACGATTGAGAGCGTCCGCACCAATGCGTCGTAGTTGGGGGGTTCCTGAAGTGCGTCCCGCCCTACCTCGGCGATCATGAACCCAGCAGCGCCGGCGGAGGACATCTCGATGAGTGCTTCCTCGAGATACATCCCACTCTTTGTCTGCCAGCCTTCGATGGCGATCTCTTCGTCCGGCTGCACGTCCAGGCTGACCACGATCTTGCCGGGGTGATCCCGGCAGACTTCCCAAAACAAGACCTGGTCGACGATCGGCATGGTCCCCAGAACGACAGAGTCGGCACCAGCTCCCAACAGTCGTTCCACTTCGTGGGGGGAACGCGCCCCGCCACCGACTTGTACCGGCACGTCGACGGCGTTGATGAGGTCGCGGACCAAGTCGGCGTTGCGGTGGTCTCCAAATGCGGCTGCATCCAGGTCGACGATGTGGAGACGGTCTGCGCCGAGAGCGACCCAGCTGACTGCCCGACCGACGGGATCTGCATCGAGGAAGATGGCGTCGGCGACATCTCCTCGGGGAAGGCGCACGGCTTTACCTTCGAGAATGTTCACCCGTGCGTAGAGAAGCATGGCCTTGAGGGTACTAGGTGCGAAGAGCGCGTTTTCCGACCAGGTGGTCCGGCGGACATCCCACCCCTCTCCGACCGCAGGTCGGTCTGGGGTGGGTACCGGGCGCGGGACGGGGGGGCGGACTCTTCTACCTCGTTTGAGATCGCCTCACAAACTCCGGCTAGGTCGTCGCGGCTCTGGGAGTGGATCTCCTGGAAGAGGAGACTCGTGGCACCCCTAGAGTCTCTCCCATGAAAATCGCCATTCTCATGGGGTCCGAAAAGGACTCAGAAAAGATGCAACCTGCTGCCGACGTGCTGGCCGGATTCGGGATTTCGCACGAAGTTCACGTCATGTCCGCGCACCGCACCCCGCAAAGAGTCGCCGAGTTCGCCACGGGCGCTCGCGACAACGGCTTTGGCGCCATCATCTGTGGTGCCGGCAAGGCCGCTCATCTCGCTGGTGCTGTCGCGGCTCACTCCGACCTTCCTGTGATCGGAGTGCCCATCGCCGCCGGCAAACTCGGCGGCATGGATGCGCTCCTGTCGACGGTGCAGATGCCAACTGGAATTCCGGTGGCGACGGTTGCCGTCGATTCCGCTGCCAACGCTGCCTATCTAGCTGCCTCGATCTTGTCACTGCACGACGAGAAGGTCGCCGACAAACTCGTTGAGTACCGCGAGAGCCTGAAGGGCTAGGAGAGTCCGTCTTGATCGAGCGTTACTCCCTTCCCGAAATGAAGGCGGTTTGGAGCGAAGAGAACAAGCTGCGCATCTGGAAGGAAGTCGAAACGTTGGTCGTCGAAGCGTGGGCCGACCACGGCGTCGCACCTGCGGGAGCCGCCTCCGCGATCAGGGCTGCCCCCGAGGTCGACGTGACGACGTGGAAAGAGCGAGAAGCGGTTACCAACCACGACCTGGCTGCGTTCGTCGACGTGCTCGCCTCGACTGTCTCCGAAGGTGGCGAATGGGTCCATTACGGGCTCACATCGTCTGACGTCGTCGATACGGCTCAGGGCGTGATGATGCGAGAAGCTGCCGACCTGCTACTGACGCGGGTCATTGAGCTCTTTGACGTCGTCAAGGCAAAGGCTCTCGAACATCGCAACACGGTCATGATCGGCCGTACCCACGGCATCTGGGCGGAGCCGACGACATTCGGGCTCAAGCTGGCCACATGGGCCTTCGAGGTCAAGCGTGACCATGAACGGCTGGCTCGAGCTCGCGGTTCGATAGCCGTCGGAAAGATCAGTGGTGCCGTCGGCACCTACGCGCATTTGCCCCCGAGCGTCGAAGCCTACGTATGTGACCGTCTCGGCATCGACGTCGAACCGGCCAGCTCGCAGATCACCCACCGGGACCGCCACGCCGAGTTCCTGTCGACCCTGGCTCTGATCGGAGCGTCACTGGAGCGCTTCGCAACCGAAATCCGTCATCTCCAGCGCAGCGAGGTAGGCGAGGCGATGGAGTCCTTCGGAAAGGGCCAGAAGGGCTCTTCGGCAATGCCCCACAAACGCAACCCGATCGCATCGGAGAACACGACAGGCCTGGCGAGGTTGCTGCGCGCCTATGCCATGACCGGCCTAGAGAACGTAGCCCTGTGGCATGAGCGAGACATCTCACACAGCAGCGTCGAGCGGGTGGCGCTGCCCGACGCATGCCTCGTCCTCGACTTCGCGCTCGTCCGGATGACGAAGCTCATCGACAACCTCGTCGTGAATTCGGCTCGCATGCGCGAGAACCTCGATTCGACGAATGGCCTGGTCTTCAGCCAAGCAGTTTTGCTCGCGCTCGTTGAGGCGGGTCTCAGCCGCGACGAGGCATATCGGATCGTGCAGCGCAATGCCATGGTCGCCTGGGAGTCGGGGATCCATCTCAAGGACCTGCTGGACAAGGACCCTGACGTCACCATCGACCAAGACGTCTTAGAAGAGAGCTTCACGCCCGAACGCTTCCTGAGGAACGCCGACGTCGTCTTCACAAGGCTCAGCAAAGCTGGGCTTCGCTGAGCCGGTACCGAATATCCGGTACTGCGGTGACACCATGACTGGTCAACTACAACCGTTTGGCGCTCGCCGCGGAGAGTGTTTGGAGACCTGCTGTGCGTTCAGGCCGGGTCGGGCTACTGGATACCACCGGGCTAGGCACTCTCGATGTCGCGGACCCGATCCAATGCCGCGTCGCCACAAAGAACCTCTAGCTGCACGCCGCCGCTGGTCTTGCGCTCCCTGACCGCGGCGACGAGCTCACCCGATTCCACGAGCGAATGGATGTTGTCACCGGGGCAGGTGGTCGCCGCCACGTCGCGGTGACCTGCAATCGTCTCGGGGCCAACGCCGAACTCGGTCGAAGCCCAAGCGAGCACATCCACAAGCGCTTCCCGCTGCGCAGCCGACAACTCTTGCTGGTTGAAGTTGCCTTCGCAGCAAACCAGGAAGTGCCCTGTTGGGTCATAGTTGGTGCCGGTGTCGCCAACCGCGCCGGTCGGACGGCACTCGTAGACGTTGCCTTCGAGATCGATAATGAAGTGGTAAGCAACGTCCGGCCAGCCGCGGTCAACCTGGTGGAAGGTCTGGTGAATGCGGATCGCCCGAGGCGCGTCCGAATTGCGCCGCAGCGGACGACCCGTGTGATGCACGGTCATCCGCTCGATCGTGTGGGCTGTGAACGGTCCAGACGCTGCCTTCGCTCCCCAGGCGTCCCGGCACAGTGCTTCGACGCTGACTGGGGTCAGGATCGTGCTTGTTGTCGAAGACGTCGCCCCCGGCGCGACGGTTGGTGGCGCCGTCGTTGTGATAGTGGCGGCAATGATGGTGTTCGTCGGTGCCGGCGGGATGGTTGTCGTGGACCCTGCCGAAACATCAGCCGTCGAGCTCCGATCGCGCATCCACACCCAACCGGCCGCAGCGGCGCCGATGATCCCGAACAAGAACGCTCGCCTTGTGACCTCGCCGCTCATCTGTTGCGCATCCAGTGAGCCGACCGATGGAACTGTTCGTCGAGATAGGTCCGCAACCGGCCCGTCACCTCTACTTCATCCATCGCCTCATGCATACATCGCAGCCACTCTTCTACCTCCGGCAGGCCGATCTCGAAGGGGAAATGCCGCATGCGCAGCCGAGGATGCCCGCGTTTTTCCATGTACAGAGGCGGCCCGCCCATCCATCCGCTGAGGAACTCATAAAGCTTCTGGCGCGAGACGGAATCGTTCTTCGGGAGCATGGCCCGCAACGTTGGCGCCGAGTCGTCGACCCGATCGTAGAAGTGCTCCACCAGGTCTCGTACCCGGTCATCGCCGCCGAGTTCCAGGTAGGGAGTGGCAGCTTCGCCCCAGGGCTGTCGGGTGGGGATGGAGGTCACACGGGAATGGTACGGCCTCCACGGAGTTTCTCGTTCAATCCGCCTTCCAACGGGACTTGGTAGGTTCGAGGCACCAGCTGATTGGGAGCCCACGGTTGCAGCGTCCAGCGATGAGGATCAGCGGCCCAGTGCTCGGCGCGCCGGATGTAGCCCAGTTGACCAAGTTCTATTCGGACTTCCTTGGCTGGGAGGTGGAACACCTCGATCCGCCCCGGCCCGGCTACCCCACCGGCGATGGTTGGTCCGTGCTGCGCCCCGCTGATCGTGGCACCAAAATCGAAATCCAATACGAGCCAAACTACGTCCGGCCTGTGTGGCCTGCCACTCCCGGCAGCCAGGGGATGCAGATCCACATCGACATCTGGGTTGAAGGCATGGCGGCCGGGGTGGAGTGGGCAAAGCGGTGCGGCGCGACCGAAGCCGAACATCAGCCACCAGACCGCGACCAGGCCAAACTCCGCATCATGCTGGACCCGGCAGGCCACCCTTTCTGCCTCTGGAGCGAGTGACGACTACTAGGCAGGCGGTCACTCGCCATCAGCCTATTCTCAATCCACGGACAAGCGATTGAGCCTGGCTCCGCCTCGATTACAGTCACCGTGTGCTGGCACTTAATCACCTCGGTTCGGGGAAAGTGCGCGAGATCTACGAGGTCGACGACGACCGCCTCTTGATCGTTGCGTCCGACCGGATATCCGCTTATGACGTCGTCATGACGGAAGAGATACCGGATAAGGGCAAGGTCCTTACCGGTGTGTCCAACCACTGGTTCGAACTACTCGACACGGCCCACCACCTGTTGTCGACCGATCCAGCCGCCGTTCCCGGCATCACAGCCGACCAGGCCGATTACCTGCGGGGCCGGATGATGCTGGTTCGGCGCTGTGAAGTGATCCCGATGGAGTGTGTGATCCGGGGTTACCTCTACGGCAGCTCGTGGCGCGAGTACCGCGACGGCGGCGGACCCACCACGGAACACCTGCCGGGCGGTCTGCAAATGGCAGACAAGCTGCCGGAGCCTATCTTCACGCCCGCCACCAAGGCGGAGAGCGGCCATGACGAGAACCTCACAGAGGCTGAAGCACGTGAGTTCGTGGGCAACGATCTCTACGAGGAGTTGAGGGCGAGGAGCTTGGCGATCTACCAAGCCGGAGCCGACTACGCAGCCGAGCGCGGGATCATTCTCGCCGACACGAAGTTCGAGTTCGGCTGGTCGGAAGGGGAAATCATCCTCATCGACGAGGTGCTCACCCCAGACAGTTCGAGGTATTGGCCGGCAGACGCCTGGACTCCTGGCAAGACGATCCCCAGCTTCGACAAGCAGCCGCTGCGGGACTGGCTCGAGAAACAGCCGTGGGACAAGACGCCACCGCCGCCGACCTTGCCAGACGAGGTCGTGAAATCGACCCGGGACCGCTACGCCGAGGCGTACGAGCGCATAACCGGTGAGAGCTTCGCCGACTATCTGGGGCCGGCGTGAAGATCCGCATCGACATTCGGCGCAAGGAGGGCCTCTCCGACCCGGAAGGCGTGACCACGCAGCGGGCGCTGCAGAACCTCGGCTACGACGGCGTCACTGCCACTCACTTCGGCCGCACGATCTACCTCGAGATGGAAGGCGATGACACCGGCGCCGCTACGGCCGAAGTCGAGGCGATGTGCCGCCAACTCCTCGCCAATCCTGTGATCGAGGACTTCCAGATCGAGGTCGTCGGTTGAAGATCGCCGTCGTCATCTTCCCTGGGACCAACTGCGAACACGATGTGGTGCACGGGCTCGACTTGATCGGTGTCGACGCCGAGCTCGTCTTTCACAAGCAGACATCGCTCGACGGATTCGACGGCGTCGTTCTCCCTGGTGGCTTCGCCCACGGCGATTACCTGCGCACCGGTGCGATCGCTCGCTTTTCGCCAATCATGGACTCGGTTGTCGCAATGGCCGACTCTGGTAAACCGGTAGTGGGTATCTGCAACGGATTCCAGGTGCTCTGTGAGGCCGGATTGCTGCCGGGAGCCCTGGTTGCCAATCGGGACCTGTCCTTCATCTGCAAACCGGTCAATTTGCGCGTGGAGAGCAATACGTCGGCCCTCACAGCCGGAGCCAACGTGGGCGACGTCGTTCGGATCCCACTGAATTCATACGAAGGCAACTACGTCGCCGACGATGAGACGCTCGGTCACATCGAGGCCAACGGGCAGGTCTTGTTCCGCTACAGCGACGGGAGCGGCACCGTCACAGACGACGCCAACCCGAACGGATCGGCACGCAACATCGCAGGTGTCAGCAACGAATCCGGCAACGTCGCCGGTCTCATGCCTCACCCCGAGCGCGCCGTGGAGCAGATACTCGGCTCGATGGACGGCCTCCTGCTCCTTGGGTCGATCCCGGCCTTTTTCGATCTGGTAGGTGCCAAATGACGTCGATGACAGCTGAGCCAGCCCATCGTCAGCTCGGGATGACGGACGAGGAGTACGAGTCGGTCATCGAGATCCTGGGACGCGAGCCGCGACCGGCCGAGTTGGCGATGTACTCGGTGATGTGGAGCGAGCATTGCTCATACAAGTCGTCGCGAATTCACCTCGGTCGGTTCCCGTCCGAGGCTCCCTGGGTAGTCGTTGGTCCCGGCGAGAACGCAGGCGTCGTCGACCTCGGCGACGGCTGGCTGGCAGCACTGCGCATCGAGAGCCACAACCACCCCTCGTTTGTAGAGCCGTATCAGGGTGCGGCCACCGGAGTCGGCGGCATTTTGCGGGACATCTTCACGATGGGAGCCCGCCCCATTGCGGTTTGGGACCCTTTGCGATTCGGCGAGCTGGAAGACGCACACAACCGCTATCTACTCAATGGCGTCGTCTCCGGCATCGCGGGCTATGGCAACGCGGTTGGCGTCCCGACGCTTGGCGGCGAGATCGAGTTCGCCGACCGCTACGCATCGAATCCATTGGTCAATGTGATGGCCCTCGGAATCCTGAAGCGGGAGCAGCTGGTGCTGTCGGCAGCATCTGGTGTAGGCAACATCGCCGTACTCCTCGGGGCGGCAACCGGGCGTGACGGCATCGGCGGAGCGTCGATCCTCGCCTCGGCGAGTTTCGACGAGCAATCGGGAGCCAAACGGCCCTCGGTGCAGGTGGGCGATCCGTTCGAAGAGAAGAAGCTAATCGAAGCTTGCCTCGAGATGTACGAGCGCGGCCTCGTCGTGGGCATCCAAGACCTTGGCGCCGCCGGGATCTCGTGCGCGACCAGCGAGTGTGCCGCCAACGGCGGCATGGGAATGGATGTCGACCTCGACTCGGTACCTGTGCGCGAAGAAGGCATGACCGCCGGCGAGATCCTCATGTCTGAGTCTCAGGAGCGCATGCTCGCCATCGTCGAGCCGAAGTCCGTGACGGACGTGGTGGCTGTGGCGAACAAGTGGGATATCAACGCCAGCCTCATCGGCACCGTTACCGAGGGCGGCACCCTCCGTGTCCGCCAGCACGGCGAGTTGGTCGCTGAGCTGCCCGCCGCTTCGTTGAGCGATGACGCTCCGAAGTACAACCGCCCCACCGCCAGGCCACAGTATCTCGACAACCTATGGGCTCAGGGATCGGACGAGGCTGCGGCCGGCGACTTGGCCGACGTTCTTTTGGCCCTACTCGACGACCCTGCCATTGCCGACCGCAGCTGGATCTACCAGCAGTACGACCATCAGCTCTTCCTCAACACGGTTGTCGAACCCGGCCACGACGCATCGCTTCTGAGGATCAAGGGAACCGAGAAGGCTTTGGCCGTTTCGACCGACGGCCATGGGCGGCGCTGCTACCTCGATCCACGGCGCGGCGCCGCTCGGTTGGTGATGGAGTCTGCGCTCAACGTGGCGGTCACGGGCACCAAGCCGTACGCAGTGGTCGACAACCTCAACTTCGGCAACCCCGAGAAGCCGGAAATCATGTGGCAGTTCACCGAGACCGTCGAGGGGATGTCCGCGGCTTGTGAGCTCCTTGGTGTGCCGGTGATTGGAGGCAACGTCTCGTTCTACAACGAAACCGACGGTGTCGACATATACCCATCGCCGGTCGTCGGGATGCTCGGGTTCGCAGACCCGATGCCGGAGAACCCGCCTCGCCTCGATCGAGCCGAAGAGGACATGGAGATCTGGATCGTTGGCCCAGACGCAGCGCCGGACCTGGCCGCCAGCGCGTTCTCCAGAGTGATCCACGGCCGCCTCGACGGCCGCCCGGCCGATATCGACACCGATCTGGGACCGCGAGTGATTGCAGCGGCAACAGAGCTCGCGGGCAGTGTTCCGGTGCTCCACGACGTATCTGTCGGAGGCGTGGCAGTCGCCTTAGCCGAGATCGCAATACGATCGGAGTGTGGATTCACTGTCGGAAATGTCGATTGGAGCCAGCTTTGGAGCGAGGCGCCGCATCGGCTGGTAGCCGTCTGCCCGCGTGATGGCTTGCCCGAACTCGACGTCCCGGCGCGCCGGATCGGGACGATGGGTGGCGCCACCTTGAACTTCCTCGAGCACGGGCAAATCGCAGTCGAAGATGCCACTTCGATCTGGCGCGAGGCCCTCCCCCGACGGATGGCATAGCGCGCCCCCACCGCGCGCCGCGACCTGCAGGACTACCTCAGCACCCCCCTCCCCGCCTAACGGCGGGACTCCCCCCAAATCGGCCTACGGCCGAAGGGGGGAGAAACAACGCGGCCGAACGGGCAGTGACAGCTCTGTGACTACCGAGGTTCGTCGAGCCTCGTTTGTTCCGGGAGAATGATGAAGCTACCGGTGGCAGTCGCGGCCAGCTTGCCCCGTGCTTCAAAGGCCTCACCGCGTATCTGCATGACCTTGCGACCCGGGTGGAACACCTCGGCCGTTACCCGCAGTGGGCCCTTGTCGACCATACGGATGAACCGCTGATGCATGTCGATGGTTGCAATGTCCGTATCGGGATCGAGGAGGGAATGAACTGCGCGTCCCATCACGGTGTCGAATACGACAAACACCAAGCCACCGTGCATGCGCGGGGCAGCCGAGAAATGCTGCTCAGTGACGACCATGTTGCCTTCAGCTCGGCCGGGTCCGGTGGTCTTGACCTCGAGGCCGAGGAAATCGTAGATCGGTGCGCCCGGGGCTGATTCGTCCATCAGCGAAGGGTGTCCAGGTCTGCCCGCAGCACGTCTCGTTCTTCTTCGTCCTCGATGATGCTGAGAATGTCGTCGGCTCGGGCCAAGTGGTTCTTCCTGGCGTCCTCGTCACCCTTCGCAGCCGCCACCCGCGCCAACACTTCATGTCCACAACCGATCAGGAAAGGTCCGAGATTGCCGTCGACAGCCCTGCGTAAAGCTTGGTCGGCGAACTGTTGCGCCAGATCTGTCTCCCCAATCGTGGCCAGCACCCTTGCGACCTGCCAATCGCTGACGGCGAAGTTCTTCTCGTCCCCAACGATGCTCCAGTGGTACATCGAACCGAAAGCGGCGCCGAGCATCTCACGGTCCTGGTCGCTGGTTCGGTTCGGCTCGTCGAGCAGGCCCCACGTGTGGTTGTAGAGCTTGACCGCCATGACGCGGTGTTGCGCGTCGCGATCGGTCGAGGCATCGTCAGCCATGGTCCTCCCTGATTGGCCCTGGAAGCCAGTAGTTTGGCATGGCGATGGACTCGCCCGACACACCAACCTCACAGGCCCCCGCCTGCTACCGGCATTCCGACCGCGCAACGCGGCTGTCTTGTTCGGAATGCGGCAGACCCATTTGTGGCGACTGCTCTCACGACAGCGCCGTCGGCCAACGGTGCGCTGAGTGTGCCAAGCCGAAAGGTCGCAACCGTGTGGTGAGGGCGAGCGACTTGAGTCGCAACAGCTTCAGCGCCACACCAGTCACATTCACGCTCATTGCCATCTCGTTAGCGCTTTTCGTCGCCGGCTTCGTGTCGCGGGAGATCGACGAGGTTTTCACCGAGTTCCTGGCTCTCGGCGATTTCGTCCGCCAGGACGGCATCCTCTTCGTCACCAGCCTCGACAACGTCGACCCCTGGCGGGTGCTGACCTCGGCATTTCTCCACGCCAACCTCACACACATCCTCTTCAACATGTACGCGCTCTACCTGTTCGGACCGAGGCTCGAACGCGAAGCGGGCTCTGCCCCGTATGCGCTGACCTATGCGGCCTCGGCCGCAGCAGGCGGAGCGGCCTTCATTGCGCTGCGTGCCGGCGAAACGACGCTCGCGGTCGGCGCCTCAGGAGCCGTATTTGGCCTATTCGGTGTCTGGCTCGTCGCGACCTTCCGGATGCGGCGTAACCCGGCGGGCCGCGCCATGTTCAACCAACTCATAGTGCTGCTCGGAATCAATGCAGCACTTCCGCTCTTCATCCCCAACATCGCCTGGGAAGCCCACGCGGGCGGTCTGGTAGCCGGTGCCCTGATCGGCTACCTGTGGGGCCAACTGGCTGCCGGCAAGGTCAACTCTGTCAAGATCAGAACCGTGATCGCCGGCGCGGTATTCGTCGTCGCCATGGCCGTCGTCGTCCTCTTGTGAATCGCGACAAAGTCGCGCAGCATTCACCTGCAGGAAACACTTCTGAAACGAACGCCTGAGAATCTCGCTTCTGCAAGCTGACGAAGCGAGGAGCACATGGAATCGGGCGACATCGCCTGGGTACTCACGAGCAGCGCTCTGGTGCTGTTCATGACCCCAGGACTCGCGTTGTTCTACGGAGGCATGGTCAGGGCCAAGAACGTCCTCAACATGCTGATGATGAACTTCTTCACGATCTCGATCGTGACTGTGATCTGGGTGGCGGTCGGCTACTCGATCGCATTCGGAGGTGACGGCGGCCTCATCGGGGACTTCAAGTACTGGATGTTCCAGGACCTGGCGGGCGACGACCTGCTCTTCGCGATGTTCCAAATGACCTTTGCGATCATCACGCCTGCCCTGATCTCGGGAGCAGTGGCCGACCGCATGAAGTTCTCGGCGTGGGTCATGTTCACAACTCTGTGGGCACTGATTGTCTATCCGATCGTCGCTCACTGGGCCTGGGCTGGGTGGCTCGGAGAGCTCGGTGCCATCGACTTCGCCGGCGGGCTCGTGGTGCACATCAATGCCGGAGTTGCTGCGTTGGTTCTGGTGCTGTTGCTCGGCAAGCGCAAGGGCTTTGGCGACGAAGCGATCCGACCCCATTCGCTCCCATTGACGCTCATCGGAACCGGAATCCTGTGGTTCGGATGGTTCGGCTTCAACGCAGGCTCGGCGCTGGCTGCCGACGGTTCTGCGATCAATGCAATGGTGACCACGCAGATCGGCGCGGCGCTCGGGGCTCTCGGCTGGGTTGCAGCTGAGTGGCGCAAGACCGGCGCTCCGACCACGCTAGGCGCCGCCTCTGGCGCAATTGCGGGACTCGTCGCCATTACTCCGGCCGCAGGGTTCGTCGGCCCAGAGTCCGCATTCCTGTTCGGATTGGCAGCCGGGGTCCTCTGCTACCTGGCCGTCTCGCTGAAGTTCCGGTACGGATACGACGACTCGCTCGACGTCGTAGGAGTCCACCTCGTCGGCGGCGTTGTCGGCTCGTTGTTGCTCGGCATCTTTGCCCAGGCGTCCGTAGGCGGGACGGATGGGCTCCTGTACGGCAATGCTGCGCTCCTTTGGTATCAGTTCGTCGGAGTCATAGCCGTCGCCGCGTTCTCGGCGATTGTCACATTCGGCATCGCCAAGGTCGTCGAGGCTACGGTCGGTCTTCGAGCGACTGATCAGGAGGAGGCCGAGGGCCTCGACATCAGCATCCACGAAGAGCGCGGCTACGTGCTCGACGCTCGATAGAGGGAGTCTGTAATGAAGCTTGTCACAGCATTCATCAAGCCGTTCAAGCTCGACGAAGTCAAAGACGCCCTCAAAGCGGCGGGCGTAACGGGCATGACGGTCACCGACGTCAACGGGTTCGGCCGGCAGTCCGGCCAGACGGAGGTCTATAGGGGGGCCGAGTACACCGTCGACTTCGTTCCCAAGGTGCGGATCGACGTCGTGGTCGACGACGCCGATAGCGATTCGGTCGTGAACACGATCGAAGCAGCCGCCAAGACCGGAGAGATAGGTGACGGCAAGATCGTCGTCACGACAGCCGAGCAGGTGGTCCGGATTCGCACCGGCGAGCGCGGGAGCGACGCAATCTGACCGAGCCAGACGGCTCGCGAGGGGCCTCCTCCGCAGGGGGCCCCTTGTCGCGCTTTTTGGACATGCGAGACGCGCTGCGACGAGAGCGAGTCGGCGATGGTGGCGAAGCCACATGTCACGCCCTCACCGACGCACTCGACGACGCAATGGTGTCGCTGTCTGCCGGCCTGGCAGGCGGCATCGCCGTCGTGGCGGTCGGCGGATACGGCCGCCGCGACCAGAGCCTGTACTCGGACGTCGACGTAATGCTCCTGCACGACGGGGTTCCCGTCGAATCCGCGGTCCGGCAGGTGCTCTACCCGTTGTGGGACGCCGGATTGAAGGTGGGTCACTCAGTTCGCACAGTCGCCGAATCGCTCGAGGCGGCCCGGGACAGCTTCGAGACACTGACGTCGCTCCTGACGACCCGCCTCCTGGTTGGGGATCCGTCACGGGTGACAGCGCTAGAAGAAGCCCTCGGCGCATACCTCTCGGGCAGACCACTGGCCGGACGGCTTGCCAAGGCCGAGAGGGAACGCCGAGATACCGATCCCTATCCATTGATGGCCGCTGACCTCAAGTCCGGGCGGGGAGGTCTTCGCACCTTGCAGGGCTTCCACTGGCAACGACGCCGCGCCGAGCTCACCCGGTCAAACCCCGGCCCGGTCACGGCAGAGGAGAAGGCCGCACGCAACCATCTCCTTGCCACCCGCAATGCACTTCACGCCGCGGCCGGCAAAGCCGTTGACGAGTTCGTCCCAGATCTGCGGGAGGCTGCCGCCCGTTGGCTCGGTAAGGACTTGTGGGACACCGCCCGCGACGTGACATGGTCGCTTCGTGTGGGCGATGGCCTGGCAGCGGAACGGTGGCCGGACCTCATGGCTGAGCCGCCCCAATCTGTTGCCGCACGAATTCGGCGCCGGCTCGCTCGATCTGGCTCCCCGAGCCGCGAGAGCCGACCACTGGCGATTGCATTGCGGGCTGCGCGCAGGCCCGACGGCGTCCGACTCGATGAGATCGACCGCGAGAGAATCCGCCACGCGGGCGAGCACGATTGGACGCAGGAAGATGTTGCGGACTTGGTAGCGCTGCTCGATTCCGGCGAGAGGGGACGAACTGCATTTGACCTGCTCGAGCGGCTCAACTGGGTCGACCAAAACCTGTCTGAAGTATCGACGGTTGTCGCTGCCCCCCAGCTCGCGCCGTTCCATGAGCACCCCGTCGACACACATTTGTGGCGCACCGTGGACGAAATGCGCCGCCTGATCGACGGGCGCGACAACTGGTACGCCCCAATGGCGGCGGAGATTGGCGACCGCAGCCACTTGATTCTGGCGGCCTGGCTGCACGACATTGGCAAGGCGAGAGAGGGTGATCACTCGATTGTCGGAGCCGAGATTGCCGCCGGTCTGGCGTTTCGCATCGGGCTGCCGGGAGGCAACCAATTGGCCGAACTCGTTCGCCTTCACCTCTTACTGTCGGAGACGGCCACCAAACGGGACACCAACGACCCAGCCGTCATTCGCGACGTTGCCGCACAATGCGGCAACCTCGCAACGCTCCAAAGCCTCTACTTGCTGTCCGTTGCTGATGCCCGCGCCACGGGTCGCACCATGTGGAACGACTGGAAAGCGACGTTGCTGCGCAACCTCTACGTACGGCTAGCAGCCGAAGTGGATCCGGCGACCCGCGGACTTTCCAGGGAAGAGCGAACTTTCGCTATCGCGGCCGCCAGCGGAGCAGATCCAGGCGTAGTTGGCGAACATCTGCGCCTTCACGATTCCGACTATCTGACGGCACATACGGATGAGGAAATCGGAGCCCATGTCGGCCTCAGCATGACCGGTCGGCGCCTCGATGCAGTGCTCATCGACCCTGACGCTCCCGCTCCGCGGCTGGCCGTCGTAGCGGCTGACGTGCCCGGCCTACTGGGAGCCATTGCCGGCGTACTCACGGTCCACAATCTCGAGATTCTCGATGCCCGTCTTCACACCAGAACCGACGGCGTCGCCTGCGATACGCTTCACGTGCGGCGGTTGTTGCCCAAATCCGACTTTCCCGAAGTAGCCCACTTGATACGCGACCTCGAAGCCGCGCTCGAGGGAGGCCTCGACTTGGCGACTGAGGTCGCGGCGAAGGCGGCTGCCTACGGCGGCGCCCCGAGAACAGACATTGTGGTTCGCGCTCCGACCGATCCGACATTGCGATATACGCCAATCGAGGTCAGGTGCCAGGACCGCCCTGGCGTCCTCTTCCACATCGTTCAAGCCCTATACGAGTCCGGCCTCGACATCCGAGCAGCGCGTATCGACACGCGGGCGGGTGAGGTTCGAGACCTCTTCTATGTGCTCAGGAGCGGCGCGCCAATCGGAGATGTGAACGAGTTACAACCGCTGATCGCTCATTTGAGATCGCGGCTGCGAAGGACGCTGCGGGTCTGACAGGCATCTCCAATCACGATGGAGCCGGGGGGCGGCTCTTCTAGAGGTATGATCCGCCGCGTGGCGGAGAAGGCGGCGGTCACGCCGTTGACCATTGGTGAATCTTGCGGCGTGTTCGGCGTTTTTGCGCCGGGTGAAGAAGCCGCCCGTCTCGCGTACTTCGGGTTGTTTGCTCTTCAACATCGCGGCCAGGAGAGCGCGGGGATCGCGACATCCGACGGAAACGCGATCACCGTGTACAAGGATTTGGGACTAGTTGCCCAGGTCTTTGATGAAGGCAAGTTGGCCAGCCTCACCGGTGACATGGCGATTGGCCACACCCGCTACTCAACTACGGGCTCAACGGTATGGGCCAACAGCCAACCGACATACCGCGACCTTGGGGACGCATCGATTGCGTTGTCACACAACGGCAATCTGACCAACACCTCCGTACTCGGGCAGCAGTTTGATCGCTCCGGCGCTTCAACGGATAGCGAGCTGATGACCCAAGCTCTGGCCGAGGCGATTGAAGCCGGCGCCTCACTTCCCAAAGCCATAGCCACCGTGGCGCCAGAGTTCGAAGGCGCATTCACACTTGCCATCATGGACCGCAAAACTCTCGTCGGGATTCGTGACCCGATGGGTTTTCGGCCTCTGTGTCTTGGCGCTCTCGGCGAGGGCTGGGTAATCGCTTCCGAAACCGCCGCCCTTGACATCATCGGCGCCAAGTTCGTCCGCGAAGTTTCTCCCGGCGAGATGGTTGTGATCACAAGCGACGGAGTGGAGAGCCACTTTCCGTTTGCGGCGGCGCAGCCCCAGATGTGTGTGTTCGAGTTCGTCTACTTCGCCCGTCCCGACTCTCGCTTGTACGGGGAGGAGATCCACAGCGCCCGGCGCCGTATGGGCGAAAGACTCGCCGAGCAGTCACACGTCGATGTAGACATAGTCGTACCGGTCCCCGAGTCCGGCATCCCGGGCGCCCAGGGTTATGCCGCCCGGGCCGGAATCCCGTATATCGACGGTCTCGTGAAGAACCGCTACATCGGCCGCACATTCATCAACCCGAGCCAGTCGATGCGAGATCTCGGCGTGCGGATGAAGCTCAACGCAATGCCTGGCGAGCTGGGTGGCCGCCGTGTCGTGCTCGTCGACGACTCGATCGTTCGTGGTTCAACGACCCGTCAGCTGGTGCAGATGGTTCGCGAAGCGGGAGCGACCGAGATCCACCTCCGCATCTTGTCTCCCCCCTATCGCTGGCCCTGCTTCTATGGAATGGATACCGGCGATCGCTCAACCCTGCTCGCCGCCGGCAAAGAAGTCGCAGACATCGCTGAGTACCTAGCCGTCGATTCACTGGCGTATCTCGAGCTCGACGGTTTGCTCGCGGCCACGGGAGCACCCGCCGACGGATTCTGCACCGCGTGTCTGTCCGGCAACTACCCCACGGACGTGCCGATGACAGCTGACAAGTTCCTGCTCGAGCGATCCTGATGGCAACGTACAAGGAAGCCGGCGTCGATCTCGCTGCGGCAGACCAGGCGGTCGAGCGTATCCGCAGCCACGTCACTGCGACCTGGGGAGAAGACGTGGTAGGCGGTTTCGGGGGGTTCGCCGCCGGAATCAAGATCCCACGCGGCTACGCGGAGCCCGTCCTGATGATGGCAACGGACGGGGTGGGCACCAAAGCCGAGGTGGCCCGCCGGGCAGGCGTGTTCGACGGGCTCGGCTTGGACCTCGTAGCAATGTGTGCCGACGACCTCGCCGCCGCCGGCGCCAGACCGCTCGCAATGACCGACTACCTCGCCGTCGGCAAGCTCGCACCGGATTGGGTCGAGGGAATCGTGGCCTCGGTTGCGGCGGCATGCCGCCAGAGTCACATAGCTCTGATCGGCGGCGAGACGGCAGAGCATCCTGGCGTCATGGAGGCCGACGAGTTCGACTTGGCAGGTGCCGTTGTGGGCATCGTCGAAGCTGACGCCGTGATCGATGGCAGTACCGTTCGGCCCGGCCAGGCGATCCTTGGATTACACAGTCCCAATCTGCGCTCCAACGGCTTCTCGCTCATTCGCCGCGCAGTCCTTCCCAAGATCGGGCTGGGTGAACAACTCACCGAGGGCACCGCAGCCGAGGTTCTCCTCGCGGGCTCAGTTCTCTACTCGCCCGCGATCCAGCGACTGCTGCAGGCGGTGACCGTCGCAGCCATGGCGCATGTGACAGGCGGCGGCATTGCCGGCAACCTCAGCCGAGTCCTCCCTGCAAATATCGACGCCGAGATCCACGCGGAATCTTGGCGTCGCCCCCCTGTTTTCGCCGAGGTCGCAGAAATCGGCCGGATCGACGAGGCCTCCATGTTCCAAACTTTCAACATGGGCATCGGTTTCATCGCCGTCGTGGACGAGGATCGGGTAGCACCGGCCCAACAAGCACTAGAGATCGAATCAACATTGATCGGCCACACCACGGCAGGCTCGGGCAAGGTCCTACTCAGGGCGTAGGCGGTACGTCGCAGCTCGGGGCGGATTGTGTACTGGGCGCCGGACGCGGGCCACCAGATACCGCCTGCCTACTCGGCAGGCTATGACCTTGCGTTACCGCTGCCTTCGGCGGAGCCCGTCACGTACTCCACTTCCTCCGCCCCGTCCGGCCAGGAGTACAGCAGGCAGTTCACTGCGCGGTCGCCGACCCGCCAGCCTTCTTCCGTCGGCGCAATCGGGTCGATGTAATAGGTCGAATCGAAGTAGTCCTCGCCGACGTAGTCCCCGAAGAGAGGGATACACGCATCTGCAGCAAGGTCGAACACCCCGTCACCCGGGAACCCATCGGCGTCTACCTCGGTGTTGCCGAACAGCTCGTACTGATGAGGTAGCTCGCAAGGCACGACCGGAACCTCGTTGATGATCGAACCGACGGGCAGCGACTCGATGCACTGCCCAACCGAGACGTCCCGAATGTTGACGAACGTCGCTTCTTGCGATGCCGAGATCGTGGTTGACGTGAGGTCGGAGAAGTCAATTGTGGTGGCCGTCGCCGTTACGTCGACGTTGGGTGTGGTATCTCCGCCTTCGTCTAGGAACACCCCAACGAGGCTCGAGATCAGCCAAAACGCCGCGAACGCAATCCAACCGATGCCCCGACGGCTGCGCCGGGATTGTTGCTGTGGCGGGGCAGATGGCGGCGGCGGCGGGCGGCGCCGTGGCGGTGGCGGCTGGACGGTCCGCTGCGGTGGGGCCGGAGCCGGCCGCTCCGGTGATGGTGGTGGTGCTATAGGCCGAGGTTGCTGGGATTGGTAGCGATCTGGCTGCCGACGCTCGGTTTCCCGGAGCAGCATTTGGGCGATCTCTTCTGCGGTCTCGGTCCGTCCCGTTTGGCTCGAGATTGCCGCACTGGTGAGCGCTGCGCTTGGCGACGCATTCGACTCGGTCCGATCGCCCGTATCCGTCCGGCCCATGGATCGCCAAGCATCCCTGAGGAGATCCTCCGAAGAGGCGCTCCCGCCGCTTATGTCCGGCTTCTCGCCGCGCTCACGCGCCATGTCACTCCCAACTGATTTCCACAGACTACGGCGTCTCAGCACAGTCGCTTTACAGGGCACGGCGCATATGGCGTGCGATGTCTAGCCTCAGTGGATGGTGTCGAACGCTCTCGGAGCAATTCTCACTGGTGGCGAGAGCACCCGAATGGGCGAGGACAAGGCGCTGGTCGAGCTCGCCGGCACTTCTTTGGGTCTCTGGGTTGCGCAAGCTCTGGAAGCGGCCGGCCTCGATGTGGTGACCTTCGGCGGTCAGCAGCGGGTGGGCGACTACGAAACGATTCCCGACCCTCCTGGACTACGTGGTCCGCTCGCCGGACTGCTGGCAGCGCTCGATTACTCCGAACATCGCCCAGTCTTCATCGCGGCCGTCGACCAGCCGTTGCTCCAGCCGCACACGGTGCAGGCGCTGCTCGCAAACTGGACCCACGATGCTGTGATCCCCGTTGACGGCGAGGCTCCCCAGGTGACATGTGCCGTCTACCGAGCAACCTGTCTACCCACGATCCGCCAGATCACATCGGTCAATTCGGACGCTTCTGTGCGCGACCTGCTGAAGTACATCAACGTCAGGTTCGTTGAGCGCGATGAGTGGACGGCATGGGGCGAAGACGGCCGATCCTGGCGCAGCGTCGACACGCCGGAAGACCTGGCTGCACTAGAACAACTGCTGCGCTAGTTGCTTCCGCCGAGTTTGCGCAGCAAACCCGATCGGGCTTTCCCAAAAAGCCCTGATTCCCCGGTTACTTGAACCGACACCACCGAGTTTGCGCAGCAAACTCGATCGGGCTTTCGCAGAAAGCCCGCAACTACCCTTCCCGCTATGAGCGATCTCCCATTAGCTGAACACATTTCCGTCGACATTACCGGGCACGTGGCGACCCTCTGGCTCGACCGTCCCAACGCCCTCAACGCCATGGCACCCCAGTTCTGGCGCGACTTCCCGGCAACGGTCGAAGCGCTCAGCGCAGCCGACAACGTCCGAGTCATCGTCGTGGCAGGCAAGGGCCGCGCTTTCACTTCCGGTATCGACTTGAAGGAGTTCGGTCCGATGCTTGCGGGTTCGACTCCCGAAGTGGCGACCCGGAGGCACCTGTACCAAACCATCACGGAGATGCAGCGCACCTTCACGTCACTCGCCAAGACTTCCAAGCCGGTGATCGCAGCGGTGCACGGCTACTGCCTCGGCGCCGGCGTGAACTTGATCACCGCCTGTGACATTCGGCTTGCGGCTGCGGACGCCGTATTCAGCGTCCGAGAGGCCAAACTCGGGTTCGTCGCCGACGTCGGGACTACTCAGCGCCTCCCCAAAGTCGTCGGCCTCGGGGCAGCCGCAGAACTGATGTACACGGGCAAAGACATAGCCGCCGACGAGGCGCTGGCGATGGGATTGGTCAGCCATGTGTTTGCGGACGCAGATACTCTGCACAAAGAGGCTGCCGCAATGGCAGAAGAGATCGCAAGCAACTCGCCACTCGCCGTCCAGGGCGCCAAACACATCATGCGTATCGGCGAGAACCTCTCGGTCGACGACGCTCTCGACTACATGGCCGTATGGAACTCGAGCTTCCTCGCAAGCGACGACATCCGCGAAGCCATGACGGCGTACATGGAAGCGCGGGATCCGGATTTCGACGGGACCTAACCTCTTGCGTTCGATGCGTCGATCGGCCACGAGTCGTCACACGCCGCGCCAACCTGTTCCGGTTCGACGAGCGCTGGGGGTGGCGTCACGCGACAATTGGTCGATCCCACTAACGGAGGTGTGAATACCGTGAAGATTGCCCGCTATGACGACGGCGCCGGAGTGAAGTGGGGCTTCGTCGATGACGGCACGGTTGCGCCGGCGACTGCAGGAGACCTTATCGATTGCCTCAGCGACCGCAGTCTTCTCGACGCTGCGACTGCCGCAGCCGGCGAGCCTGTGCCTCTGGAATCGGTCACGCTGCTGGCACCGATTCCCTCACCGCCGCAGTTCCTCGGAGTCGGCCTCAACTATCGAGCCCACGCCATCGAGGCCGGAATGGACATTCCGACGTCGCCGGTGACGTTCCCGTTCCATCAGAGTGCCATCACCGGAAATGGAGCTGCCATTGAGATTCCCCGGGTTTCTGAGCTTGTCGATTGGGAGGCCGAACTTGCAATCGTCATCGGGTCCGGCGGCAAGAACATCCCACTGGAGTCGGCCCTCGACCATGTGGCCGGCTACACCATTGTCAATGACGTATCCGCTCGCGACATCCAGAGGGCCGACGGGCAATGGAGCCGCGCCAAGTCTTTCGATACTTTCAAACCCATGGGACCCTGGATCACGACCACCGACGAGCTTGGCGATGCCGGAGATCTCGGGATCACACTCACGGTCAACGGCGAAGTCATGCAGGACGGCGACACATCAGACCTGATCTTCTCAGTGCCCGAGATCGTCAGCTTCATCAGCCGCGACACCACATTGCTGCCCGCTGCTGTGATTGCCACCGGGACCCCTGCCGGGGTCGGCATGGGACGCACCCCGCCCATGTTTCTTCGCCGCGGAGACATTGTCGAGATCGAAATCGCAGGAATCGGCCGCCTCGCCAACCTTGTCGCCTAGCAGCCTGTGCCGCCGTCCGAGCAGACGTCAGACGAGTACACCAATAACAAGTGCCACAGCCGATAGAGCCAGCAGGCCCAGCACTATCCGGCCAAACACTGCAGCGTCGAGGCGCCTGGCGAATCGTTCGCCGAGGCGGGTCGCAATCACAACCGGTACCAGCGTGATCAGCGCTTGCGCCGTGCGGTCATCACTGAAACTGCCTAGCTGTACCAGCGTCACGATCTGGAGGAGACCGAAACCAAGGAAGGTGATCGCCAGGGCAAACACGAACTCATCGCGGGCCATCTTGAGGCTGTGGTAAAAGCTGCCGAACACGACCCCGGAGTTGCCGAGGGCGCCATGCATCAGCCCGCCGACGACCCCCGCCGGCACGGCAAGTGAGAGCCCCCGTTCCGGGCTGAGGCTGAATTCGGGCCGGGCCAAGCTCATTGCTATGTAGAGGATCACCGAACCTGCCAGGACGAGCGATAGGAATGCGTCGTTGAGGCTTGTCAATAGGACCGTGCCCACGACGGTGGCGACCGCCCCCGCAACGAGCAGGCGGCCCAGCAGGCGCCGCAGCCCCTTGCCGGCATCCCGGTTGCTCCAAAACAGCATCAAATTGGAGACGGCGTTGCTGAGCGAAATCACGACGACGGATTGCTCCACGCCGATGATTGGAGCGAGTACCGGGATAGCCAGAAGCGGCCCACCGAAGCCGGTGATCCCCTTGACCCAGAACGAGAACGCGGCGACAGCGAGGATCAGGGTGAGTTGAGGGAGATCCAACCTAGAGCCGATCCTCCTTCAGCTTCGGTGCCCTGACCCAGCGGCCACGATTGCGTCGGCGAGTGGTTCCAGCCGGCTGGGATCGTACGGCTGGCCCATTCCGACGATCGCCACATCGAGCCCGGCATCGCCGTACTCGAGGGCGCTTTCCACCAGCTCCTTGGCATCAAGGGTTGCGGGCCAGCGGAAGTGTGTCGATCGTCGAATCTCGCCTGGGTCACGGCCTACAGCCTCGCAGTGCCCCGCCAGCACACCGTTGAGACGCACCCATTCCTCGACCGACCCGGGGAACATGGCATCCCAGTAGTCGCCGTGGCGGGCCACGGTACGCAGTGTTCGCTTCTCTCCCTTTCCGCCGATCACGACGGGCGGCGTAGGACGTTGCACCGGCTTCGGCTCGCAGCGGGCATCGGCTAGCTGATAGTGCTCGCCCTGAAAGGTCGTCGTCTCGTTGCTGAGCAAGCTCTTCACCACCTCGACTCCCTCGTCGAAGCGGTCCATGCGCTGCTTCATCGTCCCGAGATCTATTCCGTAGGCGTTGGACTCCAGTTCGTACCAACCGGCGCCAAGCCCAAGGTTGAACCGGCCTCCCGAGATGATGTCGAGGCTGGCTGCCATGTTGGCCGTCACGGCCGGATGGCGATAGTGCATACCGTTGACCATGCAGCCAACCCGGATTCGTTTGGTCGCCTGAGTGAGCGCCGTGAGTGTCGTCCAGCCCTCGAGACACGGTCCGTCCCGCGGGTCGGAGAGCGGATAGAAGTGGTCGAAGTTCCACGCCTCGACGAACACATCAATCTCGTCGGCAGCGCGCCACACTGCCAGCATGTCGGCCCATTCGGCGTGGTGCGGTGGGGTCTTGATGGCGAACTCGACCACGGGGGCCTCCTCGGACAGGCTGGCGTTTCCGATCCTCAAGCTAGCCAGGCGTCCATGTCGCCGCTCAGACGCCGAGCATCGGCTTGACGCGACTCGTTATGTGCCTGCCGATCGCAGTGCAGGCTGTTGCGCCCGGAGACGGCGCGTTGAGTACGTGGAGCGATGCTCCGGCCTCCTCGATGACGAAGTCGTCGACGAGAGTTCCGTTGGCATTGATTGCCTGAGCGCGGATTCCGGCGTTGCCGGTCGTCAGGTCTGCAGCACGAAGCTCAGGCACCAGACGCCTCGCAGTGCTGGCGTAGACCCGTCGTGATCGAGACCCGGCAAGCTCTCGCAGCCCCGAGTTCCAGTGCTTCCATGCCAAGCGGCGTAGACCAGGCGTTCTCAGCGATTCGCGAAAGTCTGCCCAGTTGGGACTGGTGCCCCGATAGTGCTCGCGACCGAGCGCCAGCACCGCGTTGGGGCCCACCTCGACTGTGCCATCGATGCGCCTCGTGAAGTGGACCCCGAGAAAGGGGAAGCGGGGGTCAGGTACCGGATAGATGAGGTTGCGCACCAGCTCGGCGGAAACGCCTCCGACTTGGTAGTACTCCCCGCGAAATGGAACGATGCGAACATTCGAAGAGACCCCAGCCAGATGCGCAACGCGATCGGATTGCAGGCCGGCACAGTTGACAAGCGCGCGTGCGGTGATCGAACTGTCACCGGCAATGACCTTGACCCCTGAGGGCAGAAGGTCAATCTGTGACACGCTTCGGCCCAAAGCCACTTCGCAACCGGCGGCCGTCAGCTCTCCGGCGAAATGCCTAGCCAGCCCCGGGAAATCCGCTATTCCGGCGTCCGGCACGTGGAGAGCATCGATCCCGACAGCGTTCGGCTCGATCTCGCGAATGCCCTCAGGACCGAGTCTCACCAGCCCGGCAAGGCCGTTGGCCCGACCACGCCGCTCGAGCTCGTCGAGTGCTGCAATCTCATCGGGTCGGGTGGCGATGACGAGCTTGCCGGTACGGCGGACGGGAACAGCGGCCGCTTCACATATGTCGTAGACGTCGTCACGGCCGGCAACACAAAGCTCCGCCTTGAGAGAGCCCGGCTTGTAATACAACCCCGAATGGACAACTCCACTGTTGTGACTGCTCTGATGAGCCGCAACGTGATCTTCTTTGTCGACCACGAGCACCGACAGCCCGGTGAGGGCGCGCGACAGGGCCCGGGCCACCGACAACCCGACAAGCCCAGCGCCGATGACGCACACGTCGTATCGTTGCTCAGTCATTGCTCTCTGCTCCCGCTGTCAATTGGCTCGCTACGTAGTGAAGTCTGGATTGCCGTCCGCCAGGACGGCTTCACGGAATTGTTCTTTCAGTTCGGGCCACGTCAATTCTCCGGCCCACACCAACGCCGCCTCTGCGAAATGCCACAGCACATATGGATGAGCTCCCATGCGATAGAGCGTTGCGTAGTCGACTGCGCCAAGGGCGGCGGCGGCTTCTCGAGATAGCCGTCCGCCGTCCGGAACCGGGACCCGGGCAGCCGCGCCGCGGTCGGTCCAGGACTGCACATATTGCGCGGGGTCTGCGACATAGCTGAGCACTTCGGCGTCCGATGCTTCGACATGGGTCAAGAACTTATCGATCTCGAAGCGGTTCATATTCACCCTGCGATCTCCCATGCGAAGAAGGGGCCGGCGGCGAATCTGGATGGGGTCCCCTCGGCGAATGAGGCGGGCCGCCCCCCCGCCGCCGCCAGGGCAGCTATGAAATTCAGGTATTGGCCCGTCACGTTTCCGGCGGCCAACACACGATCAAGTGTGCATCCGGCAATAGCACCCGCCAGGTCGCCGTCTCGCATCCATCCGACTGCGGCCCTATCGAACTCGGCATCTGGCGAGTCGCCACCCAGGAAGTGACGCGGACCGCCAACTTCCGTTGCCAGGTGTCCAGATGCGATCAGCGCAACTCGCTTGTGCGACGGATCTCGTGCGATCGCTTCGGCCAGATACACACCCAACTGCGCAAAGCGCGAGGCAGGAGGAACCGGGGGAATGTTGGTGTTGGCGTGGATGGGCACCACAGGAATATCGAGGTCGGTGAGGTATACGAGCGGAATCGAAAAGCTGTGATCGAGCAGCCATTCGTTGGACAAGGCAAAGTCGAAGCCGCCACCGAGCTCGCGGCCTCCCAGGAGACTTCCCGCAAGGTCCGGATCGCCGGCAACCTCCCATGTGTCGAGCCCAAAAGTGCGGATCTCGTTCTCGTAAGTGCAGGGAAAACGAGCGGCCTTACCGACGCAAAAAGCCGGCGAGTTGTCGAACACGAATTTGCGGAGATGATCTGAGCCGAGCACAACCAGCGCATCTGGTTTTGCCGCGGCGAGATCGGCTCGGAACTTGGCAAAATTGCTGTGGCTACGGGCAAGATCGTCGGGAATCGGATCACGCATGGTCCGCCACAGCAGCGGGTTGTGCTGCACTCCCAGCACCGCAACGAGCTCAGCCACAGCAGCCCCCCGTCACGAGTCGCGCAGAGCGGGAATCACGGCCGTTCCGAGCATCTCAATCGAGTCCATCCAGCGCTCGAAGCTGAGCCGTAAATCGAAGACGAGATGATCGACGCCAACATCGACAAACCGGCTTGTCTGCTCGACCACCTGCTCGGGGGTACCGACGATGATCGAGCCTTCGATGTCCTCGGCAGTCTCGAACTTCCCGGACTCGGGCTTCACCCACCATCTGCCCCGCTTATTGGCCCATGCGAGAAGGCCTTCGAGACTCGTGCCCTCCCAAGCCTCCCGCTCCGTCGCACCAATCGACGTCGGAGGGACGACTCCGACGGTCGGCATCGGCCGCCCGTTTTCGGTCGTCAGCTTGGTCATGGCTGCCACCCGTTTCTCAATGGTCTTGAGAGTGATGCGGCCTGGTATCCATCCGTCGCAATACTCGGCGGCGCGGCGCGCAGACGCCGGCGTCGCTCCGCCGTACCAGAACGGAATCGGGCCGGCCGGCTTCGGATAGAGCGAAACGCCGCTGAAGCTGAAGTGCTCGTCCTCGTAGTCGACGTCATCTTCAGCCCAAACTCTGGAGAAGATGTTGGCGTTTGACTCAACCAGTTCGGGGCGGAAGATGCCGCCCATGCCGACGGCCTCAAACTCGTGGTCGAAGGTCCCCGCCCCCCATCCGGCGATGATTCGCGGTCCAAGCAGGTGGGTCATGGATGCCAGTGTGAAGGCGGTTATCAGCGGATGCCGATATGGGATCAGGGTGGCGGTGCCCAAAGTGATGTGCTTTGTGACGGCTCCTACGGCGGTGAGCACTGTCAAAGGCTCGTAGAACTCGCGATTGGGCGCTTCGAACTCGCCGTGCGGTTCAAAGACCAGATGGTCGCGAACCCATACCGAGTCGAACCCAAGCTGCTCGGCTCTCACCGAGCCGTCGAGGATTCGATCCCGCGACGCGTGGTCGCCGAAATGTGGAAGCAGGAGACCGAACTTCATCCCTTAGCCTCCGCTAGACGGCCATGACCAGGCCTACCCACGATGGCGCCGCCAACGTACACGTCGGTACCCCGCACCAGGGTCCGTGACACAGCGCCTTGGCATGGACGCCCGTCGTATGGGGTCCAACCGATCTTCGAAAGTACGGAGTCGTTGGTGATCGTCCATTGTTTCTCCAAGTCGACGAGCACGATGTCTGCATCCTTGCCGACCGCAAGGCTTCCCTTCTGGTCCAGGCCGAAGCGCTCTGCCGGTGCAGTGCAGCAAAGATCGACGACACGTTCCAGGGTGAGTTTCCCGGCGTGGTGAGCGTCGAGCATCAGCGGCAATTGGTATTGAATCCCGGGGGTCCCAGTATGGGCGGCCCAGGCATCCTCCCAGCCGATGTCCTTCTCTTCTCGGGTGTGCGGAGCGTGGTCGGAAGACAGCATGTCGATCGTCCCATTGCGCAGCGCATCCCACACGGCGGCTTTGTGATGGTCAGGAACCCAATACGACAGGGCGTATGACCCCATTGTCTCGACGTCCGTCCAATTGCCCAAGAAGATCGTCCAGTGGTTCGTCTCGGCCGACACGTCGACACCACGTTCACGGGCGGCCGTGATCATCTCGATCTGGCGGGTCGTTTGCGCATGCACGATGTGCAACCGGCATCCAGTGGCTTCAGCAAGTCGCAACAGCGTGGCCGTCGCCAGGTCCCAGATCAGGCCGTCATCGACTGCGAGGGTGCGGGCGTAAGCCTGCGGTGACCGGTCGTCGATCTTCCAGTAACTCTGCTCGACGACGTCCATGATCGATTGGTCATGAGGGTGGACCATGAGACGCAGCCCCGTCTTGGCCACTTCCTTCATCGCCTCATAGAGCTCACCGTGGTCATGAACTCCGATCGCGGCTGGATGCGGATACGTGCGCCCCGTATCGACGACCATGTAGATCTTGTATGCCCTCACTCCCATCTCGGCCATCGGCGCGATCTGGTCGAGCAGTTTCGCCGCAGGGTTGTGGTTGTAGTCGACAAGTGACTTGGCGGCGTACAGGCTCATGACATATGCAAGATCGTCGGTGCGCATCGTCGGGGGGTCGACATTGGGCATACCGAAGATCGTGGTGTACCCCCCGGCGGCGGCCGCCTGGCTGCACGTCCAGATATCTTCCTTGTGGGTGTAGCCGGGGTCGCGGGTATGGACATGCACATCGACGCCTCCAGGAATAGCGACTAGCCCCGACCCGTCGATCACTTCTCCCGCTTCGACCTCATTACCTCGTGGCACCAATGCTGCGATGACTCCGTCGTCGATGACGATGTCGAGCGGCTGCAAGGACCCGTCGACAAACGCGTCAGCGCCGGCAACAACGCGTCTCATCGGCCAACCTCCACGAGCTCGGATGCCGGTATCGACTCGCCGTTGAAGGCCGCCTGGAACCAAGAGACGATGTGCGGAATGACTTCGGCGCCGTACTGATCGTATGCGGCGTAGTGCGTGGTGTTGAACTGCATGATCAACTTCTTGGGGGGCCCGGCGGCGGCGTAGAGATCGGTTGCATGATCGTCCGGCGTGACCGTGTCCGCGTCGACGGCAACAATCAGCAGCGGTCGCGGCGCAATCAAGCCGACCACGTCAATGGGGCGATAGCGCAGAATCTCGTCTGCCGCCGCGAGCGGCACCTCGGTCGGAATCCTGCCATCGACATCACGCTTCACGGAGGTAGTGCGCCGCTCGGCGCTCGGAATCATGATCTCCTCTCGCGGGTGCACCCGCTCCCCGGTCCCATTGATAGCTCTGTGAGCCCGGTCCAGCGCGAGACGCCCGAGAAACTCCTCCCATTGCTGGGGGGTGCGCATCCGACGCAGCCAGTCACTCCCATCCGCCACGGGAACCTGGCCAACCGCGCAGCGCACCCTGGCATCGACTGCCGCCAGCAGAATCGCGTTACCGCCACCGGTGCCACCCGAACCGAACACGCCGATCTGCTCAGCTTCGACTTCCTCGCGGAGCGCCAGATACGTGACTGCGTTGATGAGGTCTTGCAGCTGGATCGTCGGCGAAAGCGACCCACGGTCGCCGGCGGAGTCTCCAAAACCTCGGTAGTCGAAAATCAGCAAAGTGAATCCGGCTGCGGTCAGGGCTTCGTGATATCTCACGTATAGGTCGGCGTCTGCCAAACCAAGCCACCCGGGACCTTGCACGATGCCGGGGCCGGGATCGTGCAGCTCGTCAGGACTGCGCAGAATCCCGGCGACTGCGGTGCCCTCACTGAAGAAGGTGACGCGCTCTTCTCTCACAGTGAAGAAGTCTCAGCCACCGGCGGCGCCCAACTGCTCGGCCATCCAGTCGGCCGTCTGCGGGCGATACATGTAAGCCTTGTTGTTGACGACGTGGTTACCGCCCTTCACCAGGTTGAGGACGACCGGCCCGCTCACTCCGTCTGCGATCTGTTGTGAGGCCTCGGGCACGATGATCCGGTCGAGCTCGCCTCCAATGACGTAGGCAGGGCAAGCGACGTTGCCGACGACCTCAGAGAGATCAAAACGCCGGGCCACTTCGAGTGTTTCCTCCTCTGATGAGACGTGGCAACGAACTTGCCAAGCCAGCCGAGAAATCGCAGGGAACTCCTCCCACTGGCCAACGACGTTGAACGGGCCCGAAAGCGAAACAAGTGCCTTGATTCGCGGCTCAAACGCTGCGGCACGCACCACGTAGTAGCCCCCCATGCTCACGCCCCAAGCACCAATGCGCTCGGAATCGAGATCGGGACGGGTCACCAGATAGTCGATGGCTGCCGCAGCCGGCTTCTCGTAGAACGGCTCCATCGGCAGGTCATACTCCGCCTCACCCTGCCCCGGGCCATCAATCGCAAAGGTGGCCATCCCCCGATCGATGAACCACTTCCCGTAATACTCGAGCTCCTCCTTCGTGGAGTCGAGTCCCGGAATCATCAGAACCAGCGGGGGCCGCTCGATCCCGGCGGGCTTGCGGAGGTTGCCGAAGAGGGTGTGATCGCCGTAAGCGAAGCCACACCGTTCGATGGGAGGCTCCATGAGGGGATGTGCCTTCTGATGGGCTCGCAACACCAGGTCATGAGTTGCCCGCAGCTCAGCCATGTCGTGCACGTTGAGAAACTTCCCGAAGTGGTAACACGCCGCCGCCGTCGTGAAGTGGAATGCGGCACTCTTGCGATGGCCCGCCGCGAGGGCGACGTCGCCTTCGGCCTCGTGAATTGCGCCGCGAGCAGCCCACGCCGCGCACCAGTCTTCCCAGCGCTCGACCGACGCACTGACCTCCTGGAAGTCGCCAACGGGCACGCCGTCCTCGACGTACCTCGGCGCCCAGTGGGCGATCGCCGCCTCAACCCTCGGATCAGCCATCACACCTCTTTCTTCTGCCGGTCTCGCCGTCCTCAGCCTCGCGGCACGGATCAGGGCGTGTCAAAGAGTTGCTCGAGAAACTCGAGGGTACGGGCCCATACTGCGGCGGCAGCAGCAGGATTGAACCGGTCCGGCCGGAATCTGTCGTGGAACGCATGCTTGGTCCCCGGATACGATTCGGCCACGACAGGCGCCCGTGCCTTGGCGAGTGCCTTCCCCAACGGGTCGAAAGTGTCGTTGACTCTGGGATCGTCCTCGGCGTAGACCGCGTACACCGGGCACGCGATGTTCTCCACCTCTTCCGGGTCCGGCCCTATCCCGTAGTAGAGGACGGCGCCCCGGGGCGTTCGTTCGGTAATGAGGCGCCATCCCATCTCAGCACCGAAACAGAAACCCACGACGACGGGCGCTGCCTCCTCTTCGTCGACGACTGCGTCATATACGGCCGCCAGGTCGGCCACGTGAGTGGACGAGGCGATCTGCCGAGTGGTGACAGCTGTCGGGTCGTCCGCAAACTCGGAGGTGCCACCAATACGCGATAGGAGGTCTGGGACAACGACCCGGAAGCCGGCTCGTGCCAGGTCTTCGGCTACCGCGACCATGTACGGGACCAAGCCCCGGTTCTCGTGAATCATCAAGATCGTTCGTCCCGGATCGGGAGAAGGCGCAACCGTGAGTACCTGGATGGCGGCGCCGGCCCCCGGCCAGTGCTCGACTTGTGACTGCACGCCACGTCGTCGTTTCATATGCGCGATGTTGCCACGACATCGGCGGCGCCGCTCGGGACCTTCCTAGGCTCGCGTGATCCGGCGGAAGGCGAAACCGTGCTGGCAGCAATCACACAAGAGGTCGGAGGACGTATCGACGTTCGCGATGTCGAGCCGCCCGTGAAGAAGGCCGGTGAGGTTCTCGTGAAGGTTCACGCCGCAAGCGTCAACCGCCTCGACCGCGCCGTCTACGACGGCGTTGGCCTCGGCAAGGCAGCCACCTTTCCACTCATTCAGGGCATCGACGCAGCCGGCGTGCTCGAAACCGGAGGCGGCGCCCTCATCATCGGACGCAGGGTGATCGTCAAGCCGACAGTGCCTTGTACCAAGTGCCGATGGTGCAGGGCCGGGAAGGATGCCAACTGTGGCAACGCCTCGACGTTCGGCATCCATCGGTCCGGCGGCTTCGCCGAGTACATCGCGGTGCCCCGGCGCAACGTGGTCTACCTACCCAGCAGTCTCAGCTTCACCGAGGGCGCGGCGGCTGCTCATGTCCACCCGGTTGTGCTCAGAATGATGCGGGCTGCAGGTGAGCCGTCTGCTGGGGACACGGTTCTCGTCACGGGTGCCGGAGGCGCGTTGGGCAGTGCAGCGATCCAGCTGGCCACGATCATGGGAGCGCGCGTGATCGCAGTCGATACGTCTCCCGAGAAGGCGACTGCCGCCGAGACGTTGGGCGCTGCCGTGACGATCACCGTCGATCGTTCTGATCCGAATGTCGGCTTCGCTGACGACGTAGCTACCGCGACCGACGGAGCCGGCGTCGATCTGGTGCTCGACGCAACCGGAGCGACGAGTGTGATCGCCGAAGCCGCCGGTGCGCTTGGGCGCGGAGGCCGGCTGGCATTGGTTGCCTCGCCGCCTGGGGCAACCATTCCCGTCGACCTGAATCGCCTGTACCGCAACCGGCAGGCAATCATCGGATCGGCCGGTTCATCGCGCCAGGACGTCGTTGATGCGCTGCGAATGCTCAGCGACCATGATGCGCATCCAGTGATTGCAGCGACATATCCGCTCTCCGCCGCCGCAGATGCAATGGAACGCGTGCTCGACCCGAGCCGGATCGGAAAGGTCGTGATCGAAGTGGAAGAGTCAGCATGAGAGTCGACCACGACAAGCTGCGCTCCAACGTCGACGCCACAGCACGACTGCTGGCGGAGGACGACTCTGCCGGACATGTTCGCCCCAAGGTAAGGACGACCCTCGTCGCCGATGTCCATGCACGCAGCGACTTCGTCCAGTACGACAAGGAGTTCTCTTTCGAGTGCGATGAATCTGCCGGGCGAGCGGGGCGCGGCGAGCATCCGAGCCCGCTTCGCTACTTCCTGTCCGGCCTCGCCTTTTGCCAGCAGGTTTGGTACGCCAAGGGTGCGGCGTTGGTGGGCTGCGTCTTGGACGAGCTCACGATCGACGTTCTCACCTATATGGACATGCGTGGTGAACACCATGTCGGCACTGTTCCGGCGCACCCGCAGTGGATCATTATCGAAGCAGACGTGGCTACCGGCTCAGATGAAGCGACGGTTCTGGGGATGGTGGACGAGGCCAACTCCCGGTGCCCGGTCTATGCCTTGGTGAGCAGAGCCGTCCCCGTCTACGAACGGATTCGCCGCAACGGGGTGACGCTGCGCGACACGGTTCCTGAAGGTGTGTCGTGAACCAGGGTCCCCTGTCGGGAATCCGCGTGATCGAACTGTCGCGCTATATCGCCGCTCCAGTCGCCGGCAAGGCCCTTGGCGAGATGGGTGCGGACGTCGTCAAGGTTGAGGACCCCGTCCGCGGCGATCCGATGCGCTACTGGCAGTCAGGAGAGCGGCCGTACAGCCCGCAGTTCGCCGCATACAACCGCAACAAGCGAGGGATCACCCTCGACCTCAAGACCGCTCGAGGCGCCGATGCGCTGCGGCGCCTCGCCGCCACGGCGGACGTGCTGCTGGAGAACTTCCGGCCAGGAGTGATGGATCGGCTGGGTCTGGACTACACGTCGCTGGCCGCCGCCAACCCGCGGCTCGTCTACTGCGCAATCACCGGATTCGGCGCCGATGGACCGTATGCGGATCGCCCCGCCTACGACACGGTGATCTCCGCAATGGGCGGCATGTACAGCCAGATACTCGATACGGACCAGCCACAGCCGGTAGGACCGGCATTCTCCGACCTGCTCGCCGGAGCGTTTGCTGTGCAGGGCATCCTGGCCGCGCTGTTTGCAAGAGAACGCACTGGAAGGGGCCAGTTCGTCGACGCTGCGATGCTGCGGGCTGTTCTCGGGTTCCTGGTCGAGCCCGGAACAAGCTTCCTCGACATGGGCGAAGTCACGGTGCCCAACACCAGGCAACGCCGTGCCCAGGCCTACGGTGCGATCGCGGCGGACGGGCTGCCGTTCGTCGTCCACATGTCTGTGCCTCAGAAGTTCTGGGTGGCTGTGACAGACGCCATTGGGCGTCCGGAGTTACGCGAAGATCCGCGTTTCGAAGATCGCGACGCCCGCCATGACAATTACCACGAGCTCGACGCGATCCTGAAGGATGCGCTGGCGAAAAAACCACGCCACGAGTGGTTCGAGATTCTCTCCGCAGCCGACGTCCCCCACGGTCCGATCCACGGATTCGACACCGTCTTCGCCGACCCTCAGGTGGAACACCTCGGCATCGTCACCACGGTCGACATGCCGGACGGCCAGCCGCCGTATAACCAAGTGGGGACCCCTATTGCTCTGAGCGACACCCCAGTCGAGGTGCGGCATAGGGCGCCGACTCTCGGCGAGCACACAGCCGAGGTGTTGACCGAAACCGGCTTCACCGCAGAAGAGATTGCAGGACTGGCGAATGACAGCGAGGAGGCCTAGTGGACCTGACGGGCATCGAAGCCATCGACATCCACACCCATCCACAGACCGAAGAGTTCCTTGCCGCAATGGGAGCCAGGCGCCGGCAAATGGGCGAGCACTTCAAGAGCGATCGCACTCCGGTCTCATTCGCCCAGCAGGCCGAACTGTTTCGAGAAAAGTCGATGCTGGCGGTGTTGTGTAACTCAGACGATGAGACGATCTCGGGCGTGCCGCCGGCTCCAAACGACCTGATCGGCGAGGCGGCTGCAGATCACCCGGACGTCTTCATCCCTTTCGCCGGCATCGATCCCTGGAAGGGCGAAGACGCCATTGCTGAGATCAGACGGTGCCACGACAAGTTCGCCATCAAGGGCATCGGCGAGCTCAACCCGACTCGCCAGAAGTTCTATCCAAACGACGAGCGGCTCTACCCGATATGGGAAGTGTGCGCCGAACTTGGGCTCGTTGTGATGTTCCACATCGGCTATCCAGGGGCCGGCGCCGGTCGGCCGGGAGGCATGGGCTACAAGCTGGACAACATCCGTCCCCTGCACCTCGACGCGATGGCCGCCGACTTCCCGGAGTTGAATGTCATCGCAGCCCATCCCGGCTGGCCGTTCCACCACGAGAACATCGCGGCCTGCTGGCACAAGGCCAACTACTGGATCGACTTGTCTGGGTTCGCACCCCGCTACTGGCCCCCAGAGGTCATCCACTACGCCAACTCCTTGATCCAGGACCGGGTCCTTTTTGGCACAGACTGGCCGGTGGTCGGCATCGACCGCTGGCTCGACGAATTCGCTGAGATCGACTTCAAGCCGCACGTGCGGCGCAAGATCATGCTGGAGAATGCCGCCCGGCTGCTCGGCTTCGACCAAAAAGCCCTTGCGTCCAGCTAGGCAACGGCCACCACGAGCTCTCCGCTCGGGAGAAGTGATCGACCAGAAATAGCACCTCTCTCGCTACTAGTTGATTCCAATTTTCGTTGCGGAGTAGTGTCAAGCCATGCAATCGATTGCAGTGGGCGCCACATCATGAGTTCTGGTGACGGTAAGCCGCCACTGATCGTCGCCGAAAATCTCACTTGCGGTTACGAGCTGGAGCGGGAGCGGAAGCTGCTCACCGCACTTACCGGCATCTCCTTGACGGTTGACGAGGGTGAATTCCTGGTGCTTGTCGGACCATCCGGCTGCGGCAAAACGACCTTCATCAACGTAGTGGCCGGCATCATCAAGCCGTGGGAAGGGACGATCACCTTCGACGGAAAGCCCATCGTCGGCACCGGTTCTGATCGTGCGATGGTTTTCCAGGATTACGCCATCCTTCCCTGGCGAACCGTCGAACAGAACGTGTTGCTCCCTTTCGAGCTCCGTGACTTGAACGTTTCCAAGGAAGAAGCGAAGCAAAGAGCCCACAAGATCATCGATGACGTAGGTCTCGCCGGGTTCGAGAACTCTTTTCCGCACGAGCTGTCCGGTGGCATGAAGCAGCGGGTGGGAATCGCTCGGGCCATGGTCACCCAGCCCCGCGTGCTGCTGGCAGATGAGCCCTTCGGTGCACTTGATGCCATGACGAGGGAGGTGCTGCAGCGGCAGCTGGAAACCCTCGTAATGGAGTCGAAACAGACTGTGATTTTCATCACCCACAGCATCGACGAGGCCATCGCTTTGGGTGACCGAATTGCCGTCATCTCGAATCGGCCAGGACGCATTCGTGAGATCGTCTCCGTCGATATGGACCGCCCCAGACTCGCCGAAGGCGAGCTCACCGGCCATCCGGACTACGGCAAGCTCAGGGAACACCTGTGGGATCTCGTCAAAGACGAAGCCCTTGGCGCGAAGGTTGACGCTGCATGACGAAAGAGCAAGTGAGATTCCCGGTCGATGCCGGCACCGAGGACTACACGGACGAACCCGGCCGCATCCAGGATGCCAAGTGGACCGCTGCCAGGGTTTGGCGGAAGTCGCGTTTCGCAATCATCACCATCATCAACCTGACTGTGTTCTTCATCGCGTGGGAGCTCATTGCACGCTTCGGACCTTTCAACCAGCTCGTGTTCCCCACATTCAGCGACACGATGAATTCGTTCAAGATCGGCTGGTTCGGCGGAGGCAACCTCGAAGGCTTCAACAACCGACTCCTCGCCGACTTTGTGATCGTCCAGAACTTCATGGAGTCACTCAAGCTCTACAGCATCAGCATGGTGATCTCGATCGGGCTTGGGATTCCCATCGGCCTGATGATGGGCGCCAGCAAGTGGGTCGACGCCATCCTCAGCCCGTATGTGTGGACGCTCTCCTCGCTGCCGAGAATCGCCATCTACCCAATCCTCGTGATGATGATCGGCATTGCCGGGAGCTGGTCGTTCTTCGGCATCATCACGCTCGAAGACCCGATTCAGTACTGGGTGGTGATCCTGACGGCAATCTTCCCTGTGATCATCAACACGTGGGCCGGCGTCAAGACCACTGAGCAGTCGCTGATCAATGCCGCCAAGGTCTTTGGTGCCAGTCGCACCCAGCTCTATCTCAAGGTCGTGCTGCCGTACACACTGCCGTTCGTTGTCACCGGCATCCAGCTGAGCCTCAGCCGAGGCCTGATTGGAGTCGTACTGGCCGAGTTCTTGACTGGCGCCCAAAGGCTGGGCGGCGTCGGATGGCTCATCTTCAGATCCGCGGCTGTGTTCAATGCTCCGCTCACGTATGCGGCGCTCTTGAGCTTGGCCATTTTTGCTCTGGTTCTCGTCCAGGGAACCAGAGCGATGGAAGCAAGGATCGCACCGTGGAGACAACAGACGAAGGCCTGAAAAGGCAGATAGGAAGGCAACTCATGGTGATCAGAGAGACGGACCGAGGCGAGCCGCGGGAGATATCGCGTCGTCGCTTCATCACTGTTGCTGGAGCCGGCGTCGCCGGCGGCCTCATCATGGTCGCATGCGGTGATGACGCGGATCCAACGACGACTACAGCAGCACCGGGCACGGACGCGCCGGGCACGGATGCGCCTATGGCCACGCCCATGTCGACGCTCTCGAGCGTCAACTTCGACTTCAACACGCCGAATGTCAGCCTCCAGGCTCCTTATTGGATTGGGCAGACGAAAGGCTTCTTCGCAGAAGTCGGCATCGAGCAGCTCAACATCACCTCGAGCGACGACTGGGTGCCGCCAATGGCATCGGGCTCGCTCGACGTCTCACTTGGAGACGCAACGGTGTTGTTCGGCGCCGAAGACGCTTCAGTGCAGCTCGGTGAGCCAATCGGAATGCGCATGGTCGGCATCAACCTGGGGGCGCAGCCTCTGGTGATGATCGCCAACGAGGGCATCACGCAGGACAACATCGCCGGCAAGGTCGTTGGCGGCGCCAGAGAAGGCACCACGAACGAAGCGCTTGCGAAGTTCCTCCTGAGCGAGATCGGAATCGACTGGGAGAACGACGTCGACTTCCGCACATTGACCGGCGGCTCCAACGACTGGGTCACGGCAATGCTGAGCGGCCAGGTCGACGCCACGATCGCCTTCCCCCGGCACATTGCATTGGCAGAGGAAGCTGGCGGTAGCGCTCTCTTCGTCGGCCAGCGGCAAGACCCGCAAGCCGGGTTTGCGGTCCGGCAAGCGACGATGCAGGAGCACCCGGACTTCGTGGCGGCATGGTGCTACGCCTACATCAAGTCGCAGCAATGGTGCAAGGACCCCGACAACTGGGTGGAGATGCGCGAGATCATGGTCAACGAGCACGGCCTCGATTACCCGGACAACACGTTCGCGGTACTCGACATCGACACCGGCATCATGACCCAGGAGCTCGGCTTCGATCCGGCCTTGATGGACGGTTGGATGGAGTTCATGACCCCGCTCGACGAGTCCTTGTACGAGGGGCTCCCCTGGCGGAACTACGTGGACGTCTCCGGACTCCATGCCGCCCAGGATGCTCTCGGCATCGCGATGAATCCGGCGGCGGACCTGTCGAGCGGCACGACGCTGCTCGGCAACTTCTAGACCAACCCATCCGCGAACAAGGAGGGGCCTGCGATGCAGGCCCCTCCTTAGATTTTGGCTAGACGCGGCCCGTCCAGACAACCAGCAGCGAACCTCCCAGGACGGCGATCATGCCGAGCACCAGCGTCGGTGTTACACGCTCCATATCGGTCCCGATTACGAATGGTGCGGTGAAGACGACGACCGGCGTTGCCAGTTGCATGAGGGTGATGGCGACGGTCACTTCGATGAGATCCCAGGCCTGCCACTGCGCCGCGATTGCTCCGGCAGCGAGGAGCGAGCTCAGCAGTATCCACTTGCGGGCATCCGGCGGCACCCGCAGCTTGTGGCGACGGACGACCATCATCACTGCGTAGATGGCCGCCGCGCTGGCGAGAGCGAGAGTCACGCCGATCAGCGCGACGTCGAGACCCTCGAGCCCCCACCGCACCAGCAACGGCGCAGTTCCCCAGCAGAAGGCGGAGCCGAGGCCGAACCATGGCACTGCGCTGAGCAGGCCATCCGCGCTCTCGTTGCGTTGTGCCATCACCGCTACTCCGGTGGCGGCGAGCAACACCCCAACAAAGGTGATCACGGACACCGGCTCGTCGAGAAAGATCGCTGCCGCAATGCTCCCGATGAGCGGCGTGGCCGCAATGGCTATCCCCGTGCGACTGGCCCCGTCACGTTGCTGGCTGAGCGACAGCAACGTCCACCCGAAGAAGAACTGCACGGTTCCGGCCAGGGCGAACGCAAGAAAGGCCCACGCCGGCGCTTCGCCGATGACCCCCGTGTCCTGCGTGACGAAAGAGCCGGTTCCCACGGCGACGACTGCTATCAGGAGCAGAACAAAGGTGGCGCTGATGGCATCCATGAGCTGGTTGGCGCGGCGATGAAATGCCTGGAACAGGCCGAAGCCAATACCGGCGGCAGCCGCCCACAGCACCCCACTCATGTCCCAGCCCTCGATTCGTATTACTGGCTGCAATCGATTGTAGGAAGCGAGGGCCGGTTCCTGTTTGTCCGGCTGAGGCGGTATTCTCACGCCTGCGGGATTGTTCTAGCCGAGGTTCTCTCTGTGACATCTGTGCGCCCGCTATCGCCCAATCAACCAGCTGCCGAACCCCCTCGGCGGTGGATTGGCGTCCTGACTGCGATCGTCGGATCCCTAGCCGCAGCTGCCCTCCTCGGCTGGCCGGCGGCAGCGCCGCAGCAGCAACAACCCCCGCTCGTCGACGACGCTGCCCAGCCAATATCGGCGCCCGAACCCAGCTACGAATCGCCGGCCGTGGAAGTCCTCACGGGATTCGTGTCAGCCTTGAACCGCGGCGACGTCGAAGAAGCCGTCGCCTTCCTCGCTGACGACCTTCCGGAGGTGGTCGGGCTCGGCACCGTGTCGTATCCCTATAGCCCGACCGATCCTGGACTCTGGGACGCGGGGACACTCCAGCCGGAAAACGTCGCCGGGTTTGTCAGCTTTGTGTCTGCTCTGAACGGGACGGTCGCGGTCAGCGATTGCTCCGGGTTCGCAGATGGTCCTTCGGTGGTTATCGCCTCGTGTCTGTATCAGGCCCCCGAAGGCCTTTTGAGGAGCTTGGGGATGGAAGACCAGGCGGGACGACTCTTCGGATTTGTTGTGGACGGCGAAGTGGCGGGAGTCGCGGCGAGCGGAACCTATGACTTCGGCGCGTGGGAACGGATTGAGCTCTGGGCGGCTGGAAGTGGTTCAGACGTCGTTCTGACACGGCAGGGCAACGGCTTCTCCACCGGTGCCGCCCAAGCCGTGCTGGCGGCCCTGGCCAAGATGGCGGAGCAGCCGACGCCACGGTGATACGGGCGCGATCGCCTGGCGATGGAAATCGCCAACTGCCGCCTGGCTAACCTCGACTGAACGCGGTTCCAAGCGCGAATTCGGAGGGAAACGTGGCGTTGAGCAAGGCCAAGGAGACCGCCTTCGAGAAGGTCAAAGGCCTGTGGGTGGCGATACCGACACCATTTACTGCTGATGGCGCTCTGGACGAAGTGGCGCTGCAGGCGTCCGTCGAGCACTACATCGAAGGGCTCTCAGTTGACGGGATCTTTTGTGGTGGCGTGATGGGCGAGTTCTGGTCCATGACCGTCGCCGAGCGGCGCCGGCTGCACGGGCTGATGGCGGATGCCGTTACGGGGCGGGTGCCCCTCATGGTGCAGACCAGCCATCACGTGTTCGAACATTGTGTCGAGCTGACCAACCATGCCGAAGAGATCGGCATCGATCTCGCAATCATCATGAACCCGTACTACCCGCCGCGACCATCGGACGACCTGGTGCGAGCTTGGTATCACGGCATCGCCGCCCGCACATCGCAGCCGACCTTCCTCTTCAACACCGCTTACTCGGGATACTCGATCTCGCCGGCCCTGATCGAAGAGCTGTCCGACATCGACATCATCTGCGGCATCAAGAACCCCAAGCCACGCTCTCACCTGCTCGAAGTCCAGGATCGGTGTGGCGACAGAATCGTGGTCTGCGATGCTGCCGAAGAGGAATGGCTCGATCTGCACCTCAATCACGGCTTCCAGGCACTGATGTCGACCCCGGCGATCGCGCTGTTCCAGACGCCGGATTCTCGGCCGATCGCGGAATACACGTCGCTCGCTGATGAAGGACGGCTCGAAGAAGCCTGGGAGCTCCACGCCAAGTTGGATGGCCACCGGCGGGCGTTCCAACGCTGGATGCGCGATCCGTGGCTCACCAACATGGCAGGGGCGATTCCGATCGCCCAGCTCAAGGCGTGGTTGGGGCTCATGGGCCTGCCGCAAGGCCCGGTGCGTTTGCCGCTGATTCCGTTGAGTGATGAAGAGCACGCCGAGCTGACCGCCGATCTGGACGCGCTCGGCTTGTTGGCCGGCGCCGAGGCTCCGGCCTGATGGGGCTTCCCGCCCGTTCGGAAGCGAAAGCGTGGGCGCGACAGGAGTTCCGCGGGGTGTGCAATGTCATCATCCCGAGCTACACCTCTGACTTGCAGGCGCTCAACGAGGCTGCGATCCGCCACGATGTGCAACGCAACATCGAACTCGGCTTCTGGGGCGCCCTTCTCGTTTCCGAGGCGGGCACGACGCTCGACGAAATGCGGCGGTTCATCGAGATCGCAGTCGACGAAGCCGCCGGCCGGCACCGCTTCTTGCTGCAGGGCGCTTTCGACACTGCGGAGAGCATCATCGCGATGGCCCGTGACGGCGAAGCGATCGGCGTCGACGGCGTGCTCCTCGGCCATCCCAACAGCTTCTATCCGCAGACAACGGCGGAGCTGGAGGACTACACCCGCCTCGTGTGTGCGTCTACCAATCTGCCCGTCGTGCTCTTTGTCGTCGCCCACTCCAACCTGAGCCGACTGGATCCCCGCGGCTACCCGCAGGATCTGCTCGAACGCCTCGCCGACGTCGACACGATCGTTGCGGTGAAGTACGAGCTGGGCCGCCAGCACACGATGCGGACATACGACTGTTTCCGCCGCCTGGAGAACGCTCCGGTGTTGATGTCGGACCCGATGGAGTTCAATGCTCCGATGTGGGTCGATCTGTTCGACATGCAGTGGATGGGCACGAGCAATTACGAGTACTACGGCGATCGCACTCGTCGCATGTTCGACGCCCTCCTTGACGGCAAGCGGGAAGACGCCATGGAGTTGTACTGGGAGATCCAGCCGGCACGCGACGCACGACGCCAGGAGATGGCTGCGCTCGGCCCCATGAACTTCGTGCACCGTTATCTGTGGAAGTACATGGCCTGGCTCAACGGCTACAACGGCGGTCCTTTGCGCCAGCCGGCACCGAAGCTCAACGACGGTCAGATGAAACGAGCAGCAGCGGGCCTGGTGGCGGCCGGGATCATCGATGCGGCACCGGATCCGGCCGAGTTCTTCGTCGGGCGCAACCCGGCTTGAGGCTGCGATGAGGCTGATCGATCCGGCCACGGTGGACCGGTACTTGTCGGTTGACGTCGCGCTGGAGGCTATGCGGCGATGCTTCGCCGACGAGGGGGCACGGCTGAGCGGCCCGGCCGCCCGGGTCGACCTACCTCACGAGGCCGGGTGGATGCGGGTGCTTCCGGCAGTGGCGTCCGGCCTAGGCCTATTCGGCCACAAGGTCATCAGCTTCAACCGCGAGATCGGGGTGCGGTATGTGGTGACCCTGTTCGACATCCCGACAGGCGACCTGCGGGCGGTAGTCGACGCCGAGGCCATCACTGGGGCCCGCACCGGGGCCGTGTCTGCAATTGCGGCCGACATGCTGGCGCCGCCCGAGGTGTCGGTCGGTGCGGTGATCGGCACAGGCTCGGTCGCGCGGACGCAGCTGCCGGCTCTGCAAGTGGTGCGGCCCGTCGAGGAGATCCGGGTCTTCTCACGGCAGCCGGAAAATCGTGCCGGGTTCATTGCGGAGATGCAGGGTGTCCTCGACGTGCGGTTTGTCGATTGCGCGTCGGTTGAGGAGGCGATCGAGGGCGCCGGCATCGTCACTCTGGCGACGAAGTCTACGGAGCCGGTGCTATTTGCCGAACACCTCCGGTCCGGCATACATTTCAACTCGGTGGGATCGGCACGGCCGAGCCTGTCGGAGGTCGATCCGGCGGTGTTCCCCGCGTTCGATCGGGTGGTGTGCGACTCGGTGGACTTGGTCTTCAACGAGTCCGGCGACGCCATCGCCGCCGAGGCACAGGGTCTGTTCGATCGGACCGCAGCGGTCGATCTGTCGGCGATCCTCGAGTCGGTTGCAGCTCGCGGTGACGATGAGATCACGCTTTTCAAGTCGACCGGCAGCGGGCTCCAGGACATCTACTTGGCGGCGGCAATCCTGGTTGCAGCGGAGGCAGACGGCGCCGGATCGGCGGTCGACGGGCTCCTCGGGCTCAAGGCATTTGGTGCACGGGGCCGGACCTGAGCCGCAGCTGCGACCAAACGACGGCCTGGTTGTGTGGCAGGGATTTCGCTAGGCGCAGACCGCCGTGTAGTTCACAATGCTGAGGTGACTCCTCGATCGGGTGCAGCACTTGTTCTTGCTCCGAGCCCGCCCAGAATCGGGCACGACGCACGCCGAGCTGAGTCGACCCGGATGCCGAGTGAGCCGACGCCTGACAGAGCGGACGTTCTCAGGCCGCGCCACGAGCCGACACCACTACGAGACGGCGCGGGAGCGGTGAGAGTGCTCGAGCCGATCGAGCCGATCGCTCCCACGTCCCACGATGGTCCTTCCCTAGGGCCGCCGCCCGCGCCGCCCGCACGGCTCTCGTGGTCCCGTTGGCTGCAACCTCTGGCGGCGAGCATGGCGATCGCCACACTAGTCGTGGTGATCCAGGCGGGGTCGCCCGCCGAACCTGCTCCACTCGGTCCCATTTCCGCGAACGCGGCCCACCTCGCCACCGTCCCGCCGGCCCCCACGCCCCCAGCCCAACCAACACTGTTCGACGCGCCGCGGAACGCTTACCCATCCTCTTCTGTGGAAGCCGTCGAAACGTTCGTAACGATGGTGAACGAAGGCGACTCGGATGCGGTTCTAGAGCTGATGCTTGATGATGTCAGCCGGCCCGGCACCGGTACCGCCCAATATCCCCATCTCCCGACCGACGCCGGCCTGTGGAACGATGGAGTCCTCGACC
>JAHEJX010000172.1 GCA_024638645.1 Actinomycetes bacterium
CAGAGTCGGACGCGAAGGAGGCCCTGCACCCATGCGATGGGGTTCAGGATCGTGGCGGTCGACGAACCAGCGAAGAGCAGCCCAACCGGGTTGTTCTCCAGGTCGAGTACGAGACTCCCCGAATCGCCGCCTGCCGACATGTCAGTCGTCACGATCTGCCGGCAGAACCGCGCAACACGGCCGCCGCCGTAGTTCACATTCACCGTGGCGCTGATCGCCACGACCCGGCCGGTAGTGAAGTTGGTGGTCCGGCCGGTCTTCTTGACGAGCATGCCCGCCGTGGCCGTCTTGAACAGGCTCTGCGGGTAGCCGATCCAGTAGATGTCGCGATCGAGCAGGTGGAACGGGACCTCAGCAATCGCAGCGTCGACATAGTTGCACGGTGGTGTCTGACCCGGCTGCATGAACCGAATCGGCACGAATCGACTCAGCCGACCGATGACATCGAAGGGGATCCGGCCCCCGTCGACCCGCCCAGGCTGAATGATGGGATCACCGAGCGACGATGCATTCGAGTTGGCGATCACGTGGTTGTTGCTGAGGATGTAGTACCTCGGCGGCTGACCGGGGAAGGGGCTGAGGTCATAGCAGCCTGCCCCGATCGTGCCTGCCGTCACCCGTGGGTGGCCCACCGAGTAGCCGGGGCGGACCGGGCGCACTCGATTGCGCAGGGTCTCGACACCGACTTCTTCCATCGGCTCGGCGCCGAGGTCGTCGTCGGATTCCGCGCTGCCATGGGCGTGGCCGCCGGCGAACATGTACCCGACCTCGACCACGTCGGTCGGGATCCGGCTAATCGACCTCTTGACGACTTGGTCCTTGGGGAGCAACTCCGCAGGGAGCTTCTGTTCGACCATGACGATCAGGGCGTTGGTATCAGTCTGCTCACCGCCCTCGATCTTCTGGCCGATGCCGACACCAACCACATTGGCTAGGCCGAGGAGCTCGTCCTGACTCGCCTCCTGCTGATCCTTGAGTCCGGTCAAATTGTCCGGAATCTCGGCCGCGACTGCTTCGCTGAAGATGCCATCCATAGCGCGACTCCTCCCAATCTCGTAGTCCGCAAACGGATAGTTCCCCCTAGTTGAGCGGTGCCGCGTACCCCAGAATTATCCTACATCAGAATCCTCGATCGGTCTAGGGGTCTAGTGCATGAGTGATGGCGAGTCGGCGAGTTTAGGCTGCTATGTTCGCATGTGTGCACCTTTCGATGTGTGACTCGACGGGATTGAGCTGCACCGGCAATCTGACCCACGTGCACGTTCGATCGGGCCAGTCACAGGTCATCTGCCCGAAAGACCCTGTGGTTCGCAAGGTCCCTCAGCCCATCCAGCCGCTCGAAGTCGAGCTTCGACTGCGGGCTGGCCGTGGTCTCGAAGCTACTGAGCACCGAACTCAGCCAGGGGAGAGAGTACATCGAGTGTGCCCTGGCTCCCGTCAGGGGAGTGCGCGCTCGAGCTGCCTTGCCGTGACCGCTCGGGTTGATACTCGCAACCAACGCGGATTCAACTTCATGGGGCGACCGAATGCCCGCGTCTTGGTGGCGGCTCGTTGCGGTCGGAACGATCCACCATCTGGAAAGCTGATGAGGTACCACGCCTGGATCACATAGTCACAATGGCTGACTCTGCACCACGCTGGGCGCGAATGGTGAGTTCGACGGGCGTCGCGTCATCTGTTACTTAGGCTATTACTTAGGCGATCCGCATTGCGAGTGTCTCCGATCCAGGGCGATAGTGATTGCAGGTCACATTGCGCATCAGCCTGTCGAAGCTTGTTCACCATGAGGGTAATATCTTCACGAACATCATGCTTCGATATGCGGCGAGAACCGTGTTTGGCGAGCCGGACGGGCGCGCGCGGTTGCAGCAGGTAGGTGAGCTACTGGACCGCAAGCAACGTTTTCCAACCCGCTGAGCCGAGCCGTCATCGTTCTCCTGGAGGGTCGCTGGGGCTCTACCTGGTCGCCACAGCCAACGGTACGGTTGGTCCGTTCGTCGTGGTTGTCTCCTCCCCGAGGGGTGCCTCCATGGCCTGCCATCGCTCCGGTGCGGCTGTATCGGCACGGCGGGTTGCGGAGTCGGGTGGAGATATCGTCAAATGTTGTGGATCGGGCGTCGTAGTCAGGCGGCGTCCCTTGAGTCCTGGATCCTCCTTTCGAGCTGGGTGCCGTCTTTGAACTCGACGCCGGCGGCGACGAGGGTCACGAGCTCGGGACTGTTGACTTTCCGCCATCTGGCTTGAGCAGCGTCGAGGAGCTTGTAGGCCATCACCAGTCCGCGTCGACGAGCTCCGGCCCCTTTGGTGACGTTGGTGCCTGCCCGCACGGTGGCGAACGTGGACTCGATCGGGTTCACCGTCCGTAGATGCACCCAATGCTGAGCGGGGAAGTCGTAGAACGTCAACAGGACGTCCCGGTCCTTGATCAGCTTGTCGACCGCCTTGGGGTATCTGTCACCGAACTGATGTTGGAAGTCGTCGATCGCAGCGTTGGCGTCGGAGCGGGTTTCGGCTTGGTAGATCTCGTGCAGCGCTGCCTTCGCTGACTTGTGCAGACGTTTGGGGAGGGCATCGAGGATGTTGGCGATCTTGTGCACCCAACAGCGTTGCTCCCGGGTGGTCGGGAACACCTCACCCAGGGCGGCCCAGAACCCCAAGGCGCCGTCACCGACCGCCACCACTGGAGATGTCATGCCTCGACTCTTGAGGTCACGCAACACGTCGGCCCACGAATCGGTGGACTCCCGGTACCCGTCAGCGCAGGCCAGCAGTTCCTTGGTGCCATCGGCTTTCACGCCGATCAGTACCAGACAGCACAGCCGGTCTTCCTCGAGCCGGATCCGAAAGTGGACACCGTCGGCCCACACATACACGTAATCGGATTCGGAGAGGTCGCGGGTCTCGAACGCCCGGTACTCGTCGTCCCAGGTTTCAATCAGCCGGCCGATACTCGACGCCGACAACCCGACATCGGTGCCGAAGAACTCCACCAGCGCAGGGGCGAAGTCCCCCGTCGACAACCCCCGCAGATACAACACCGGCAACACATCAGCGACCTTCGGGGAACGGCGAGCGTACTTGGGCAGGATGTACGACGAGAACCGACGCCCCTCCCCGCTTGTCGTGGACTCGAGGCGCCCGCACCTGGAGCGCTCCAGCACCCGTCACCAAGGTCCGTTCCTTGGCTTTGCCGTTACGCACCACCAGGCGGTGACCGCTCTCGTCGACAAGATGTTGATGCCGGGCGATGTAGTCAGCGACCTCGGTCTCCAACGCCGCCACCAGCATCCGGCGAGCACCCTCGGTAACCAGCTCATCCAGCCCAGTCGCCAGGTCGTCGCGGTCGGTGTCGTCGGTGACTATCTTCAACATCAGGCGTACTCCTTCCCCGCCGGCTCACATCCGGCGGATCCCGTTATTCAGGTTTGGAAGGGTACGCCGCCCTCTTCTCTCAGGCCCGTCATCCACAACATTCGGTTATAGCTCAGTCGGGTGCTTTCGGAACGGCTATGGCGCTAGGGCGGTTGGCGCCGACCCGGCGCAACGAGTTCGGGTCGTTGAAGGGCCAAATAGCACTCAGCGGCGAGGCAGAGAGGCCATTGCCGCACCAAGCAAGCTGTGATGAAGGCGCTATCCGAAACCGCGATCGACGGAAGAGAGGACCGAATCAACGCCAGCGGGCGGGTCGGCGGGTTGAGGAGCTACGAGGACACCAACCATCTGCTACCACGACTGCATCGCCACGGCGCTCAGGATCTGACGTCGCAGAGCCGACAAAAGGCCCTAGGGCATTGCGACTCGGACAATGAGAATGGTTGCAGCGGACGAGCGTTCTCCGTCGTAAACCGCGCGTTGGGGAGGTGGTCCGTGTGGCGTCCAACGGCGTGGGCAATGAGAAGGACAGCCTTGCCAAGCTCGGTGGTTGGCTCGCCGCCGGCTTCACGTTCATCACGGGCGTCTTCACGGCC
>JAHEJX010000173.1 GCA_024638645.1 Actinomycetes bacterium
GTGGGCGGCCATACCCGAGCAGCGTCGTTGTCTCCACTGTCGGAAAGCGACACTGGTTCAATAGTGCTGGTCTCGAACAGCCGAGATTCGTTGCTGTTGGCAGGGAAGTCGTCCGGCCAGTGGACCGGATCGGAGGTGATTGTGGAGCCGTCAATGACCGCAGTGACCGTCAGCTCGTATGGCGCCGATCCGAGCTGGAGGGTATCGGCCGTGAACGCTGGATCTGCGTCGAATCCGACGACGCTCTCCCAGCAGCTACCTATATCGGTGGCCGACAGGTCGAACTGCTGCGACGCGCCGTTGCCTGCGGTGACTAGGACGCTTGCGTCAGAGTTGGTTGGAGGACCCGCAACGTTACCGATGAGAACATTCAACATGGCATCCGATTCGAGATCACGGTCAGATGGGTACCACAGCACCTGGGCATAGGCCAGCGGCAACTGTCGATCCTGGGTCGAGACCAATTCAAAAGCCCAGGCAGCGTCACCTTCTTCACCTCTCCCGAACACCTCAACACGGTAGGTACCGGCAGGGCCGAGGTCGTTGCCAAGACCTCCATCCGAGTCGACAACCACTCTGAGGCCGCCATTGCAGTACTCACCACCGGGCAAGAGCTGTGCCTCGAGACTCCATGGCAGCGGGAACTCCGTCGATACGCCAGTATCAGCCAGGGCGATGATTGGGAGCGGCTCGGGTGGGACTCCGTCGGCACAGGTCACCTGCCTGTTCTCCTCCGGACCGCTCGACCAGCAATAGCCATAGGGAGCGAGCTGAAGCACCTCACTGCCTGACACGACCACCAGGTCCGGCGGCCGCCCAGACGGCACCGTCGAATCTGTCCCAGCCTGACTAGTAGCTGTAGTGCCCGATCCGTCATCGCCACCGGTGCCACACGCCGAGGCGACAACAAGAACAGCAAACATCCATGCGAAGCGTTTCACAACAATATGACGCTACCGCAGCCACGAAAGGTTCCCCAACAACCACAATCGTGTACGCCATCATGCGATGGCAGTCTCGCACCCTCCGACCATAGGTAGCCCGTCACGATTCTTTCTCCTACCGTTCTGGCAGTCGGCTACGACCACACCAACGCAACCATCACATCGGGATGCCAGCGGCGCCGAACGGTACGGCGACCTCACCATGGGTGTTTGCAAACCCGCTCGCGGAGGTGCCGGTCTGCTCGGTTCGTAGAGCTGCTCGTTCTCGTCCCCGAATTGATGATCGGCGTTACGCGAGGGGCAGACGTCCAGACTGCGTCAAGCTAAGTTGATGTGACGGATCCCGTGATCCTCGAAAGTGCCCGCAAGCACGGGATCAGCGACGACGACATGCTCCACGCCTACCGCAATCCCATCCGATTATTCGTACTGGATGACATGGTCATGCTGATCGGTGGAGATGAGGCCGGACGGCTTCTTGAGGTCGGCGTTGCCGAGGCCGAGGGCTTGGAGTTCATCGTTCACCCCATGCTGGCCAGAGAACGATTCTTGAGGTGATGTGATGCCCCGTTCGATTCAAGAGATCCTTGATCATGCACAAGAGCTGGCTCGCCGGTTCGAGGAATACGAGCCGTCCGAGGGTGACGAGCGTCCGGTTGAGGAGTATCTGCTGTCGCGGGCTGCGTTGGCTCGGGCGCGCAGCGAACGCCAGATCATCGATGCTGTGGTCGCTGCTCGCCATGCTGGCATCTCGTGGGCACGGATCGGGGACTTGCTCGGAACGTCCGCACAAGCGGCGCAACAGCGCTACAGCGCAGTAATTGATCAGGTCTGATACCCGCTCACCGGCGTGCCATCGGCGTGGTCTGGAGATGCGAGCGTTCTCGTCCGGGATCAGTTGATGGGAGGTGGATCGCCCGCAAGGTCCGTGCCCCTTTGCGGCGGGCGAGATGTCGGTGGGCACTTGCGTATCGACGTCAAAGGACCCCCGCTTGGGCGGGGGTCCTTTGTACCGAGTCGGGTGCTGTGGCTAGTTGCCGGGTATGAGGATCAGAACCCTGAACGTCGAGGTGAAGGAGATCGTGACTTCCTGGCCCTCCTCGAAGATGTCCGTTTGAAGGTCTGCGTTGCCCTGAGCGGCAAACTCGGCATCGATAGTGAACGGTCCATCTACGAACTCGAAGCTGTCGGTGCACTCAACCAGTTCTCTGCGTCCATTTGCAGGTGCTGAGGCACCGAAGTCATCGGTGTCTTCAAATGCCACCGTGATTTCAGCTCCGTCGGTGATCTTGACGGTGACCTCCTGTTCGAAGCTGAACGCCTTGGCGACGTAGTGGTCGCCGGTGTCGACGTTCCATCCTGATGCGCCCTCGCCGGGGACAGTTCGCACCGTGATGGCGTCCCCAATCGGCGCTCCGCAATCCAGTGGTATCACCTCGGTGTTGTTCTTGTTGTTGGGCGCTGCCGTCGCCGGCAGCGCCGCCATCGCCACCATGGCTGCCACCAAAGCAAGCGTTGTGACGGTCTTCCGCATGGTCTTCCTCCCTCTCGCGACATCGCAACCCTATGGGAGATTCGAAATGATGTCAAGATCCGTGCCACTATGGCATAATCATTGTCATGAGTTTGAGAGATGAGCAGGTAGCGCTCACGAGGCGTCGGATCGTTCATGCGGTAGCTGAGTTGCTGGTCGAGGGCGACTCGTCGGCGCTGTCGATGCCGGTGGTTGCCGAGCGGGCCGGTGTCTCGCTTCGGACCGTCTATCGCCATTTCGACGACACTGCAGCGCTGGTGCGCTCGGTGGCAGAGGTCGACGACCCGGCAACGCGGCTGCCACTGCCGGCCCCAGACGGCTCAGACCTGTGTGCGTACTTGCGGGTGGCGTGGTCCGAAGAGATTCAACTTCCGCATCTGCGAGCCCAACTACGGACCGTTGCGGGCCAGCAGGTTCGGGCTCAGCGACGCAAGAGCCAGCGGCCATACCTCGACCTCGTGCTCGACGCATGGTCGGTGGGATTGGATGCCGAATCCAAGAAGCGGCTCATCGACCTAGTCCAACTGATGACAGGCAGCGCTGCACTCGTCGAACTCACCGAAGTCCTCGGCGAGTCGACAGAGGAAGCCGCAGCCACCGCCACTTGGGCGGTCGAAGCACTGATGCTCCACGCCCGTCGAACCGGCAGCATCCCGGGAGCCGACGACGAGTACCCACTGGATCCCGGGACCGAATATGGAGGAGAACCATGACCATCGACACAGCATCTCGGATACTGCTCTGGGGTGGATTCGTCATGCTCGTTGCAGGGATTGCCACGGGTTTGATGATGAGCCGCATACGTGCATCCGAGCCCGACGTGCCCAAGTACCTTCGATTTGCGCACCTCTCCGGATACATGCAGGCGCCCATCCTGTTCGGGCTCGTGATCGCAGTCGTTGCCTCCGACCTGACGCCATGGCTCGAAACCCTCGGCGCAGCGCTGGTCGTTGCCGGCGCTGTCCTCTTGACGACCAAAGACCTCGTCAACCACGCTCGCAGCGTCCGAGACGAGTTCCGCGAGAAAGGTCTGGGCTACTCCCTCGGCGCCGTCATGTTCCCCCTCCACCTCACAGGCGTTGTCATCCTGGGAATCGGAGCACTCACCTGAAGCCCACCCACACGAGACGCCTGGGGAGAGACCCGTACGACCGACAGGGCTCCTGGGTGCCGTGGCGCCCCCGCCCATATCAGTCACCCCGCTGCGGCGTTATGGAGCACCTACCAGTGAGAGATAACCGGCAATCCCGGAAACATCTATATCTCACTTTCCGTGGTTCCGTCAGTGGCCGTGGCATCGTTTGTATTTGAAGCCCGAGCCACAGGGACAGGGATCATTTCGACCAACGCTCGCGCGACTTGTCGTATCCAAGGGTCGGATTCGGGCCCGGAGGAGACGCTCCGATGCCTTCAGCGACTGCTCTCGTTCGGCCAGGCGGCGTTCCCGGACGTCGAGGGCCTCCGACCTGGCCACGAGTTGGCGCG
>JAHEJX010000084.1 GCA_024638645.1 Actinomycetes bacterium
GCGACAGATTGCGACGTTTCTGCAATTCGGCTCAGGAGCAAGTGGGCACCTAGGCAGACTGAGGCCGGAACATAGTGGCAACCTGGCCGACTCCGGCCAGCTCGCCGCCGGCGACGATTGCGAGTCCCACCCATCCGTCGAGATTGGCTGCGATACCGATCGCATCATCGACCGACCAGCCTCCTGGACCAAGCAAGCCGATTGCGACAACTCCAACCAAGAGTGTCGCAACGTACTCCCAGCCCTCGTCGGGGCGAGCAGTGATCCAAAACCCCACTGGGCGGTGAACGGTCAGGTACGCAACGACCATGATGGCTGCGGTGCCCGCCGCTGCGAAAGACGTGAGCAGCCCGAGTATGAGGAGCACACCAACCCCGATCTCTGTGGCGGTCATTGCGAACCAGTTCAAGCCGGGGCTCCGGTATCCGATGCTCGCCAGCCAATTGGTGGTCTTCTCCCGTCCCCTCAGATGTTTCACACCGTGAGCCAGCATCACGACGCCGATCCATGCCCTCAGTGCAAAAAGTCCCAGGTCCATCTCGGTCATGGCTTGCCTCCCATCTCGTGGGACTGTCAACCAGGCGACAAGCCCATAGATTCCGATTGGCAAGATATGTCGGCCGGCTTCGGTTGGGGGCTCGGATGCACGGGGCTGAATTCTGCGTCAACAGGAGCCCACAGGGCGCCAATCCGACTACCGAATTCTCACCACTACGTCAGCCGAATTGCGCCCGATCGCGAACTCGCGGGCGATGGCGAGGAGCATGATCATGGCGCTCACGAAGAGCACCGCCGCCAGCACGAGGGCCGGGTCTTCGATACCACCAGGAGTGAAGTCGGTTGCTCGCGAGATTGCCATGCTGCCGGCCAGCAGGAAGGTCATGGCCAATCCCAGAACCACTCGCCGGTCGCGACGAGTCGAGGCGACTCCGGTCGTCTTGGCGGTCACCAGGATCGATTTCCAGTCGGCTTGAAGACCGTCGTCGAAGCCGAACACCGCTCCGACTCCGACCGCGAGGAGAGCAACCTGGATCACGATGTAGAAGGCGGAGGGGTTGATGGACCCAGCCAGCATGAAGTTCACGTTGAGCACAATCCCAGCGAGCAGAGCCGCATTCGTGTAAGCACCACAGAAGATGGCGAGACCAATGGTCAACTGGATGGCCATCACGACCCACCCAAGAGGCTGGGCAGTCGGGTACCAGATGTTCTCGATCATCCATTCGTAACTCGTGAAAACAACAGTGCCATCGGCTACGTGCATGTCGAGGAACCCACGGATCGCCTCACCCGTGTACCAAGTCGAGTCTGTCAGCTTCTCGGCGGTGGCCCTGAGCCATCCGAATCCGATGAACAGTCGTAGCGGAACCAAATAGACGTACGGGGACGCGAGCTGCCTACCGAGCCAGCTGCGGAATAGACCGCGGGCCGGTGGCTCAACTCGTGAATCCACTCCGCCGGGCACGTAGCGCGACGCGCGGGTGTCCCCTAATTCGACGCTCCTCACCGAATGGTCATCGGCACATGGCCCGTCTTCCATGAGTCATCAGGGTGACGGAACTCAGTCCGCCGACAGGAGCCGTCGCGGGGTAACAACCCGCCGCAGGCCGGCCGCGAGGTCGCGACGCCCACCGTGCGACCCCACGGCAGGCCTGTCACGGAACTATCTGGGTTCGACTCCGACAGCCCTGTCCATTGGGACGAACCCCGGGTGGCATCGACCTTCGCGCTTCAGCGGCGCAGATCTCGACCGCCGCGTCGTCGCGACGGTCCCAACGCCTACGTCTAGTACTTCACCATCGGAGGCAGCTTCTTGGCGTGCGCCACCCAGCGTTCGACCATGGAGACGGCCGGCACGCGACGCACGATCGACTTCTTGGTCTTCTTGATGGCTGCCTCGTTGCACTCGGCCATCTTCGCCGTGAGGTTGGCCGCGTTGCGGTTACGCAGCTCCTTGACGGTGTCGACGCCGGCAACTTCGAGCAGGTCGGAATACTCGGAACCGACGCCCTTGACACGCATCAGGTCGGCACGATTCACCCACTCGAGAATGGTGCCTGCGCTGAAGCCGGTCTCGTCGGCGAGAGCATTGCGGCCCTTCTTTTCCGCCCCCTTCTTCAGGAGCGCTTCCGTGCTGCGTACGCCGGCGGCACGGAGCTTCTTGGCGTATGCGGGGCCTACGCCCTCAATCGCTTCGATAGACGCCATGTCTGTATATGTTCCTCTCACTTCGACTACGAGCTGTTCTGCTCGATTTGGACCCCCGCAAGAGCAGAAAGTTCTGCCCCGTTGGCGAGGAGTAACTATGCATTGAATGTTCCGATTAGTCGAGGCTTTCCTGATGCGTCCGGTTGAATGTGCGTTCTAGCGCAATTGCCGGAATCAGGGCCAGAAATGCGAGCACGGCTCCGATCCGAAACGCGAGGAACGGATCGATCGCAAATAGGACGCCTCCGATCGCCGTCGAAATGATGGTCCCAAGTGACGACACAGACTGGTAGAGGCCGAGTATCCCTCCTCGCAAGGCATCTGCCACGGTCTTCGTCGCCGCCGACTGGGTTGGGGGCGTTGTCAGACCCATGCCGGAGGCGAACAGCGCAGACCCCGCCGTCGTCAGGATCGCGCTTGTCGAGAATGCGATGATCGTGAGGCCTATTGCCCGCAGAACGATCCCAAATTGGATCAGCCGCAGCTCTCCGAACCGAGCCAGCGCGGGCCGTATGAGCGTCGTCTGTGTGAGGAACTGGCTCAGCCCGACTCCGGTGAGGATCAAACCGACGCCAAGGCCTACGGACTCCGCATCCCAGTCTGAGAAGAGAACGGCTTCGCCGAAAAGCGCAAAAACGGCGATGACGAGCCCGAGCACGAACATGGAAAGGAACCCGAGCGAGAGGCTCAACATCGTCGGCAGATTGCTCAGGACGAGACGGGGAGTCAGCTTGTGACCGGCCGCGGCCCTAGCCGCTCTCTCATCGTCGTCGTGGGTCTCGTCGAGGGTGAACCAAGTGAGCAACAGGGTGACGAGAGCAGCTACGGCAGCGAGGTAATACGGTACTCGGGGTCCGAAGGCGCGCGAGGCCAGGCCACCGATGGCCGGACCAACGAAGAAGGCGATCCCGAAGGCAGCCAGGATCAGGCCTAACGCCTCCGAGCGCCGGTTGGCAGGCGTTATGTCAGTCACATAGGCCTGCGCGACGATGATATTTCCTCCGGTGATTCCATCGAGAATGCGTGCCGCATAGAGCACCCAGGCAGCCGGAGCCGCCCCAAGGGCGACGAAAGCGATCACGGTTCCGAGCTGTGACACCAAAAGCACGGGCACTCGGCCGACCTTGTCCGAGAGTCGGCCCAGATAGGGCCCAGCAACGAATTGAGCCGCGAAGAACGATGCCGCGAGAAGAGTGATTGCCTGCGGCGACAGATCGAACTCGCCAAGAGCGTAGAGCGGCAGTATCGGGAGGATGAGGGAAGCTCCCACCATCTGCACGAAGACGATCAGCAGAATCGTGGTGAGGCGTTTGTCAACGGATTTGAGCACGCAGGGCCTGTCTGCCCGAGCGGGCGTAGTCGGCTCGTGGAGACTAGTGCTCGTCGGGTGTGGCCTTGTCAGAACACTCTCAGTGGCATACTCTGCTACGGAAAGCGGTCGTGCTGCCACCGACCGCGTGACGTCTTGAGGAGAGAATCTATGCGAGGCAAGTTGCTGCGTCGCGGCTTCGCGACTGCGCTCATGAGTGCATCGCTGCTGTCACTGCCTGCGGTGAACGCCGGGGCAGCTGCCCCTGCCGACGTACCGGCCCATCACGGCGCCCCCAATCCAGCGCTGGTGGCGAGGTACCACACCATGGAGCTTCACGACAACAAGCTCGTGAAGAACATCGAATGGGTCATCTACCAGCCACGTAGATTCCAGCCCGGAACTGACATCGACGGCGACCAGTACAACTCGCAGATCGTCGACGACGCCGGAGCCTATCTCGGGTGGGACGTCCTCACGCCCTCGCGCAACTACAGCAACGTGACCCGCAATCCGTGGCTCAACTTCACGCTTAACCGCAAGGCGACTGCGGCGATAGTCTGGAGGTCGGACGAGGCACGGCCGAGCTGGATGAACTCATGGTCGAGATCGGGCGACGTCGTTGTCGAGGGCCGCACATATCCCGTGTACAAGAAAGTCCTGACCGCCGGCATTCACGCCCTCGGGGGGCCCGCCAAAACGAGCGCAGAATACGAGCGCACCTACCTGTTGCTGCTTGCCGAAGAGAACGGCTCGCCGACTCCGGATCCATTAGTCCCGGAAGGCAAGCCAAACGTCGAGCCAAACACGCTCTGTCCACAGTGGCTCCACGACACCTACACGACGGTTGGGCCTGATGGCGCCGAGTACGGCACGTGGCACCCCCAAATCGACCCGACGTATTGGTGCTACTTCGGCCACGACCACGGATCAAACCCGAACTTGATCCCGGGGAGCCCCGCAGTTCCCTATCAATACGTGGCGGGCAAGGTCCCCCAGACAGAACCGGACGTCGGGTTCAAGGAATTCATCTTCGAGTACCAGAACCACTACGTGCGTCTCGTTGAGCACGCCTCTACGGCAATGGGACGAAGGGTGTGCGCTCGCTTCCACACGATGTATGTGATGGTCTACGACGCCAATGGCAACGAGAAGTACCGCAGTGGCTTCAAGGCTGACTTCGGGGCAGCAGTAGCTGCCGAGGATCAGTCGACGCTCACCGGCAACACGTGTGGATACAACATGGAAGCCGTCCGAGTGGCAACCGATGCCTTCCGTAGGATTCGCCGCAATGCCGACAGCGGTAACTACGAGGTGTGGCGTACCGTGCCGACAAGCGGGACGACGAACCTTGGCCTCGTGTTACATCACACTCTCGACATTCGCGACCCATACACGTTCTGCCCCACGCAGAACTGCACCGAGGTCGACTTGCACCACCCGGACAGGCGCCAAACGGAAACGCGGCGCACACTGCAGATGCGTAACTTCGAGATTCGAGCGAGCTATGCGTTGGACACGGGCACCTACTACACCGATCCGTTCGGTGCGGGTCTCGTGGCCTCGAACGCGCCCAACGCTGTGCAGCAGTATGTCGCGCCAGGTTTCAACCTGATCTTCCCGACGGATGACTTCCGATGTGAGGTAACTGATCCGTGGCGGGTCAAGTACAAGTGTGACCAGGACAACATGCGGGTTCCCCGCACCAACGTCGAGCGAGGCCTCCAGCCCCTCCATGACGGTGACCTGCCGGACGTCGATCTCGGCATACCCACCTGCAACGGGCATGTGGCCACGATCGTCGGCGACGCCGGCGACAACGACATCACGGGCTCACCGATCGATGACGTGATCGTCGGCCTCGGAGGCAACGACAGAATCGACGGTGGCGGAGGCAACGACATCATCTGCGGTGGTGACGGCAAGGACCGATTGTTTGGTGGCAGCGGACGCGATGTCCTCTATGGCGGAAGCGGCAGGGACAGGTTGTATGGCGGGCTCGGGCAAGATGCGCTCTTCGGCGGCCCCATGATCGACGTTCTGAAGGGCGGCGACGCCAAGGACGTGCTGAGTGGACAGCAGGGCGCTGACAGGCTCTACGGCGGCGCCGGCAACGACTTGCTGCTTGGTGGACCACGCAACGACATGCTCCATGGTGAGGCCGGCACCGATGTGCTCAGAGGGCACGCGGGTACGGACACGTGCGCCGAAGCTGGCGACACAATGTATTCATGTGAGTGAGGCGTAATCTCAGGCGAGAGCCAGAATCGGTGCCAGGAGTAAGGGGCCGTTTGGCCGGGGCCCGTCGGGAAACCGGCGGGCTCGGCTGATTATGAAGAGTCAGACGAAGTTCTCAGCGACGGCGTGAATCAAGAGCCCAACCAATGCGCCGACGATGGTGCCGTTGATGCGAATGTACTGAAGGTCCTTGCCGACGAGAAGTTCGATGCGCGAGGCGGTTTCCTTGGCATCCCACCTCTCGACTGTGCCGGCTACCAGGTTGACGATTTCGTGACCTGAATCGACGAGTGTGCGCTGCGCGGACTCCGCAAGCCAGCTGTCTACCGTCTCCTGGAGGCCTTCATCCTCAGAGAGTCGTTGGGCCACGTCACGTACGGTTTTGGCGATCCGCTGATGGGCCGCGCTTTCCGGCTGATCGAGCGCATGAACCAAGTCGGCTTTGAGCCGAGTCCACAGCCCAGCAGCCCAGGCGCGGAACTCGGGGTGGTTGATGAGTTCTTCCTTGAGCTCGTCAACCCTTTCCTGCATCTCCGGGGATTCGCGGAGACGCAACGCCAGGTCTGCCGCGCGGACATCGAGGTCTTTGCGTAATTGATGGTGGGGATCGACCTTGAGGTCGGCGATGAAGCTGCGCACGCCGGTCACGATCCTGCGAAACACCGCATCGTCCACCGCCTCCGGCACCCACCACGGTGACTCATTCCCGAGTCGATCTCGCAGTACCTGCTGGTTCTCCATCACTGCTTTGTCGACACCGGCTAGGACGCCGTCCACGAGGACGTGATGGCGGTCGTCCGCCATGGCGTTTTCGATGGCCCCGCCGATGAGCGGAGCGAGTGGAATCGATCGCACTCTGGCCGCCACGACGGCCTCGATCGATCCCTGCACCTCCTCGTCGGACAACATGTCGACGGTTGTCTTGGCGAGCGCGGCAATCTGATTGGCTACCGAAGCAGCGTTGTCTGGTTGACCGAGCCAGCGGCCAAGCCTCTGTGCCGGATGGGCCTCATGGATTCGTGTAGCCACCTCGTCAGGCGCCAGGAAATTGCCTCGAATGAACTCGCCGAGGCCCCGCCCAATTGCATCCTTGCCGCGCGGGATCAGTGCGGTGTGGGGGATGGGTATACCAAGCGGGTGCTTGAAGATTGCCGTCACCGCAAACCAGTCCGCAATCGCTCCGACCATGGCCGCCTCTGACGCCGCCTGCAGGTAGCCGACCCAGGTGCCTGCCGGAGCGACCCGCAGCGTCCACACAAACACGGCAGCCGACAGCACCAAGAGCCCGGTAGCCACGGTGCGCATGATCCGCAAACCGCGGCGACGCTCGTTTGCGGACGGGAGGGTTACCTGGAGGTCCGTCATGGGAATCATCGTAAGCGGCGGCGCTGCCATACTCGTCGCTGCGATTGAGGTGGGCTTCTGGGCGTCAACATCTTCGAATTCGTGTTGGCTGCCGCGGTCGTGGCCTTTGCCGCCGCGGTGCAGGGAACTATCGGGCTGGGCTTCAACATTGTGTCTGTCCCGGTGATGTCCCTGATCAACCCACTGCTTGCGCCCGTCCCTTCGCTGATACTGTCGCTGCCGCAGACAGTTGCTTCGGTAGCCAGAGAGCACACCGGCGTGGACCGCAGCGGTGTGATGTGGATCATGGCCGGCCGCCTCCCCGGCGCCGCTATCGGGGTCTGGTTGCTCTCAATCGCAACCGATCGACTGTTGGACCTGATGATCGGCTCTCTGGTTCTGGTCGCGGTCGTGATCCTGGCTTCAGGGATCCACGTGCACCGCAACCGCTCGATTGAATTCTCGGCAGGCGTATTTGCCGGCGTAGCGTCATATGTCTCGACCATCGGTGGACCACCGATGGCGCTCCTCTACAGCCGATCTGAAGGAGCCACCGTTCGATCGACGCTCGGGCTGATCTTCTTCGTCGGTACTTCTGTCACAGTCATCGTGAGGATTCTCGCCGGGGACATCACCCGCACCGACTGGGTTCTGGGGTTGTCGCTGCTCCCAGCCGCCGGAATTGGCTTCAGCCTCAGCTCGCTGTTGAAAGAGAGGGCGGTGCCTTCAAAGTTGCGGATATCGATTCTCATCATCTCCGCCGTTGCGGCGGGAGCGCTCCTGGTGCGGGCGGCGGTCGGGTGACGAGCCGGGCGCCGACGTCTACCGTCTCTTGACGTATCCAAGGGGCCCGCAATGAGCACCGATCCGCTGCTGCAGCCTTTCCGGCTGAAACATCTCAAGCTGAAGAACCGGATCATGAGCACGAGCCATGAACCCGCATACGCTGAAGACGCTCTCCCGAAAGAGAGATACCAGCGATACCACGAGGAGAAAGCGAAGGGCGGACTGGCGCTGACGATGTTCGGCGGTTCGACGAATGTCGCCCCGGACTCGCCGGCTGCATTTGGTCAGCTCTATGCCGGCGACGACGAGATCATTCCCTATTACCAACAGATGGCAAGAAGGGTCCACCGTCACGGCGCCGCGGTCATGTGCCAGCTGACACACATGGGTCGGCGCACTCGGTGGGACGTCGAGAATTGGCTACCAGTCGTGGCGCCTTCCCTCGTGCGAGAACCCATGCACAGGGCATTCCCCAAGACGTTGGAAGAGGAGGACATTCGCCGGATTGTCGAGGCATACGCCGATGCGGCGCTGCGGACGAAACAAGGGGGACTGGACGGCATCGAGGTCATCGCCTATGGCCATCTCATGGACCAGTTCTGGACGCCGCTGATCAACAAGCGAACTGATCGCTACGGAGGAAGTCTCGAGAACCGTATGCGCTTTTCTCTCGAGGTGTACGAGGCGATCCGTCGCAAAGTCGGCGACGACTACATCGTGGGCGTCCGCATGTCCGGCAGCGAAGACCGCGCCGGTGGCCTTGATCAGGCGGCTCTCACCGAGATTGCGCGACGCCTGGCAGCCACGGGCATGATCGATTTCGTGAACATCACTCGAGGTTGGATCGCAACCGACACCTCGCTCAGTCATGTGATACCCAATCACGGCACGCCCCTCGGACCGCACTTGCCTCTCGCCGCAGCCATCAAAGCCGCAGTCGACCTACCTGTTTTTCATGCCGCGAGAATCACCGATCTGGAAACGGCGCGCCACGCCGTCGAGCAAGGCCTCGTGGACATGGTGGGGATGACGCGGGCGCACATGGCTGATCCGTACATCGTCAAGAAACTCGAGGCCGGCAAAGCGAGCGAGATCCGATCGTGTGTTGGAGCCGGGTATTGCCTACAGCGGCTCTACCTCGGGCACGAAGCCCTGTGCATCCAGAACCCGGCGACGGGTCGCGAGGAGACGATTCCTCACATCATCGTCAAGTCTCCAGGCCCGAAGAAGAAGGTTGTTGTCGTCGGTGGTGGCCCGGCGGGCATGGAGGCGGCGCGGGTATCGGCGGAACGGGGCCACGAGGTCGTTCTATTCGAGGCGGGCCACGAACTTGGTGGCCAGGTCAATTTGGCGGCGAGGGCCGTCGCTAGACGCCGTGAGCTCGTCGGCATCGTCGATTGGCTCCGCCTTTCGCTCGGGCGCCTCGGCGTCGACGTGCGGCTCAACACGTTTGCAACTGCGGCGTCGGTCCTGAGCGAGAAACCGGAGATCGTCATCATCGCCACGGGCGGGCTTCCGAACACAGAGTTCTTGACCGAGGGAGAACATCTCGTTGCGTCGACCTGGGATGTGATCTCCGGCGCCGCTCGGCCGACGGGCCGGGTCTTGGTGTATGACGACAACGGTGGAGACCAGGCTGCCTCAACGGTCGAGAAGCTGGCGATTCAAGGAGCGGACGTGGAACTCGTCACCCCCGATCGACTGGCGATCCAGGACGTGTCCGGCACGCTCTATCCGGCATACATGAAGGCGTACTACGAGCATGGGGTGAAGCTGACGCCAGATCTTCGTTTGACCGCTGTTGCCAAAAGTAACGGTGAACTCGTCGCCACCCTCTACAACGAGTTCGTCGACCAGACGCACCATCGCACCTACGACTCCGTAGTGGTCGAGCACGGGACGATTCCGCTCGACGAGCTCTACTGGGAGCTCAAGGAGACGAGCACGAATCGAGGAGAGCTCGACATCGATGCCCTCGTCGAAGGGCGCCCCCAAGAGTTGGCCCCCAATCCGGCTGGCGAGTTTCAACTGTTCAGAGTCGGCGACGCGGTGGCGAGCCGCAACATTCACGCCGCGATCTACGACTCACTGCGCCTAGCCATGGTGTTCTGACTTCGCACGAACGCATTCGAACCCGGCTCCAACCGCGGCGGACCGATGTCACTCGGGATCAGGTCGGTTCCTGAGCCGTTTGGTCTGGCCACGTTGCTTTTTCTCGTCGAGGCGGCGTTGTTGAGACGCCTTCGACGGTTTCGTACGCCTTCGAACTTTCGGGGGCGGTTTGAGCGCGCCGGCAACTAGCTCTGCCAGGCGAACCCGAGCGAGGCTACGGTTGCGCCACTGGGAGCGACTCTTGTCGGCAACGACGCGAATGGCCCCTCCCTCTGCCCGGGCACCCAGATTGGCTGCAATGCGTTGCTTGTCGGCGTCGCTCAGTACGGAGCTCTCGGAGTACACCCACGACATGGCAACCCCGGTCGCCGAACGGTTGGCGTGTTGGCCCCCGGGCCCGCCGCTCGTTTGAAAGGTCTCAGTTAGCTCGTTTTCGGGGATCGTGAGGTGCGCCGTGACTTCGATACCGTTTGGCTCAGCCATGGAGCCACGATACCGATGATGCTGGCCAGCTACGCTCCGCCTCGTGCCGGATGTCCTGATCACGGAGAACGAGATCGAGGCGAGAGTCGTTGAGCTCGCCCGAGAGATCGACGACGACTACGCCACGAGTGACGAGCTCATCCTGGTCGGAGTTCTCAAGGGGAGCTTCATCTTCCTGGCCGATTTGGCACGCCGGCTCAAGGTCACCCACCGCGTCGAATTCATTGCGGTGTCCAGCTACGGCGAATCTGAGGACACGACACACTCCGGTGCCGTCCGGCTGTTGATGGACGTGCGTCTCGACGTCTCCGGCAAGGATGTGCTCATCGTTGAGGACATCGTCGACTCGGGGACGACGCTGGAATATCTCTATCGGGTGCTCAAGGCCAGGGCCCCCCGCAGCTTGAAGACCGCAACGCTTCTCCGCAAGCCGGACAGGCTTCAGGTGGAGGTCGAGGTGAACTACCTCGGGTTCGACATCCCCGACGTCTGGGTGGTTGGCTACGGCCTCGACTGGGCCGAGCGGTACCGCACACTCCCATACATCGGCAAGATAGATCCAGGCGGATGAGCTCGATGCGTTGGCAGGCTCTCCAGTATCGCTAATCTTGCCGCCTCGGGATTCGACGGTGAGTCCCACGTTTTAGGCGGCCGTCCGCGGCGGGCCAGAAAGAGACCACACTTTGAACATCTTCGTAGGCAATCTGCCTTTCTCGACCAATGGTGCCCAGCTGGAAGAGCTGTTCTCGCCCCACGGAGCTGTCAGCTCAGCCACTGTCATCACTGATCGCGAGACCGGACGCTCGCGTGGATTTGGATTCGTCGAAATGGATGACGACGCAGGCCGGGCGGCGATCGAAGCGCTCAACGGCGCCGACTTCGGTGGACGTCAGCTCACTGTGAACGAGGCCCGTCCCCGCAACTGACCGATCAACCGTCATGTCCGAGCGCTTTGATTACGTCGTCGTAGGCGGCGGATCGGCCGGCTCGGTTATTGCCGCAAGGCTCAGCGAGGACCCGCAAGTGCGGGTCCTCGTGCTCGAGGCAGGTCGTCCCGACTACAGGTGGGATCTGCTGATCCATATGCCGGGGGCCTTTTCGATGCCGATCGGGAACAGGCACTACGACTGGATGTACGAGTCCGAGCCGGAGCCTCACATGGGAGGGCGCAAGGTCTATCACGCCAGAGGCAAAGTGCTTGGCGGCTCGTCGAGCATCAACGGCATGATCTTCCAGCGCGGCAATCCGCTCGACTACGAGCGGTGGGCCGCCGACCCAGGAATGGCGACTTGGTCATATCTCCATTGCCTGCCTTACTTCCGGCGTATGGAGACGTGCCTGGCCGGAAGTGACGAGTTCCGCGGCGACCGAGGACCTCTGGTTCTCGAGCGGGGCCCGGCCTCGAGCGCACTCTTTGCGGCGTTCTTCGCCGCAGTGCAGCAAGCGGGCCATCCATTGACTGAAGACGTCAACGGGTTCAAGCAGGAAGGCTTCGCTCGCTTCGACCGCAACGTGCACAACGGTCGTCGCCTCAGTGCAGCGCGGGCATATCTGCACCCTGCGATGACGCGACCGAATCTCGTCGTGACGACCCGAGCCCTAGTCACGTCGATCCGGTTCGACGGAACCAGGGCCGTAGGCGTTGATTATGCGAAACAGGGGACTTCGCACCGAGTTGATGCTGGAGAGGTGATTCTCTGTGGCGGGTCGATCAACACGCCTCAGCTATTGCAGATTTCTGGGGTAGGGCCGGCCGACCACTTGCGGTCGCTCGGCATCGACGTCGTGGTCGATAGCCCTGGTGTCGGCGCCAACCTGCAGGACCATCTGGAGGTCTACGTACAGTACGCATCGACCGAGCCCGTTTCGCTGTACCCCGCATTGCGATGGTGGAACCGACCATGGATTGGGCTGCAATGGCTGCTGGCGAAAAGGGGCCCGGCAGCCTCCAACCATTTCGAGGCAGGAGGCTTCATTCGCAGCAACGACGACGTCGACTACCCAAACTTGATGTTCCACTTCCTCCCGCTCGCAGTTCGCTACGACGGATCTGTTCCCGGAGAAGGAGGGCATGGCTACCAAATCCATGTCGGACCGATGTACTCGGACTCGCGAGGCACACTCATGGTCAGATCAGCCGACCCCACCGAGAAACCCGCCTTGCGCTTCAACTATTTGTCGACACCGCAAGATCGGCGGGAGTGGGTTGAAGCCGTGCAGATTGCCCGCCACATACTCAATCAGCCGGCGTTCGCGAAGTTCAATGGTGGCGAGATCTCGCCGGGTGTAGACGTCACTACAGATGATCAGATAATGGAGTGGGTTGGGCGTGACGCGGAAACTGCGCTGCACCCGTGTGGCACAGCCAAGATGGGCACAGGCGGTGACGCTGTGGTCGATCCGCTGTCGTTCATGGTCCACGGCACCGAAAAGCTGCGGGTCGTGGATGCTTCGATCATGCCCTATGTGACGAATGGCAACATATACGCCCCGGTGATGATGCTGGCCGAGCGAGCAGCCGACGCAATAGCCGGCAAGCCGCTACTGGCCGAAGCAGGCGTCAGCTACTACAAACACAGGGAGGAGACTCCATGACCCGCAGCGCAATCGTCGCCCTAGCCCTCGACATACTCGTCGTAATCACATTCGTAGTGGTTGGCCGAGAGACACACGAATCACCGTTCGACATTGCAGAGTCGGCGAGGATTGCCGCTCCGTTCATGACCGGACTCGGGATTGTTTGGCTCTTTCCCAAGGTCCGTCAGAGCTCGTGGCGAGTCCTGACCGGCGTCCTCGTCGGCGCCGTCACCGCCGCCAGCGGCATAGCCCTGCGGGCGCTGGTGCTCGCCGACGGGATCAGCGGAGCATTTCCGATCGTGGCTACTGCATACATAGTCGGCCTGATGAGCCTCTATCGCGTCATCCTCGCTCTCCGGACGAGACAGCCGGCGTGAACGAACTAGCGGCACATTGGGCGCTCGACCCAGAGATTCACTTTCTCAACCACGGCTCGTTCGGCGCCACTCCGCGGCGGGTCCTCGAGCACCAGCAAAGGATGCGCGAACACATGGAACGTCAGCCGGTGGCGTTCATGCAACGCGAGTTGCCGATCCTCCTGGAAGAAACACGGGGAGTGCTCGGAGCTTTCGTCGGAGCCGATCCGGCTGATTTGGCATTCATCACGAACGCCACAACCGGTGTGAACGCGGTGCTGCGCTCGCTCGTTCTTTCGCCTGATGACGAGTTACTCGTGACCGATCACGCCTACCCAGCGTGTCGGCGGGCTCTGGACTTCGTCACGTCTCGGAGCGGCGCGTCTCTTCGTATCGTCCCGATCCCTCTGCAAGCCACCTCAGATGAGATCGTGCAACGCATCCTCGATGCCGCTTCCGTGCGCACGAGATTGCTGATGGTGGACCACGTGTCGTCTGCGACGGCTGTTGTGTTTCCTGTGCAGCGCATCGTCACTGAGATGGCGAAGATGGGAATTGACACTCTGGTCGACGGAGCCCACGCCCCCGGCATGCTGCCTCTATCGCTCGAGGACCTCGATGTCGCCTATTACACGGGTAACTGCCACAAGTGGATGTGTGCGCCGAAAGGGGCGGCCTTCTTGTATGTGCACCCTGAGCGTCAGGAGCGCACATTCCCAACAGTCATCAGCCACGGCTATGCGCCCGGCAGTGCCGAATCGTTTCGAGCGATGTTCGACTGGACCGGGACGGCCGATCCCACTGCAGCGCTTGCCATTGGCAGTGCGATAGAAACAGTCGGAGAAATGGTTGAAGGGGGGTGGAGCGAGGTCATGGAGCGCAACCGGAACCTGGCGAGTGCAGGAGCCGAGATCATCGGCGAAGCTATTGGAGAAAGCGCCAGGACATCACCTGACCTGGCGGGATCAATGGTTTCGTTCGCACTTGCCCCCGGCTACCCGGCAGGGGCGAGATGGGATCCGTTGCAAGATCGACTCCTCTTTGAGCACGGCGTCGAGGTTCCGATCACGGACTGGCCGCGCGCTCCCCATCGCCTGCTGCGGATTTCGGCTCATCTATATAACGATCTCGACGACTTCCGAGCGCTGGCTGCGGCGTTGAGGGCCCTTCTCTAGGGAAGGGGCGGCAATTCTGCTCCGGGCTCCAATCCGGCGCCTTGAATGATGGCAACAACCTCGGGAGGCAGATTGTCGACAGCAAACACGTTGACGGTGCCGATACCGACGCGGCGTGTGTCTTGGGGGACAGACTCGGCGTTGTCACTCCAGTTGTCCGACCCGGCGAGCGCCAGCGATTCGATCCAGCCCGGCAAGTCGCGGTTGTCTTGCCACGCAGTCAGTTGCATCCAATCGGTCGCCCCCGTGAAGACATTTGCGGCAATCAAGGTGTTGCGAACTCCCTGGTCGAGCTGAACTCCCGGACGTTTGGCGAATGTGGCTGAGACGAGGTCGGTCGGAGCCTTGAATTGTGCTGCGGCATCGAGATTGTTTGCGAAGTTGCCTCGAATCTGCGTGAAGTCGCCACGGGCTGCGCCGTACTCCGCGACCGGTCCTACCAGGTAAATGGGTGCCCCGTCGTAGAGGGTATGAACTACGTTCTCGAAGTAGTTGTTCTCCACCCGAATGGCCCTGTGGAAGTCGGCTTCGAGATTGTTTGCCCATCCCCAGCCGAGGCTGATGGCACTGTAAGGGAGATCCCGGAACAGGTTGTTGCGGATGTCAGCTCCGTCCGCCTTGGTGATCATCAGGCCAACGGAAGCGAAGAACTCGACACCGGCGCGATCGATCACATTGTTCGAGAACACAATGTCACCGATCGGGCCCTCGGTCGGCTCGTCTATCTCTTCGTGCTCTGGGTGTCCTGCGACGAGGGCCTCAGCTGAGATATCGACGAATAGGTTGCGATCGAATGTGACGCGGCGCGCATCGTTGCTTATCAGCACGCCAACCGAACCAAGCTCTGTGAAAACATTGCCGACGAAGGACACGTCACGCGCAGAGTCGATTTCGACGGCCGCTCCGGGGAGTCCGGGAGGCCTACCCCGGTCGAGAAACGAATGCGGCACGGGGCCTTCTGTCATCCAGACCGGCGTCTTCCACGAGGTGAACCAGCTCGCCGCTTGCGATACGACGTAACCTTCCTCGTTGGGGCGGGTATATGCGGCATGGCGGATGGCGAGGCCCTCGATCGACACATTGCGCACCGGCCGATCGAGCGAACCATCCACTGCCAGCAGGACCTCCGTCGATGCAATCCAGGCGTCGTTCCTGGCCTCCGGCTGCGCAGGCCACCAGTAGATACGCCGCTCCCGTTCATCGAAATACCACTCGCCCGGTGTGTCGAGGAGCTCAATGGCGTTTTCCAGGAAGAACGGATCTGAAGGGAGGATCTCCATCGGCTCGTGGCCTCGCTCTGAAGCGTGGTGTAGCGCGCCGTTGGAGATATCGAGCCTGATCTCGCCGTTGCCGAGGGTTGAGACCGACTCGACGGGTAAGCGGTGGGCCTTCCAGGATGGACGAAGAATCTCGGAGCCGTCGGCCCTTGTGA
>JAHEJX010000174.1 GCA_024638645.1 Actinomycetes bacterium
AGCGTCTCCACCAGGCCCTCCACCCTCCTAGTCGACACGCCACGAACGTAGGCTTCGGCCACCACCTGGATGAACGCCCGCTCCGAGCGGGTCCTGGCATCGAGTAGCCAGTCCGGGAAATACGACCCGGCCCGCAACTTCGGGATCCGCAGATCAATGCTGCCCACCCGAGTGTCCCAGCGTCGGGTCCGATACCCGTTACGGCGATTGACCCGGCCAGCCGAGACCTCCCCATAACCAGCACCACACACCACGTCAGCCTCCGCCGACATCAGTTCCTCAGCAAAGCTACGCACCATCTCACGTAACAATCGTTGTCGTCGGTCTCGAGCTGCTTGCGCAGCCACACCAACGCGTCCATGCTCTCATTGATCACCGCGTTCTCCTCACGGTCGCTTAACACGTACCAATTGAGGCTGACGCGGTGATCACCTAATAGGAAGCACCCTCAACCGGAACCCCCCCCATACACCACGCCCGTGGACGCAACTGGGTATTCTGCTAGTAGCGGGGGTAGGATTTGAACCTACGACCTTCGGGTTATGAGTTGCTTTCGGAGGATTCTGGTTGGTTCTCGTTGGTGCTCAATAGTGCCCACTACCAGGGGTTTCGCGGAATCGGCGTGATGGCTGGTGCCTGTGGGTAACCCCTCGTAACGCCCCGTCCGTTAGAAGATCCGTTAGAAGAATCGGCCGTCAGACGCCGCCACATCAATCTGCTGCGGCCACGGCGCCTGCCAGCGCGACGCCCCAGCCGACCTCGCCCTGGCAGGCTCCAGACGATGGGAAAGAAGTACACGGAGGTTGCGAGCAGGCTGACGGGCATCAGCACCCCCGGTCTTCGGTGTGTCTTGGGAACCGCCGGTATCCGATGTTGCCGTGGGCCATGCGCTCCTCACGTTCCTTGAGGATCGCAGAGTCCTCTATGTTCCGAGCGAGGTCGAGGTCCGACATCACTGCATCATGTCGGTATTGGAGATTCGTCGGTACCTCACCGAAGTACTTGCCGCTGGCGGCACAGCCGATGAGCTCGGCGACCATCTCCGTGCGATGAGAAGCGTATGCCGGAGGTTCCTTACGGCGGTTGGCCACAACTACCCCATGGATCAGTTGTGGTTCCCAGAACCTCGCGATAGCGTGCCGGGACTCCAAGACTGGTCACTAAACCAGGGCTTGGGCGAGCTGCGCGGTGTGTTCGGCGTTCACGTCGCACAGATCGTCGCGAAGTACGGGGTCGATGTAGAGGATGGCCTAACGTCGATCCTTCCTCTCTCCGCAGAAGACGAGCAGTCGAGCTAGCTGATGGCAGCACCATCCACCTCGAAGCTTCCCCGCCGAACCGGAATCGGATTGGTTCGGAGGAGATGCGGCTCAGCCAACTGTCGCCAACCGCGGAACCCGTATCTACCGACGGGGCGCCTCGGAGGCACTATTCCAGTTTCCTTTGGTTAGCAGCATTCTAAGCTAAGCTTTATGTACAACCTTTGCTTAGTTGGATGGGGGCCGAAGGATGGCCGAGTACGTGCGCAGACGATGGGAACCCCGATTCGAGGGGATGACCCGCCGCGACCGGCAGGGCTGCAACTACGACGCGTACCTGCCCGATCCTCTCGCCGGCTGGAATCTCACCTTGCCCAGCGATCTCGCCGCAGACATCGCGGACGCCGAGACCGCCATCAGGGACCTGAACCAAGCCCGGACAAGCCATGTCAGCCTCGAAGGTCTCGCCCGTTTCCTACTCCGAGCCGAGTCCGTCGCTTCCTCCAAGATCGAGGGTCTCGACGCCGGACCACGGCGACTGGTCGAGGCGGAGGCCGCTATCGCCCAAGGTGGCGAGAGCGCCGATCGCGTCGCCGTCGAGGTCCTCGGCAACATCGCCGCCATGGAATCCGCCATCGAACTGGCAACTCAGGACCAGACAATCTCGCTGCCCGATCTGCTGGAGATCCACCGGGTGCTGATGGATCGCTCATCCAGACCGGAATTGGGAGGTGTGGTCCGTGAACAACAGAACTGGATCGGAGGCAGCTCCCACAACCCGTGCAGCGCCGTGTTTGTCCCGCCGCCTGCCGAACAGGTGAAGGGCCTCCTCGACGACGTCGTGGACTACACCAACAACGACGAGCACTCACCTCTTGTGCAAGCCGCTATTGCGCACGCCCAGTTCGAGACCATCCACCCTTTTGCTGACGGGAACGGACGAACGGGACGGGCGCTGATCCACGTGACTCTCCGCCAGCGGGGCCTCTCCTCCACGTTCGTGCCCCCCATCAGCCTCGTACTCGCCACCTGGTCCGATGACTACATCGCCGGGCTCACCGCATTCCGACACCTCCATCCGGCGGACAGCCCCGAGCGATCCCTCGCCGCCCACACCTGGTTGCGGACCTTCGCTGGTGCCACCCTCCGGGCATGCAGTGACGCACAGGCCTACGCCTCGAGGATCGATAAGTTGACCGACCAGTGGCGATCAAACCTTGGCACCATCCGAAAGGGATCCGCCTTGGATCTGCTCATCGAGGTTCTCCCAGGAGTCCCGCTCATGACCGTCGAATCGGCCGCCCGGCTCATCAGCCGCTCCGAAGTCGCAGCCGGCGGTGCCATCAACCGGCTCCTCGATGCCGAGATCCTCGTACAGCGGAACGTCGGCAAGCAGCGCTACCGCATATTCGAAGCACCCGCCGTCCTCGAACTGTTCACCTCATTGGAGCGAACCCTGGCCAGCCCCACCGGTGACACCGCAACAGACCCACCCGTCCGGCCGGTACCGAGGCGATAGCGAGGGAGCGCCGAGTTGCCAGGTACGCTGGATGACGTAGTGTCGCGTGAGCGGCCGGATCTGTTCGGGTCGAGTTCACCATCCCTCGAGCGGTCGAGGTGACTGCATCGCCAGGTTTGTCTCCTCCGGATTGAAGTAGTCCGGATCGAAGCCCAATGGCGTCCATTCGCGCAGGTGCTCATGATCGGGGTGAGCTGGATCGGCCAACGCTGCCAGCAGGTCTGCGTAACCCCAAGGACCACCGCAATCCTCGGGCGGGCACGCCCTTCGACCCGCCAAGCAGATCGGATAGTCGACTCCAGGCTCAGCCGCACTGATCTCTTCAACCACGACGTTGTGCTCCCACCCGTCGCCAAAGTCGTAGTCCCACCTCAGCTTCGAGCCCGCCTTGGGCAACACGTCGCGCACGCGGAACTTGTTCTCATCGAGGTCGTCTCTGCCCCACTCGGGATCTGGCGTCCCGTACAAGGTTCCGCCGACATCGAAGACATGGAGATGACCGCCAAGCCATCCCATCGCTGTTTCCAAAATGGGGGAAAGGGGTGAGTTCCAGGTCCGCCAGCGTCGTATCAGACGCCACGACGAATCGCCGCCATACGGGCGGCTTCACCGAGCGCAACGTAGCCTTCAACTGATGAACGGTTCCTGTCACGATGCCTCCTCGGTGACGACGTGCGCCCCGCCGAACGGACGTCCGGGGTCAGGTGGCCTGGCGTGACGCACGAGACCCCCTCTTCAGGTTGGCGAACGGCAGGGTTCCGTGTTCTGGTTGGAACAGAGTCATAGTGGATATTCCGTAGCGTTGGTTCTGGAGCCATGAGCAGCGGCCCTGTCGTGTCCGCGCCTCAAGCCATTCCCTCCCGTCCCCAGTGTTGCATCTCCGCGCCGGCGGCGTCATCACTCGACGGAGGAGAGCCTGCAGGTCAGGGGTGAGGTGCTCGAACCTGTCGCACTGGACAACCTTTGTCGGACCGCTGACCACAACCACGGACCGTGACAACCCAATATCTGGGATCAGATCGATATTGCCGGTTCGGCTCGGAACGGAGTGCGCGATATCGCTCTTGGTGGTGAGCGATCTGGGTGGGTCGGGAACCCGGCACAGCACGTTCGAAGCAGCGTGATCTCAGCGCGCAGCGTT
>JAHEJX010000175.1 GCA_024638645.1 Actinomycetes bacterium
CTCAACCCAAACAGGCGGAGACCAAGTTCGGTCGCAACGAACGTTGCCCGTGCGGATCTGGGCTGAAGTACAAGCGCTGCCACGGCCTGCCAGGTCGATGACCAAGAGGCCTGCCAGATAATGGATTGCCAGCGCAGATTGCCGGTTCCAGAGCGCCTTGCGCGACCGAGTTCGTCTCGCCTGGTCGTCGTTATGCGCTACCTGGAGGAGCCTTGGCTGGCTTCCTTCCAGAGAACGGAACGGGTAGCGCCGAGTGCCGGTCACGGGCAGTTAGTCCCCTGGACGCTGGAGGAAGTTGCGGCTCGATCGTTGAGTCGATCGTCTCTTGAACTCTGCGCTGCCGAGTCGGATGATGGGCATAGCGGCGCGGGACGTGAAGGATGCGCGCGACGATCAGTCGACCCGAAACGCGACACATAGGGACACGGAGGCACGCAATGAGGATGGAACTCCTTACCCACGGTGTGTATCAGCTCGGCGCCGGGATGGTGAACTCGTACATCATCGATGGCGACGAGGGCGTGACTTTGGTGGACACTCTGGTACGCGGCAGAGAAGGCGCAATCGCCCAGAACCTGAAGGAGATCGGCCGGTCGCTCGCTGATGTCAGAGCGATCCTGCTCACTCATTCCCACATGGACCATACGGGAAGCGCTTCGGCAATCAAGGCGGCGTCCAAGGCCAGTGTCTACGCATCCGAAGCGGACACACCTGCAATTCAGGGAGTCGAGGAGCCACCCAATCCGCCAACTCATTGGTATTGGAGACCGATGTACTGGCCAGCGGTCTTCTTCCCTGACCCACCTCCCGTAGAAGTGGACCACTTCGTTTCCGAAGACGCCAAAGAAGTGCTTCCAGGAGATCTTCGTGCCATCGACACGCCCGGACACACGCCTGGCCATACCTCCTACATTCTGGATCGAGACGACGGGCTCCTGCTCGTAGGGGACGCTGCGGTGGCCACCAAGGACGGCAGGGTGAAACGCTTAGCGTTCAACCGGTCCACACCAGACATCGACGGCAGTCTGCGCCATCTCGCCGAACTCGAGTTCGAGATCGCAGCCTTCTGCCACTCCAAACCGATCCACACTCAGGCTTCAGGAGCCTTCCGCAGATTCGCCGAAACCCTCACCTCACCGAGACGCCCGACCCGCACATAACGGCACTGTCCGAAAGGCGGTGATATGTCGACTGATCTTCATATCGAGTTGGCTGACGGTACGAGGATCGGGTACGCCGAGGTGGGCAATCCCGATGGTCCCCCGGTGGTGTACCTCCACGGGAATCCGGGTTCTCGCCTCGAGGTCGACGTTGCGACATCTCGACGGGCCGCGGAGCAACTCGGGATTCGCCTTCTGGCTCCGGACCGCCCGGGCATAGGTCTGTCCTCTTTCCACTCCTTCTCCCTCCGGGAGTACCCGCAGCTGATAGGCCGTTTCGCAGACGCTTTGGGACTGGAGCGGTTCGCCGTAATCGGGGTCTCGGGCGGTGGCAAGTATGCGTGCGCATGTGCGTGGGGTCTGCCTGATCGGGTGAGCCAGGTCGCACTCGTCTCGTCGACCTGCTCGCCCGATCTGCCGGGCGCCAAAGCGACCTGGAACAAGGAAGACAGGCTGTTGAACCCGCTGGCCGACCGAGCGCCGTGGCTCGTTCGGATGGTGTTCGCCAAGTTTGCTCGTGACGCCAGGCGCGACGCCGAATCACTGCTCTCAATGCTCGACAAGCTCGGACCGACCGATCGGGAGATACTCGGCCGTGACGAGTTCCGACAGGCTTTGAGCCGAAGTGTGGCCGAAGCCTTCCGACGGGGAGGACGAGGGGTGACCCACGATTACACGCTAGAAGCCCGGTCCTGGAATGTCCCACTCGACCAGATCCAGGTGCCAATTCAGATCTGGCACGGTGAAGACGACCGACTCGTGTCTCCGCAGGCGAGCCGAATCCTCGCCACAGCTCTCCCGGGCGCCACCACCCACTTCGAGCCCGAGGCCGGCCACCTCATGATTGCCGACCACGCCAGCGACATTCTTCAGTCGGTTCTCTGACCCTCCCGAGCTAGCTACCAGTCCCTGCCCGGGTTGCGTGTATCTGAGGGGTGCATCTCCCGTGCATACGCCGCGCTCCAGATCACCCTGCTTCCGAGCGATAAGACGCAGATCGAGACCTCCCAGATCGGCACGTCGTGCGCTACCCGGTTATCCCCTTCGACAGCTACGGATTGTGGCGGACGCTCCGACGGCTGGCCGATCGACTACGCATGGCCCACATAATCACCAAATCCCGGACGATAGGGCGCATTTTCGGAGAGCGCACAGCCAACACGGTGGACGGTAGGCGCGAGAATGGAACGAGAGGCACGCGATGACGAGCGGTTCAGCGACTGCCGGGCTAGGTCGACCCGGCGCCGGTGCCGGCCGATGGACGCGAAAGGAGTGGACGATGCGACGGACAACTTTCATCACGGGCGGGACGTTGGCTGCTGTCGGTGCCGCGGCGTTGGCCTACAGCCGGCTCCGGGCGCGCGGATCGGAGACACTGACACCCGAGGAGGGTTCGCTGTTCACGGTGTACGCGCCGGGGGGAAGCTATGGCTTCCTGGCCAACGGGCCGGTGGGCTGGGTGATCGCCAAGCTCATGCCGATGGTGGAGGCAGGCGTGTACGACACCGTCGCTGAGATGCTCGATCTGCAGCCCGACGACGAGTTGCTGGACATCGGTTGTGGCCCTGGGGCGTTCCTGGCCGCCAAGGCTGGGGACACTCTCAGGGTGGTCGGCCTCGATCCTTCCCGGACCATGCTGCGCGCGGCCGAGCGGCGGCTCGCGGATCGGCTGAAGACGGGGACGGCGCGGCTCGTGACCGGCAGCGCGGCCGAGCTCCCCTTCGATGACGGCGAGTTTTCGGCAGTCACAGCTATCTTCGCCCCCGTCGACCTCACCGAGGCGTTCCGGGTGCTGCGTCCCGGCGGGCGTTGCGTCCTGGCCGACAATGACCCAAGGAAATCGCCGAGCGAGCCGGCCAGTCGCTGGGGGCGCCGGCGGTGGACCGAGGACGAGCACCGGCGGCTGCTCGAAGACGCTGGTTTCACGGACCCGACCGTCCGCTACAAGGGCAACTACCTGTTCGGCGGGGTCCGCAAGCCTTCCGAATAGACCGACCCCGCACGCTCAACTCCCGTGCTGGAGCGCCGTCCTGCTCTTGAGGCGTTCAGAGCAGTATCCAGGCCACCGGCCCTGAGCTGCCGCCGGCCGAGAGTGAATGCCACCGTTTTCCCCAGAGTCTTGCTGCCCAACACCACTGCTCGTCACCCGGGGGTGTCCCGGCGTTGGTCAGGCGCTCGCAGTTGGGGCAGAGCGGCTCGGTCATGTCAGGTCCTTCGGCGTAATGAAGAACACTCGAACAGCTGATACGGCCGATTCGAGACGTGCGGCAGGATCGACATTGAGCGATTCCGGCAACGGGGTCCATCGTCTTGGCTCAAGCTGCTCATCTGTCCAGGAGGCCACCCGTTCAAGCGGGTCGACCAGCAGCGTTCCCCCAGTCCCCAGATAGTCAAAGGACCATGTGTCAGTCAGAATGCTGCTCTCTAGCCTCAACCGCCTCAACCACTGGCAAGCTCTTCAAGAACGGGTACGGGGGCTCTTGCAGCATTGATCAAACACTAGGTGACCGCCGCTCCACGCCGATCACCGAATCGGGCGCACGAACGAGCATTCCGCCAAGTGTCCGGGATCGGCACTTCTGTGCGCGCAATTCTGGTTCTAGGAACATGCGTACTACACACTCGGCCACGGCGGAGACGTGTCACATCCGCCCGATACGTTCCGGCAATGGAACTACCCGACACCCACGTCCAGGTCTTGAAGGCGCTCGCCGGCGCCCACGATGACCTCGAGATCGACCCGGAGGTCGTCGA
>JAHEJX010000176.1 GCA_024638645.1 Actinomycetes bacterium
CCGGCATGGATGAGGTCCACGATGCCGCATACGTCGGTCGCGATGGCTACTACCGGTCCTATGGTCCGACGACGACCACGGTGTCATGGCACGCGGCCGAAGACACATACGTGGTAACCGGGAACCTTCCGCCGGGCCACATGGCCGAGGTTGTCTCCCAGCTGCCGCCGCCGGCGAGCCAGAGCTGGTTGGCGAAGATGTGGCGCCGGTTGTTCAGCTGATCCTGGTTTGGTCCGACAGGACTTGAAGGGGAACGGCTCTACGTTCCCGGGCGGCCACTGCCACCGCGACCCCGGCGACCTGAACCCTTCGAGGTTTCGTCACTGCCCATGCCCCTGTCACCGTCATCGCCGGGTTGGCGAGGACGGCGAACTTTGCGAGGAGCGCCAGACGATCCTCCATCGAAGCTTGAACTTGCTCCGACTTCTGCCCGTTCAGGTCCGTTCGCTGATTCCCTGCCCTTGCGACCCGGCGATCCGTTCTTTCCACGGCCCTGTGCCGGTTTTTGATCGCCTTCGAAGCCAAGGCCGAGAATGTCCTTCATCGAACCATCGGAGGCGGTCATTTCGGCTCGCAAGGGTGCTTTCGTGTAGATGTAGCCGATTGCGGGTGTCTCAATGAAGTGCAGGCGGTCCGCCACTTCTTCGAGTTCGCCCACCCTGCTGTTGTGGGGAACGATCACCGCGACACCGTCAACATATCGGACGAGCGTGCTGGCATACGCAACTTGCAGCAACGGCGGACCGTCGATGAGGACCAGATCGAATTGATCGCGAACATCCTGAAAGAAGCGTTGAGTTTCCTCGCTCCGGAAGAAGGTCGAAGCTTCGACCGGCTGACGGCCGCGCCACAACACGTACAACGAGCGATTGTCCGTGACGACGACCTCCTGAATGGCTTGTTCGAGCTTCACGTGACCAGCCACCACCTCGGTGATTCCGTACTGGGGTTGGATGTCTCCTAACAACAGACGAGTGACTTCCTGGTTTCCGAAGTCGGCGTCGATGATCAACACTTTCAAGCCTTCGCGCGCTGCGGCAATGGCTGTGTTGGCCGCCGTCGTCGTTTTCCCGGATCCGAGCGTTGCCGAGACCATCATCAGGCTGCGTGCACCCGCGGCAGCGGCACGAATGTCCACGGCTGCAGCGGCGAATCTGAATGACTCGGCCGAGGCCGAGGTTGGTGCGCTCGTGACGGGAAGTGGCGACTTGATACCTTCGAGCGCGAAGTTCGGAACCTCGGCCAGCAGTGGAGCGCTGAGGACGAGCTCGGGTAGGAGCCGGCTACCAAAGGACCGGCGCCGGGACGCAAGGAAGTATGCAAGTGAGGCAGCCGCACCCATGCCGAGGATGAGTGACGCTGCGAGAACCCGGGCAGTTCCGACCGTCGACGGATCCTCTGGCGGCAACGCCTGCGAGAAAATCGTGAGGCCAATGCCGTTGCTCTCGGTGGCAATGAAGATCTCATTGGTCAGCCCGCTGAGGTTGGCGATCTCGTCGATGGCATCCTGCTGCTCAGCCAGAAGGGCAACGAGTGCGGGGTCGCGTTGTTCGATGCGGCTGATGACTTCCCACCGGGAGAAATCTGCGGTCAGATCGGCCAGCTGTTCGCGCAATTCCGCCTGTCGATCAGAGCCTTCGGCCGCATTACTGAGTTCGCCTCGCAGGCGATTCAACTCCTCCAGTGCTGTCTGGAATTGGTCATCGAGTTCGCTCCGCACCGCATCCTGCGCCTGTAGAGCGAGAATCTCCTGCTGGATTTCGCTGAGTCGAAGCTCGGAAGCTTCCTTCAACTGGTCGATTTGCGATACGACGTTGTTCGCCAGTGACGTAATCTGAGCTGTACGGACCTTCTGATAAGCCTCGACCATCGAGTTGGCGCCTGCGGCTGCAGCTTCGGGGCTATCCGCGTCGAATGCCACAGTGATGAGATTGACGTCGCGGCTGGAGGTAATGGTTCGGCTCTTGGTGACATCATCAGGACTCCAGTCGAAACCACGGGCGGCCAGTAGCTGCGACGCCTCTTCAGCGACAGCATTTGTTTCGAGGATTTCGACCTGATCAGCCACATATCGCTGCGTATCTGAAGTTCGGGCGACGGCAGCGGCCGTATCGAATGGATTGGACGCAGCCGGATCTTCGACGAAGAGCTCTGCCTCTGCGGTGTAGCCCGCCGGTATCACCTCCTGCGCCAGCAGGCCCAACATGGCGATTGAACCGACAATGACCAGGACCAGCCAGCGGTACCGCCACATCGCGGCGAGAATGCTTGGTTGCTCCAACGCAGCGATGTCGTCGAAGTCTCTAGGTCGCATTGTGTCCATGTCATCCTCTTACACGTTTTCTAGGTGGTTAGACCGTCATAAGTGTATGAAAGGTCTACGAGTGTGTATCGAGCATCGGGCAGGTTTTCTGAACCAGCCGGTGGTCGAATCGTGTGTTGCACAGTCCGGTTCTGGTGTCGGACTCCAACCCCCACACCATGACGAGGCTCCGCTGCTTCGGCGCCAGCTTACCCGTGACCCGATCAGTGGCCTTTGCCGTCTCCCATCGCAGCCGGGATTGTCTTGAACAGGATCTCCAGGTCCTTTGCGAAAGAGATCGACTCGACGTAGTCGATATCGATGTCGGTTGCTTCATGCATGGGTAGATCTCCCCGGGCTGAAACCTGCCACAACCCGGTCACTCCAGGTTTGATCACATGGCGTTGGTGCTGCCACGGCTCGTATTGTTCGACGATCTGCACCAACTCGGGTCGGGGGCCGACGAGACTCATGTCGCCGAGAAGCACGTTCCAAAGCTGTGGAAGCTCATCGAGGCTCCATTTCCGCATGAAGCGACCGAGATCGGTGAGACGCGGATCATTCGCATCCTTGTGGGTCACCCGCCGATCCGCGCCAACGAAATGAGGCGGGCTGGCGCGACGGTCAGGCTCCATCGACCGGAACTTGTAAACGTTGAAGACCCGTCCACCGCGTCCAACGCGGGGTTGTTTCAAGATGATCGGACTACCAAGATCTCGGAAAACCAGGAGTGCGACGATGAGGCAGATAGGGAGCGTGACAATCGTCAGGAGCAATCCTCCGACAACGTCGATGACCGGCTTGACCAACTGCACGTAGGGCGACGGAGCGAAGCTGATCTCAGCGAAACGCCCCGGGTCGAGGGGCTCGATTCGTGCTGTCGCCTGACCCTGATGGTCCATCGGGGTTGCGTTTTGTGTCATTGTGATTCGCCCAGTACTACGGTTGCAGCCTTGTGCCCAAGGCTGGTTCTTCCCATGTCCTCGACCCGACGGTCACGTAGGTTTGTATCTGCATGTACCAAACCTGCATATGCCAAGATCGTCCCACCTTCCCCCGTTAACCAGTGCTTTCCGGGGTTCCAGCGCTACCAATAAAGCGTAGTCACCCCCAATGTTGCCGTGTCCCGAAACGACCTGGTTTTCCTAGGCGCACGCTACGTCTGTCGAGGCCCCGATAGCCATAGGTCGTAGGCATTATTTCGGCGGTGGGTCCATAGAGGCAGCGACGGTTCTGCGCCCGGGTTGATCGGTCTGAGCTAGCATCCCGCCTGCCGTTGGTCGATTCGACGGCTCGACGGCTCGAGATTGGAGCAGCAATGGGGCTGGATGTGATGGGAACGCACCCGAACTCGAGCTCGTTGACCAACGCAGCTTGTCCTGAGAACACGACGCGTGCCGCCATCAAAAGCTGAATATCAAATGAGAGTCGACGTCTTGATCCTCTGTACCGGCAATCGGTGCCGATCACAGATGGCAGAGGGCTGGCTGAAGACCATTGTGGGCGACAAGCTGACGGTCGCCAGTGCTGGACTTCGGCCCTCGGAGGTCCACCCGGTTGCGAGCCAGGTCATGGCCGAAGTCGGGATTGACTTGACGACCCACGCCTC
>JAHEJX010000177.1 GCA_024638645.1 Actinomycetes bacterium
ACTAGGTGGTTGGCGGTGCGCTTGCGGTAGGCGCCCGGGGCGAGCTGGAAGGTTCACTTGAAGGCGTTGCAGAGTGATTCGTCAGCCACTGCTACGAGGACGAGATCTTTCGGCCTGACCCGGTTGGCGGACCAGTTGCACTGACGAGCTTTCAGTCCTGCTCCTGTTCGGACGTGGCGAGGGTGCTCCCGATTCCCTGGGGGTCGGGGGCGGAGGCGTAGTGGCGGGAGGAGGGGTCGGTGTGAGCGTCGGTGATGCGCTGATCGAGGCGTTGCTGGTGATGGGCGAGAGCCGGGCGGCAATTCTGGGGGGTGTGGTGTTGGAGGTCATCGAGGAGGGCGCGGAGTCGTCGGGTGACCTGGAAGGCCCCGGCTCCGTATTCGGCGATCTCGACAAGTGCCAGGTCGAGGTAGTCGGCCCAGGTGGGGGTGTTGGCGGTGAAGCGGAGGACGTGGGCTTTGTCGTGTCGTTGGCCTGAGGTGAGGTCCCGGGTGGCGAGGGTGCGGAGCAGGTCGTGGATCTGGTCGAGAGCGACAACGGCGGTTGTTGGGTCGTTGACCCCGGGTGAGAGGGCTTTGATCGCGGTGTCGACGAGGATCCGGATCCCGAAGGCGGGGTCTTGGTCGATGGTTCGTTCCTCGCCCACCGCGACAGCGCCTTTCAGTCGGCGTGTGCTGACCGGTTTCCGAGGTTCGTGCACCGCGAAGAGTGCGCTGCCGGGTGAGATGAAGTCTCCAACGGTGGGGATCAGCGTGATGGTGGCTCCGCGGTGGGCGGCGTGGCGGGCCAAGCCTTCGAAGTCGACGGCCATCGCGAATCCAGCGTCGCCGTCGTGGGCGATGATCCGCCTGGGCTCGTCGGACTGAGCTTCCAGGTCGGGGCTGGTTGTTTCGGTGGTTGCTTGGTGAGGGTGGACCTCGTTGATGGCCCGGTGGGTGGCGTGGTTGACTCGGCGGACCATGCTGGCGGCTCGTAGTCCTTGACCGACGTGGTTGACCAAGACGATGAACACAACAATAGAGATGAGAGCCAACAGCACCGCGACAGCGACACCAAGTTCGATCCCGGGAGTGTCGGAGGCGAGGGCGAGGATGAGGGTGTAGGTAAAGGTCCCGACGAACATGCCGAGTGAGGCTTTGACCACTCGGTCTCGGTAGAAGGTTCGGACCGCTCGGGGTGAGATCGTCGTTCCAGCGTATTGGACAGTAAGGGTAAGCACCGAAAAGACGATGGCGGTGACCGTCATCATCGACCCGGCGATCATTGCCAGGACGGTGGTCGAAACCGCGGCGCTAAGCTGCTCGTCCTCGGGAATGGCGATTTCCCGGCCGGTCCCCACCACGAATGATTCGAGGAACCAGCCGCCGAGGGCGAAGACCATGGGAACCACCCACAGGCTGGAGCGGAGTTGTTCTCGGAGACGGAACCGCCAGCCCCAGTTAAGAAGCCTCATCGGCCCATCCTCACGACCCGAGCGCTGACAAATCCAGCTCGATCCCCGGGCGGAAGGAAACGTTGATGCAGTGTTCTTTGACGTGTCATACGATTCAAGCTACGCATCCCGAAGACTCAACGACTCGATCAGGTCGTCGCCCTATGGACTTTCCTCATCGTTCTCAACGAGCCTGGTTCGCCAGTCGATGACCAGCGGACTGGCCTAGGTCGGGTGCCGGGCACCACGGCCAGACCGAACACGTCGTTACCGAGAGGCCGCATCGGTGGACCCGGGTGCAGTGAGCGAACGGGCGTTCGTGCGATCCTCGGCGTTTAGCACGTGCCGTACCAACTCGGATTCTTGGGTGCTTGTCGACGCGAACTGACTATCATCGGTCGACTGAGGAATGGGGCGTGCCGCTCCTGCGGCGACATCATTCAGCCCCAAGATCTGCTCATGCTGCCCGCCCCGGAGCACAAGGCAACGAGATCCCAACCCAACAACGGACAGAACCTCAGCAGACCACCGTGACCGAGAAGATGGCGGACTCCCAAACCGCTCGATATCACCGCCCACAACTTCGCCGGACCGCACCCGGCAACCGGCGATATCGGGCGCCACGCGCACTCGATAATGTCAAGCGGCGGAGCTGTCGTCATCGCACCTCGATGGCACATTCATTGCACATCAAGACCGTTCAGAGCTGTCCAGCCGCTGGCGGCACCCGCTGAATGAACGGGCTCAAACACCCTCGAACGTCTCGCCAATTGATGGCATGGAAGAGGTCAGGAGTTCAATTCTCCTTAGCTCCACTCCCGAAAACCCCGCTCCAACAGCGGGGTTTCGTGCTGATTGCGGTCGGTTGGCAGAATGGCCAGATGAGCCGGCGATAGCCAAACTGATAGCCATGGCTACTCGTAGCTCGGTGGTGGAAGCCTCGCTGATCTCAGCGAGTTTGTGTCGGTAGTGCTTGTAGATCATGCGCACCGAGGTCCCGGCCCACTCGGCGACTTGGTTGGCGGTCCAACCGGCTTTGATCTGGTAGGTGATGGCGGTGTGGCGAAGCTCATAGGGTGTGATGGCGGGGATGTCGACCTGACGACACAGCGTGCGCACCGACCGCTCAAGGTTGTCCTTGGCGATCAGCGTTCCGGCCGAGGTTGTTGCCTACTCCGAGCCGAGCACCACCGCATGCTCGGCAACGGCTACTGCACTCGACCCGTCGAGCTCGACTGCCACTACGAATCGATCTGCGAGACCTGCACCCACTACCAGACCGATCTCAGCTTCCAGCCCGTCCACTTGCGCCAACGAGACCACGCCCTCAAACACGACCAAGACCAACGAGCCGACCTCTACGACCGCCTCCTCACCGACCTCGACCAGTGACAGAAAGCCTCGAAGAAACCCCTTGACAAGATCACCTACATATCGCCGGTTACGAGCGCAGGTTGGCGATTTTGAGGGCGAGCGATACCGAGCGGCTGCGGTTCAGCATCAAGGGGCATGGATCCCGATCTGGTGCCCCCGATCCTGAGCCGGTCTCGCAGGTGAGCACCACGAGCGGATGTACTCACCCAGACCGCAGGTCGGCCACGATACGCAATAGCCGTTCCTCCGGAAGGCACGCCATGCGAATCGCGGCCACCTGGCCCACGCGTGTCGGGCGACGTTAGTGTCCGGCGAAGTGCACGATCCCGGTGTACACGAGCTCGTCCCCGATCAGCGTCCCGGTACCGTGCCCCTGAACGTTCTCGAGGCCATCGCTGCCCTCGACGATCACCCAGGACATATGCCACGGATTGTCACTCGGGACCGGCAGCCCAGGGTCCTGCCGACCACGCGTCAGCAACCGTAGAGAGCCTTCATGTTCCACGCCGTCTGCGTCCGTCACTGTGCCCTCGAAGTCGAGGACGCCTCGATAGGTGTTGAACAATGCTTTGGCGTGATGGACGACGGTGTACGCCTCATCGATGTCGCCGCTCAGCGTTCCCTTGATCTGGCCCTCGATCGTCACGTTGATGAACAGGGTCTGACCGGCCTGCCTTGTCGAGACGATCTCGATCGTCGACAGGTCGTAGGTCAACGTGCCGTCGGCTTCGTTCGGCGCCTCGGCGTGTGCCACGGCAGCGGACAACAATATGGCAAGAAGCGCCAGAGGCGCCCATAGCGATCGTTTCAACATGAAGATCTCCTTCCTGATCTAGGTCCAGCGTGTTTCGATCGGTCGGCCGTTGTAAGGGCCCTTGGTCCCCTGCTGAGCAGCGCAGGATGCGCCTCCATAATTCTCAATTCGACTTGGGCCGAGCCGCAGCACTGCGGCACGACTTGCTCGCCGCATAATCTCGCGCCGACCAGGGCGAGTCCGACGGACCGGTGTACCCGAGCGCCCGGACCATCGCACATCGCCGGTTCTCGCGGCGCCCGGTGCGGGACTGTGTGGCGATACCGAGTGGTCCTGGGTATCCGGGCGGC
>JAHEJX010000085.1 GCA_024638645.1 Actinomycetes bacterium
AGAGGGCGTCAGCATCGTCGACGTACAGGTACACCGCACTCATGTTTCTCTTCGGCTTCAGATGGTCCACCTGGGCGAGGTGCAACTCGATGCCGTCGCGCTCAGCGAAGGCATAGGCATCTGGGCCCTCGTAGCCACGAACTGCAAACCCGAGCTTGCGGTAGTGCTCGACTGCCAGATCGATGTTGCGGACCGGGAACACAGGCGATAGGCGATCGAACCTCATGGGCGAACGATAGCCCTCCGCTGTCGGGGTCGATCGCGCGATTCGAGGGCAAGCTGCATCTACCACGAGGCGGACCGACAGAACGCCGATCAATCAATCTCGGATCAGAACGCATGTCTCACAGTATGTCCGAGATCGGCACATCCGAGCTCGATACGTCGGTCACCCCGTCAGCGACGACACGAGCGCTCCGATTGCCGGTGGTTCTGAGGTGGCGGATTCCGTATCAGCCGCAGGGAGCGCCGTAGACCTGTTCGATTGGGGCTGCGTCCACGAACATCCGGATGCTCGCGATCCGTCCGTCGCGGAAATCGACCTTGGTCACCATATCCCAGGTGACCAGCGGCTTTTCAAAGAACGAAGCCGTCTCCCGCTGGGAGTAATAGAGCGTGTCGCCGGCGACCGCGATATCAAACGGAACGCCGGAGCCGTGCTCGATGACTTCGTGCTCGTTCTCGTAGTCGTACCGGGCAACGATCTCGTCGATTCCTCGGCGTTCTGCGAACAACGGTCGGAGTGGCTCCCATGAGGGGGTGTAGCTGGACCAGAAGACGATGTCGTCGGACATGAATCCGGTCAGTTCCGCAACGAACTCGGCGGCGGAGATCTCGCTAGCTGCGTACCGCACGGTGGCTTCAGACAGTGTGCCGGCGACAGCCAGCATCACATCTTCTTGTGTCGCCATCTACACCTCATCTCCGCAGTTCGACAGACCGACCGTAGTCGAAGCCCTACCGCGTGGGCCCCGCAGTGACCAACCCATCTTCTGCGCAGCAGGACCGCCCGGGCCCTGCTGAGCCCCATGAAAGCTCGTCTCTCGCTCAATGCGATCATCGCCGATTCACGGAGACCCTGACTGATGAACGCCCACGTGACTCTCTGACTACGGATCAGAAGGATGGGGTCTGTCCTGCGGACAGGGTCGAGTCCCTCCTGTTGTGCCGGTTCTCGGCAGCTTGTGTATCAAGGGCTTCGGCGCGTACTGGGTTTGATTCCCGGGGTTCGATCGCGACGGTGCAACCCAACCGCAATCCGATTCAGCTACTCATACGCACCCTTGGCAGTGCCGCCGAAATCCGCTACTCCAGCGCCGCCGCGAGCGCCGGGCCGGTCTGCGCGAAGATCGCATCCACATGACCGCCGGCCGCTCGTAGCACCTGGGCACCGCCGGCCTCGAGGAAAGCGATCTCATCGTCGGTCAGGCGCCCGACCTGTTCGTCGGCGTCGCCGTAGACGAAGGTCACGTTGGCGAGATCGAGGTCGGCCCAGAGCTGTGTGTAGCGCTTGGACATGACACCGGCGAGGACCCGCGACATGTTGCGCTCACCTTCGGGGGTGCCGGTGCCATATCCGAATGTCTCTATCGGTACCTCGACGGGTTCTACGCCGTCGATGAACTCGACCGCACCACCGTCGGCGAAGATCCTCCATGCGTCTTCGGGGACATCGAGTCTTCCGACGACGATGACGTACGCATCGGCGACGTTGCCCTGAGTCGCCAGTAGGTCCTGTACCAAAAACCCACCGTACGAGATGCCGAGGACGACAACTCGCTTGCCCCTCGCTTGGAAGTGGGCAACGACATCGCCGAGGATCCCCACGCTCTCGTCATCGGCAGCCATGGCGGCGTCGAAGTCGATGTCCGACGTCGTGAAGGCTCCCGGATCGAGCGTCTGTGCCTGGTGGACATTCAGTGCATACAGCGCATTGAGGTCCAGCCCGTCCGTCAGCAGACCGAAGCCGGTCGTATCGAGACCCGCCGCCGGCCCACCCTGGGCGAAGACGAGGACGGTCTCGGCATTGCGATTGCCTGCCGCTTGGTACAGCGAGGCGACGGCCGCGTCCTCATCGACCAGCGTGCTCGTGGTGGTGGCCACCGTGGTCGACACTGGCATCGTCGAGGTAGGTGCTGTGGTGGAGGTGGGGGGCGCCGTGGCGGCGACCGTCGTGGTCGTGGTCGTGGTCGTGGTCGTGGTCGTGGTCGACGACTCGTCCGGTGCCGAGCAGCTCGACGCAATCACCAGTCCCACCACCACGAGTGCTGCAAACCAAGCCCGCCCGGGGTCGAAGGTCGGTCTCAGAGGCGCATCCTTCCTTGAGTGGTGCCGTGCACTCCGAAACAGGGACGGTAGTGAGAATCAGGAGCGCCATGGGTCAATTCTCTCCGGGCGTGTCATTCGTCTACTCAGGACCATCAGGAGTCTGGGAGTTCGATCGCCGCGTTACTCAGGGAAACCTGCGGGCCGGTGCTGGGGGCCTCTGGCCCTAGCGCCCAGCGCCGATCTGGAGCACTCTTTAGGCATGCCAGAAGAATCGGCCGCAGCAGTAACAGGTACACCTGAAACCAGCGAGAGCGAGGAGATGTACCTGATCACTGTCGCCGTGGCCGAAGAAGACGGCAACCGCGGTCCGTTGGCGATGGCCGCCCTCGGCTCGTCGCTTGGTGTGTCACCGGCGTCGGTCAACGAGATGGTCCGCAAGCTCGACCAGCGCGGTTTGTTCTACTACCAGCCCTATCGCGGCGTTGAGCTCACAGCGGAGGGCCGGCGGATCGCGCGGCGCGTCCTACGCACCAGACGCCTGTGGTCCCGCTTCCTTGCCGATCGCCTCGACTTCTCGCCGCAGCGGGCCGATGCGCTCGCATGCCAACTAGAACATGTGACTCCGAGCGAAGCCGCCGACCGGCTTGCCGCCTACCTCGGAGACCCCGAAACGGGACCTCTGGGGCGGCCGATCCCAGACGCGGCAGCTGCCACCTCGTTCACGGCTCGGCAGTCATTGACCAGTATCGCCGCGGGTGTTGATGTGGAGGTCATTGCCATCGTGACTGACGACGTCATGTCGGGGTTTCTCGCCCGAGAGGGCATTACGCCCGGTGTCGAACTGCGGGTGCTCGCCGCTGGAACGTCGAGCACGCTGCTCGATGTTGGCAGCCGTACGGTCAGTCTCGATGCCTCTGTGGCTGCATCCGTGCTGGTTCGACCACAGGGAGGTCGAGCGTGACTTCCGCCAATGAAACCTGGACGATTACAGAGGCCCCGCGCCGAGCGGCCCTTCGAGTCGTCGGCGTTGGTGGTGGGCCGCACGTAGTGCACCGGCTGGCCAGCCTCGGCGTCGTGCCGGGCGCGCAGCTCAGCGTTCTTCAGCGACGAGGGGTGCTAATCATTGGCATCGGCGATGGCCGCATTGCGCTCGGGCAGGAAGCCGCGGCTGCCGTCACCGTGAAAGAGCTCTCGAAGTGAAGCCGTCGATTGCGATTGCGGGCAATCCCAACACGGGTAAGACGTCGCTTTTCAACTCACTGACCGAATCACGTCAACAGGTTGGGAATTGGCCGGGGCAAACGATCGAGCTTCATACCGGTCAGCTCGAAGCCGGCGGCGTCACATGCGACGTTGTGGACATCCCGGGCATCTACGGACTGCTCGCGGTCTCAGCCGAGGAGAGAATTGCTGCGGCGTGCTTGCTCGACCGTCCAGATGTCGTCATCACTGTGGTCGACTTGACCAACCTAGAGCAAAGCCTCCACGTCATAACGCAGATTGCCGAGGCCGGTCTTACCCAAGTCGTGGCGGCGAACATGTCGGACGTCGCCGAAAGACGGGGCATCAGAGTCGACCTTGGCCGTCTCGCTCGCGCTCTCGCCACCGATGTGATCCCAACCGTGGCGCGCCGCGGTGAAGGTCGTGACCAGCTACTCGACGCCGTCGGCAATGCGTTAGCTGCCAGCAGTGCGCCGCCACTTGTGATCGATTACGGACCGGTGGTCGAGCAGCACCTCGCTGTGCTGACGGCGGCCATCACATCGGTGCCATGCGTTGCCTCGATCGCCCCAGCTCGGTGGCTGGCAATCCAGATGATCTCTTCCGACGAGTTCCTGCGAGGCCGCATTGCACCGCTGCCAGGTGGTGCAGAAGTGCTCGTTGCAGCCGAGCGAGCCCGCCACGAAATCGAAGCTGACATCGGGCTAGAGGCGGGCCTCGCCCTCGCCGAGCGGCGCTTCGATCATGTCAGGCGACTCAGTCGAGAGGCCACCGGCCACAACGGCCGAGGCCCGGTTGCCTCCGATCGTGTCGACAGGGTGCTGACGCATCCGATTCTCGGGTTCGGCGTCTTCTTGGCGGTGATGTGGTTGGTGCTCAAGATCACCGCCGACGTAACGGCACCGTACCTCGACTGGTTGGACGAGGTCATTGCGGGACCCGTTAGCCGATGGGCTGTGGCCGGCCTCGCCGCCCTTGGCGGCGACGGTACTTGGGTTGAAGGTCTCGTCGTCGATGGTGTGTTGGCCGGCGTAGGTGGCGTGTTGGTGTTCATTCCGGTCCTGGTCGGTTTGTATCTCACCCTGGCCGTTCTCGAGGACTCGGGGTACATGGCGCGCGCCGCAATTGTGATGGAGCGGGCCATGCGCGCCATTGGTGTGCCGGGCAAGGCCTTCCTGCCGATGATGGTTGGCTTCGGGTGCACGGTGCCGGCGATCTATGCCACTCGTACGCTGGACACGCACCGAGATCGGCTGTTGACCGGATTGCTCGTGCCTTTCATGTCGTGCAGCGCTCGTCTCCCGGTGTACGTGCTCCTTGCATCCATCTTCTTTGCCGGCAGCACCGGCTCCGTCATCTTCTTGCTGTACTTGCTGGGCATCGTTGTTGCGGTAGCAGTCGGCGCGTTGTTGGGACGGACGATGCTTCCGGAGCCCGACCCTATGCCGTTCGTGATGGTGCTTCCGGCCTTCCGCCTTCCCAACGCTCACACTGTGTGGGCGCTCGTGCGAAGGCGCACGTGGGCGTTCGTCGAAGGAGCCGGAACTCTGATTCTCATGGCAAGCATCGTTGTGTGGGGTCTGCTGGCGATCCCGGTCGCTGGCGGCTCCTTTGGAGACACCGACGTCGCAGACAGCGCCTTCGGTGCGATCGCCAGCGCGACTTCGACCTTGACAGAGCCGCTCGGGTTCGGGGAATGGGAGCAAACCGGCGCTCTGATGTCTGGCTTCGTCGCCAAGGAAGTGGTGGTGAGCACCATGAACCAGCTCTACGGCGAAAGAGAGCCTGCGGACAAGGCACGGGGATCGGGCTTCTTGGAGGATCTCGGGGAAATTGGTAGCTCGTTTGTCGGCGCTACGTGGGCCACGATGCGGGCGATTCCAGGCGTCGTGGGCCTCGACTTTGCACAGGTCGAGGACGGGACCTCCTCTCAGGTCGAATCGCGCATTCGCGACTCTTTCGAGTCAGCGAGCGGAGGACACGGCTCTCTCGCCGCCCTTGCATTCATGGTGTTTGTGCTCCTCTACACGCCGTGCATTGCGGCAGTCGGGGCTCTGCGCGACGAATTCGGGACCCGCTGGATGGCGGTCAGCGTGGCCGGCCAGCTGTGCATCGCCTGGCTGGGGGCCTTGGCCGTATTTCAGCTTGGACGACTCTTGGGGTTGGGATGACACTCGCCATTCTTCTCGACGAAATCGCGGGGGCGGCTGCACCGCTCACGCCGGCCGAGCTGGGGAACCGCCTTGGCGTTTCGACCGAGGACATCGATGCAATGCTCGCCGCGCTGCGAGCCCACGGTCTGTTGGTCGCCGATCGCGGAGGTGAGCCAGCCGATGTGTGCGAGCGTGCCGGTGCGTGCCTCGGGTCATGTCCCGGACCCACGAACTGTGCGCTGGCATCGGATCCCGGCGTCGTTCCGCTGCAGCTCGTCGGCCCGCGCAGACGTTCGGCGCCCGTCGCCCAAGAGTCGCGTTGGCGATAGCGGAAGCCGGCTCATGGCGCTTCACTCGGCGACCGTCGCCTTCGAAGCCGCACAATCGATTCGAGAAGCGTCAACTCGCTGGACACGGATATCCGTGTGATCCCCAGGAGCGCGGCTAGGAGGGTGGGACTCCCTCGTCAGGATCATCACCGGATGCGATATCCCTGGGGGTGAGCCACTCACGGAGCTGATCGTGGACGGCAGCGTCGGTCACGAGATCGAAGTGGCGGCGTCCGCCGAACACCCTGAAGTTTGTCGCCGGGATCTTTCGGGTCCGTCCCTGGGCTGTGCTGCTCGCCACGCGCACCATGAGGTCCCCGATTGCGAATCCCACGGGATGCGATGGCTCTGTGGTGACGACTCCGGCCACGAAGTGCTGCTCGACTCCCTCCCACTCGCTTTCCACTCGCGACCCGAACCGCAGATCCTTGATGCCGGCGCTGCGCAGGTTCAGGAATTCGCCTATTGGGCGGCTCTCCGGCACGAGTCGCAACCCCTGCGCCACGAGGGCGGCGCCCTTCTCCAGTGGGGCGCCAAGGTGTGGTGATCCAATAGTCACGACGTGGCGGGTCGGTCGAACCCACGAGTGACCGGCGGCAAGACCGGCGTTGAGAGCGCTGCGCGCAACCAGTCCGCCCATCGAATTACCGATGAGCGAGATCTCCTCCAATGCCTCGCCTGGCCACTCGGCGAACAACCTCTCTAGCAGTGCGGCGAGATCCTCTGCGCTTTCGGATATTCGGCGGCCACTGTTGTAGCGAACTCCGATCGTGGCGATCCCGTCGGCCGCGAGGGCGCATCCGATGCTCCCTTCCGCATCGCGACTCCAGCAGCGTTCCGTTTCGCCGAGACCGTGGATCAGGACGGCCACTCGACTTGTGCCTTCCGGCAGGATTGTGGCGACTTCGCCGGGGTCGATGGGTTCGCCGGCACTCGTTCGGAACCCGAATTGGAGCGCCAGCGGGCTAACTCGTCTGGCCAGCTCATCGCCCCATATTGCGTTCACATTGGCCTGGATCCGTTCCCCCGCAGACTTCGACCACAACGGCTCGGCCTTCGTCCCAGCCACAGAGGCGCCCCATCCGAGTGCCGACCCAACCAAGCCTCCGGCGCCCCGGATTGCACCGTAGACCCGCCGAGTGGCACCGTTGTAGGCGTCGCGTAACGGCGCTCCAGCCGTTCCAGCCAGGGCGAACCAGCGATCCGCAATGGCGCGGTGCATCCCTTCCACCGGCATCACGATGCGCTCAGTTGCCAGAGCGACGAGGTCGCCGAGACCTCGCCAGTCTTCGTTTTGGGATTCACCGGCATTGCGGCTCATATGTGGCATCTCGCGGCCGACCATAACGTTGCTGTTGCCCGGTCGGGTCGAAACGGCGCATCTGGCCGTGATGTTCCTGCGTGGACACTGTCGGGCCGCAGCTTCTGCGTGGGCTGGTGTGAGAGACTGCCGGCGCCATCGTGAATATGCGCACCCCGACCAAGTTCGCCGCTCTTGCTCTGACCGCCTACGCGCTTGCGTACGGGGTCTACGCCTGGATCGGCTTCGGGTCCGCCGCCGCCAACGAGTCGCCCGTCGGTGAGATCTCTCGGTGGTGCGAGCGTGTTAGCGACGGCCTGATGCGCGAACCCGTGAATACGCTGGGCAACCTCGGGTTTGTTGTCGCAGGCCTTCTGATGCTCAGGGTTCTTGCTCGAGACGAGGAGTCGACTGCGCCGGAAGGCAACCGCTTCTTCGGCGAACAGCCGCTGGCACTGGTTTACGCCGGAGCAGTCATCTTTCTCGGCCCGGGCTCGATGCTCATGCATGGAACTCACACGTTCTTCGGTGCGTGGCTCGACAACGTTTCCATGGTCGCCTACATCCTGGTCCCGTGGCTCTACAACCTGGCAGGCCTGGCGAGGTGGAAGATGGGGACCTTCTTCGCTGTCTACGCGACGGTCCTTGGCCTGTATGCGGGAGCCTTCTGGCTATTCGGGCACGACCTGGGAATCGGGCTCGATCTATTTGGTCTGTCTATTGGGCTGTGGGTGATCTCGGAGACCCTCTACCGATGGTGGTCGCCTGCGGCCAGGCTTTGGTCGGGGCTCGTGGGATTCGCAGTAGCTGCAGTATTCGGCATCAGTCCTGCGGAGATAATCGGGGAATTGGGCGAGTACTGGTGGGTGGCGCTGTTCTGGGTTCCCGGCCTGGTTGCCTCTTCGCCACCACAGGGCAGGCGGCGTTACGCCCCGTGGTTCTGGATGGGCATTGCATCGTTCATGATTGCCTACGCAATCTGGCTAACCGGTACGGATGAGCATGAGTGGTGCCGGCCCGACTCGATGCTCCAAGCCCATGCGGTTTGGCACTTGCTAACCGCAGTTGCGACCTGGTGTTTCTTCAAGTTCTTGAGAACCGAACGCCTCCTCGGCGTGGACGAACAGATTGTGGCGGAGCCTTTGCGTCAGGCGGGGCGGTAGGGCAATCGAATGCCGAGGCGGTCACCGGTTTTCTGGAGCCAGAATCGGTTGTGCGCTGACACCAAAGCCGCCGAGACCGCTTACGTGAGAGCAAACACCGCCATGACGAGGAGGGCAATCAGCAGGATCGCCGTGAGCCACAACGCCACCGGTGGCGACTCCCTGCGGATCCGTACCGGGCTGTAACTGATTGCACTCGACTCATCGAGCTCGACGTGCTTGCCGGAGGTGTCATCAACGTAGCCGTGGGCCAACATCGACATGCGGAACGAACGCAGCGGGTTGCCAGGGACGTTACCGGCGTCAACGGAGCGCGGGGGCTGCCTATGTTCGTCTCGCATCCTGATTCCTCCGCGTCTGGTCCATGTGACCACAGGCTGCGAGGGGGTGTCAAGGCCTCCGGGCAGGTCGCAGCAATCCGGCCCTCGTGCCCCACGCCTCCGCTAGGACGTCCCGGACAAACGCATCGTGGCACAACGGGACTGCCGCCTGCCCGCTCTCTCAACCGGCCAGTTCGAACCCGCAGGAGTCGCAGAAGCGGGCCGTATTGGAGTGGACAGCGGATCCGCAGTGGCGGCAGGATTCCTGACGAGGTCGATTGGCGCTGGCCACCTCGGCCGACACGATGCCGGTGGGCACCGCAATCACGCTGTAGCCGACGATCATCAGCATTGCGGCGAGCACTTGGCCGAGCGGAGTTGATGGCGCGATATCTCCGAACCCGACCGTGCTCATCGTGACGATCGACCAGTAGAGCCCCCGGAACATCGAGTCGTATCCGTTCGCCGGACCTTCGATGAGGTACATCGTCGATCCCACGATGACGTTGATGAGCACAACCGCGATCAAGAACACGATGATCTTGCGCGAGCTGGCCTTGATAGCCCGCACCAAGAAGTTCGCTTCCCTGATGAAGCGGGCCATTTTCAACACGCGAAATACCCGCAACAGCCGCAGCGAGCGAATCACGAGCAGGGATTGGGCGCCCGGCAGGATCAAGCTGAGGTATACGGGGAGGATCGCCAGCAGGTCGACAACCCCAAAGAAGCTGCGGGCATAGCGCCACTTACTGTCAACGGTTGCCAGCCGGGCCACATATTCGATCGTGAACAGAATCGTGATGATCCACTCGAGGCCGAAGAAGACGGTTTCGTAGCGGGCCTCGATCTGTTCGACCGTCTCGAACATGACCAGCAAAACGCTGAGCGCGATGAGGGCCAACAAGGCAACGTCAAACCCTCGCGACTCCGGCGTGTTGTGATCGAAGATGATGTGGCGGACGCGTTCCCGCATGTCCACCCTTGTTGTCTGCACGCCGGCAGCGTAGGTCTGAGGGTCTGCGGGATCGTGGCATTGCCGTTTGCCGGCGCGACCTGCAGCGAGCCAACTCTGAGCCGACACTGCTTGTTGTGACGTCTGCTGTCGCCGCTGCGGCAACCAGGGTGCAAACCTAACCTTGGGTTATGGATGATGGCTTCGAGACTTGCGTCGTCTTCGTGCTCGGATACCCAGGGGTAGGCAAGCGGACCGTTGGATCACACCTGACGGAGCTTCTCGACGGCGTGCTCGTAGACAACCAGCTCATCAATATCCCACTTCTCACACTGTTCAAGTGGGATGGCAAGTTCCCGATCCCGATGGAGATCTGGGATCGGGTCCTGCCGATACGCGAGGCGGTTCTCGGAACGATTGAAGATCTTGCACCCAGGACGAACAGCTACGTCTTCACCAACGTGCTCGAGGACGACGACGACGGCGCACACCATTACGACCGCATCCGCTCGCTTGCTCACCGCCGTGGCTCGTTATTCCTGGCGGTCATGCTCGACTGCGACGTTGAGGAGCAAGTCCGCCGTATTGACAGCCCAGATCGGAATGCGCTGCTCAAGGGCTCAGATCCTGAGGGGTACCGTCGCCACCGGGAGCTCACCCGGCTGTTCGAGCCGCCGTCTCAAGATGTAGTTCATATCGACACAACGGCGGTCCCCCCGCAGCAGAACGCCGCAACGATCTATGAGGTCCTCCTGAACCGGGGACTAATGCGAAGCAAAACGTCGCGAGAGAATGCGCGCATGCGGAACGCCTCAACCGAACGCCACGTACGCAATCACGAGGGCGATGGTGATTAGCACCGCTACAGCCAGGAAGGCAACCAAGAAGTCGCGAGGGCGTTCCAGTCCCGAGAACTCGGCGCCCATCTTCCTCTTCCAGGGCTCGCGTGGCTCGTCGGGTCGTTGTTCGTGGCTCACGTGTCCCTCCTTGCCCCTGAATCCTACGTCGCGGTGAAACTCAGCGAACGTCCTCGATCGGTGTGAGCAGCGGTGAACCCGAACCGGAAGCGCCGCACCGTCGGCACCGGGTCGGTGGAAGCACGGGCGTAGATGCAGTGGCATTGCACGTCGACGGCCGGCTTCAGATGTCGAGTTCAACCCACAGCGGTTGGTGATCCGACCCCACAGCATGATGATCGACGTGGGCGGCGGTCACCCGGTCGGCCAAACTCGGCGAAACGAGCGCGTAATCGATGCGCCCGTGGTCGAGCTTGGTGGCCCCGCCGTCCACCGGATGCCCAGCAGCGACCCATGCATCGAGCAGGCCACAAGGGTGGGCGGACTCTGGCGAGAAGTAGTCCTGGTACTCGTCCGAGTCCGGCAGGAAGTTCATGTCTCCCATGACTATGGCTTCGTGCGGGACCGGTGGTTCGTCGCCGGTGATCCAGCCGGTCGCATCTTGCGGATGTTCGCCACCCCACGTTCCACCCTCATCGGCAGCCTTCTGATGCGTATCGACAATCGCCTCTATCTGGGCCCGCCTCGTGGATGGCTGCAAGTAGCACAGGTGAGTCGAGTAGACACGCAGCATGCCCTCGTCGTTGGCCACGATTCCCTCGATGGCCCCTCGCTGCATCGTGAACGGCAGATGCGAACAGCGGGGGAGTGAGATATTGCGGGACGCCAAGATCGGCCGACGTGCCATCAGCATGTTCCCGAACTGGCGTCTCCGATCGGCCTCCTCACCGGGGACAGTGTTCCTGGAGTGAAGATCGATGTTGGCGCCGAACACCCACCAATATTCAGGCAGCCGCTTGGCTAGTTCCTTTGGTTGATCGAGCATTTCGCTGCGCGGCCAGTGGCGTTCGACCTCTTGGAGGGCGACGACGTCTGCGCCGTCGATAGCCGCAGCGATCCGATCGAGATCCATCTCGCCGTCACGCCCAAACCCGTATCCGATGTTGTAGCTGACCAGCCGCATCGCCACTGAGTCTATGACACACAACGGTCAACGCTCATTGGCCGGCATCCATCCACGGCCTTGGCCAGGTTGGGACAGGAATCGTCGTCACCGTCTTCAGTGCTCTCGCGAATCTGTGTCGCAACGGTGTTTTTGTCGATGGAAGCCGCACAACGATTCCCGTTTCGTTCGCTCTCGAGTCATGACGTGACATGGGATCACCGATGGCCCAACGACGCAGGCCAGCAGTCCTGATGGTTCGGCCAGAGCGCGGTTTGTCGAGGTCGGAGTAGTTGTGTCTTGAACGTAGCCAAGCAATGGAGGGAGGGAATGTAGGGCATCCCTTTGTCACCCAAATCGCCTTCCTCATCGTCTACCTAGTGACAACACCATGAGGAGGAATCGTGTCACAGACGCGCGCTCTGCAGACCAACTTCGCACATCTGGCGGCCGTCGCCTGGATAGTCGTACCGATCGCCTGGGGGCTCTCGACGCTGCTCTACGAGGATGGGGGCGGCGATGGGTTCACGGTCCTCGGCGTCTTGGGATGGGCCGCACTCGTTGCGGCGGGCGTCCTGACGATGTTGGTGATGCTCAAGGTTGAAGTGATCCCAAGTCGCGCTCGATTTCGCACCCCGGGAATCGTGGCGCTCGGTCTCGGCATCCTGGTCACGATTCCCATGTTCTGGGCCGTTCCGGTGTGGGCCGGCCTATTCGCCGTCGCAATGATTCTGTTCGCAATCTCGACACGACGTGAGCGCGGCGCCACGCTAGTCATTGCGGGCGCGATGATCGTGGGCGTTGCGAGCCTCTTCGTGTTGACGGCGCTCGAGGTAGGGACACCGGATCCGACTTACGGCGACTACCCAATCGCGTGGACCACGTCGTTCACCGTGGCCGCGGTCGGCGCCGCCATCGGCAACATCCTCCTGGCAAGATCTCAAGCACCGTCGACGCGATCGGTGGGGGCGCCGGTCTGATCGTTCCGCACCATCGTGTCGTGAGTGGATCGCCCAGCAGGCAACGAGATGCATTGCCGAGGAGGCAGCCCTAGCCGGGCACTTGAGCGAGCCACTGATTTGGCGTGACAAGACTTCCGGCGATATCTACCGACGGTCAGCCTTTCGGGTCGGCAACGAATGCCGGTTCGAGTCCTGCGAGAAGTCTCCCGCAGCGGGTGGTGAAGGGGTAACTCAGCCGTCGGGTTCGGTTGCCGCCCGTTCGAAGCGGAGGCGCAGCTCAGGATGCCCGGTTGCTTCGCTCATATGACGATCGAGCTGACGGAACCCGTAGGCCCGATAGAAGCGACGGCCGATCTCGTTGGCCTCGAATACGTCCAGTTCGAGAAATGGACGGCTTTCTCGGGCGCTGTCGAGAAGCGCCCTCCCGATGCCACGCCGCTGGAAGTCCGGGTGCACGAAGAGTCCGCCGACCTCGTTGCCGACCATTGCAACGAACCCAACGACGTGACCCTCGTGTTCGTAGACGGTGACGTCCGCCAGTGGGATCCACTCATCGGCAATCTGCATCCGTTCTCGTTCGAAGAACTCCTCAGGAAGAAATGAGTGGGCGACCCGCGCCGCCTCGTACCAGGCATCGAGGAGGTCGGTGAGATCGGCCGGCGCGTAGCGGCGAAGCATGATCGAGCCACGTTACCGGAGCGGCCGTAGCCCGACGGCGGATGGCAGCGGCGCCGGTCCCGAGCCGCTGGACCCTCTACAGGCTGCAGTCGTTGATCTCGTCCGGAATCATGATGTCCCAGGCAAGGTCGACGGTGTCGCCGCTTCCCAGGCTGTCACCCACTGTGGCCGAGCCGGTCCATCGATCGCCGGCAACCTCAGAGCTCTGCACATCGGGGTCTTTGCCGAAGGCGATGCTCCCGAACTCATTTGAGATGCCGCTGCCGTCGACGGAGACGTCGAGGGAACCGCCGAGCAGGTTCAGGTTGAGCTTGGCGCCACCCTGCTCGCCTTGGGCCAGGGCCTGAAGGTCGATGTTTCCGGCCGCGTCCGAGAAGGGAATGCACCTGTTCAGGAGGGTCACGGCGAATTCGGTGCCGTTGACGGTGAAACTGCCGGCTTCGCCGACTGACGGGGGAGCTTGCGTTGCTGCACCACCGGCGGTGGTGGTAGTCCCGGCGTCGCCTCCTCCGGCCGGAGCCGCGGTGGTCGTGTTGCCGGCCCCACCGTCGTTGTCGCCATCGTCAGATCCGCCGCACGAAGCCACGATCAACGCAGCCGCGGCGGCAAGCAATACAAACACCCTTGCGGATTTCACGCCGTTTCCCCTCAACAAAGACCATGCCACGTACTCGAAATGAACCTATCAGGCGTGACTGGCCTTCGCTCTGGGTGACGATCGGGGTACTACTAGTTGGGCTGCAAGCTCCTACGGCGCTCGGCCGCGGTCGCGATCCGGCGGGCCATTCTGCGGAAGATCGGCGCATGGAAGGGCAACAGCGTCCACCAGTACAAACGGCCGAGCAAACCGCGCGGCACAAAGCCGGCTTTCTGCACCAGGGTGCAGCCATCCTCGCCTTCTTCGACCCGCCAACCCAGCCAGGCGATGCCTGGGACCTTCATCTCGGCCTGGAGCGTCAACCGATGCTTTGCCGGATCCGCTTCAACGACGCGGAAGAAGTCGAGCGCTTCTCCCGGATGCAGTTCCTCCGGATGGCGGCGTCCCCGGCGCAATCCGACTCCGCCGATGAGGCTGTCGAATGCACCGCGCATGCGCCAAGCCCAATTCATCGTGTAATAGCCGACGTCGCCGCCAATTCGAGAAAACGCCCAAAACAGATCGTCGGCGGACGCCGAACTCAGAACCGCTCTGCGGTCGAGCTCCATCCTCGCCCCCGCCCAGTGTGGATCGCTTGGCAAAGGCAATGCAGGTCGGGCCACGGCATCTGACCAACGGGTTTCCACGTCCCATTCCGAGATGCGCCACAGTGCCCTCTGCACGCTCTCGCGATATGTGAACAAATCCGCAAGCTCGACTCCCGGCGGTGTCTCCCCCCGGACGACCACGTCGTTGTACATGCTCTCGATCAAAGGAGCCACGGTCTCTGTCACCAGTGGCGTCACCAAAGCCACTGCCCGGGGCGCCAAACGGTTGCTGAACAGGGGAAGCGGGATCACCACGCGACGCTGCAAGCCGGCTTCCTCTGCGTAGATCTGAGTCATCTCCTCATACGTGACGACGTCGGGCCCGCCGACCTCGTAGATGTGATCCTGTTCCGAAGCGTCATCGAGGGCAGAGATCAGAATTTCGAGCACGTTGCGCACCGCAATAGGTTGGCAGCGGGTTTGTGTCCAACTCGGCCGGAACATGATGGGCAGCAGCTCGGTGAGATGCCGGATCATCTCGAACGACGTCGAGCCCGAGCCGATGATCACTGCTGCGCGGTATTCCGTCACAGGTGTCGAACCCGAGGCGAGAATTCGCCCTATCTCTTGCCTGCTGTGCAGATGCGGGGACAGGTCTTCGTCGTCGCTGCCGAGGGCCCCCAAGTAAACCAGCCTTCGCAATTCGGAGCGGTCGGCGGCGGCGCGGACGTTGTTTGCAGCCTGCCGGTCCACTTCGGCGAAGTCTTTACCGGCGCTCGCCATTGAGTGGATCAGGTAGTAAGCGACATCGCAGCCCCTCATCGCCTCTTCGACGGAGTCCTGGTCGAGCGCATCAGCCGCCACGACCTCGACCTCACCTCGCCAAGGGTCGAGGTTGAGTCGCATCGGATCGCGCGTCATACAACGCACATCGAGGCCGCGGTTGAGGAGGCGGGGGACGAGCCTGCCGCCGATATAGCCAGTGGCACCGGTCACCAACGCCTTCATCAACCTTGAATCTAGGCAGATGAAATGGCGTTAGCCGGACGTCGATGGATGCATCGACATGCTGGCCACCAGCTTGGCCCGTTCCGCAACCGATTCCCTTGACAATTCGACGAGCTCGTAG
>JAHEJX010000086.1 GCA_024638645.1 Actinomycetes bacterium
GATCGCCATTGGACCCCGTAGACCGGGCCGAGTTCGCCCGTTTCCGGGTTCGCCCACTCATCCCAGATGCGGACCCCGTTTTCCTTGAGGTACCGCACGTTCGAATCGCCCGCCAGGAACCACAAGAGCTCGTGGATGACGGACTTGAGGTGGACCTTCTTGGTTGTGACGAGGGGGAATCCGTCCGAGAGGTCGTATCGCGTCTGACGTCCAAAGACGCTTCGGGTGCCCGTGCCGGTGCGGTCCATCCGAGGCGAGCCGTTCTCGAGGACATCCCGCAGCACATCGAGGTACTGCTGCATTGGAAATTCCTTTTGGTATCGGCGGTGGGGAAGCGCCCGGCCATGGTAGTGGCCAAATCACACTGCTGTAAGTACTCGTGGGTGGTCACTAGCCGGCCGCGCCCCGTCATCCGCCCCGTATCGCCATGAAGTCCTCGATCACGGCCTGCGCGAAAACCGTCTCGCACGGGATGCCATTGCCGTCTGCGTCCATTCGCGCCGGCGTTCCCTCCAGCATCCAATAAGCCACTGCCCGGCTGTATTCGTCCGCCTCGTCCTGGAGATCCAGATCTGCGCACAGCATGTCCGAGGCGAAGTCCGTGGCACCGCTGAGGAATGCGTCGATGTCGACACGCGGGAATACCGTCTCACAGGGGATGCCGTTGCCGTCCGCGTCCATTCGCGCCGGGGAGCCTTCAGAGATCCAATAGGCGGCCGCAGTCCAGAACCCGAAGCCACGGTTGAGCACGTCACGACACAGCAGCCCTGCGGTCAGCTCGTTGCTTTCCGGCAGCTCGAGATCTCCACTCAGAATCGGCTGCTGCCAGATGGGCCGCGCCGGTGCCTCGCCAGCTGCCAGCAGAGCCCGCCACTCTTCATCCGTGAGGCGCTGCTCGTTGAGGAACTCGTAATAGGAGTAGACACCGCCGACGGCGACTTGGAAGACGCCGTCATCGCGTGGCACCAGGACGAAGATTCGGTCGATGTATCCCGTGCCGACTTCGAGCACCGCATCTTCCCCGCTCCGCATGATGTCGGCGATCAGCGCGGCGTGGCTGTCCGGGCCGTTCTCGAAGTCGAGATCGAAGTCAGACGTCCGCAGCCAGAACGACTCGAGTGTGCCACCGATCCAGCTCAGCTGACGATTGTCATCCTCGCTGATCGGGATGCCGGCGAGCTCGTCGCGAGCGATTGCCGCCAGCCACATCAGAAACTCTTCCAGGTCGTCAAGCAGCTCGGAGTACTGCGACGGCAACAGATCGCGACTGTCCAGGCCCGTGTGCATCAGCCTCGTCACTGCAGCCAGCCTTTCGAAGGCAACGGGATCCGGCTCCACCCAGTGGCGCGGCGGCACCGGTGGTTCGTCGCCGCCACCTTCGGCCACAGCCTGCTTGGTGTAGAGGATCGTGTCGTGCTTCAGCTCCGCATATGAGCCGAACCCGGTCTGATGTGCCTTGGCCGACCACGCCGCCGTTCTCATGTAGTCGGGGAACTCGTCTCCATGAGAGAGGAACATCGGCTCCAGGGCGTAGAGCCAGGCGTCGTAGACGGTCTGGCCCCAATCGTCGATGGTCCGTGCCGCCATGTCGGCAGTCAGGTCCGCCAGCGTCTCGGGATAATGCGGGTAGTCGGTCTCGCCGAGCGAGTCGAGCGTGGCGTACGCCCACGTCGATCCCATGGTTGCCGCGAGGTCGAGCGGGGTCGCCACCCCGCGGTCCGAGATGTTCGGCATTACCAGTTGATCGAAGATGAATGAGTCGATCACGAAGCGGGCGCCCATGATCCGAACGGACGCCGCCTCCGGGTTGATCCTTACAGGCCGCGCCTGCACGAGTTGGTCGCGCAGCGCGGCCACCGTGGCATCGTCGGCGAAGGCCATCAGGTCATCCCATCCCGTCGGGACCACCGATTGCACTGCACCGTTGACCTCGAACGGGGTGTAGTCGTCCGCAAGCCCCACCAAGAAGGCGGTCGGCTCGTAGATGTGCTGCCATTGGCGCATTACCGCTGGGTCACTCAGCAGCACGTTGGTGGCCAGCAGTGCCAGCTGCATGGGCCCTTCTTTGTTGACCAGGAAGGCGTTGTTGCCTAGCTGGGACATGGCGCGGAAGTAGCGCTCCAGATCGGCATTGCGGGTGTAGTGGCCGCGAGGCCGGAAGAGCGTGTAGTCGGTGCGGACCGTTACGGACTCCGACTCGAACTCGTCGCCGATGGTCGGCGAAAAGGCGATTTGGTCGGCCGCCAGTGCCAACTCGACCTCGGCCTCAGCTAGCGGCCCAATCGGTCCGACGTCTAGGCCTGCCAACGTGGCCGCGGCCTCATAGAACTGGCGGACCCGGCCGGATGCGTCCTCGAGGCTCGTTCCAGCCAACTGGGACTCTTGGTTCCTGGCCAGCTCGACGAGCCGCGACAGCATCGTCTCGAGCTCGGGTAGCAGCGTCCGCTGCTCGGCTTCGCGCAAGATCTTGTCGAAGGCCAGGTGCCAAACGTGATAGGCGGTGTCTGTCGTGACGTAGACCGGATAGCCCGCGTATTCGGCACCCTCATAGATGTGATGGAAGTGCCGGGTATCTCCCGGGATGATCACGAAGCCCAGCTCGGTGAGGAGGCGTGTGGCGCCTGCCCCGTCGAGAACAGCGCTGAGCTCGTCGTGCAGGATCACATCGGCGAGGCTGGTCGGATGAGTGGCGCCGGCGTACGGCATTCCGTCTGCGATCAGAGGTACCTCGGTCAGGGCACCAAAAGCCTGCGTGACTAGCTGGCCCGTCAGTGGCGGAGGCGGTGTTGCGGTGGTGGTCGGTGATGTTGTTGTTGTCGGAGCAGCGGTGGAGGTAGTCGAAGTGGTGGTAGTTGTGGTGGTGTCGTCGCTCGAGGAGCATCCGGCACCGAGCAGACCAATGACCATGATCAGGACTAAGAAGCGACGCATGACGACTCCTTGGACTAGGTCCTGTGTCAACGCGAAACCTACGTCCCAGCGGCTGCAGCTAGATAGAGGCGAATGTCACGGCAGTCGACGATCCGTCACGACCGGCTCGGCGCTCCCGTTGCGGTCCACATCGGCGCAGCTCGGGGTGCCGGCTCCGGGGAGCTCTGGAGCCGTGGCGAAACCGAAGCCGGTCCATTCCCAGGCCCCGGTTGCCACCACTCTCGAATCATCGAGGGTGTCGTGACTGACCGCGATCGAGCCGTCGCACACTGCAAGACCGGCGACCGGGCTCAGCACCGATCCCGCTACCCATACTTCCTTCAATCCGTCCGGTTCATAGACCCCGAGATGGGCACTGCGGCCCGCGGTGTCCTGCCACTGCACGTCGGGCCGCAGTCGCGTGAATTCAGTTTCTGCGAAGGGGCGGCGGAATGAGGCGACGATCAGGTGGCGGCCATCACCGGCAACTGCGCCACTAGCGGCGGCAACGAGATCTCCGTGGCGGAAATCAGCAAGTTCTGCCGGACTCGCCATGTTCGTAGCCGGGCCCCGCACCAGGCTCCACCATGAGCCGTGCAGCCACACCGCAGCAGCGGAAGGAAGTTCCCAGTCAACGAACTCGACAGTGCGATTCGCGTGCTCGGTGATCGCCACCCGGTAGGCGATCACACCGCGGCTGTCTGCCAGGACTTCGAGCAGCGCACCACGGGTGCGGTCCCGGCCCGATTGGTCGAACAGAAAGTTGCCCAGCGAAGTTGCCAGCACCGCGCCTTCACGGACGGCTATTGGCTGGATGACGTGGGCGCCGTGACCCCACAGCACATCGGCGCCCGCGGCAATCGAGGCTGCCCCGATATCCGCCATGCGCGGGTCAGTCGTGGGCAGATACTCGGTGCCCCCGTGAATTGACACAATCAACACGTCGACGGTAGGTGCCAGAGCTGCGATCGCCTCAGGTCCGGTGCGGTCGTCCCAAACGGCAACGCCGGCCTCGGTGGCAGCGACCAGGGCGGAGCCTGTCGCGTCGAACGCCAAGAGCCCGACGCTCCAGCCCGGGCCCGCGATGACGGTCGGCTTGCTCGCATCGTCGAGATCGCTACCACCGCCAACGGTCCGCAACCCAACGGCCTCCACCGCTGCGATAGTGTCGAGAACCCCGTCCGGGCCGGCGTCGCCGGCATGATTGTTCGGCAGAGACACGACGGTGAAGCCCGACTCCGCAAGCAGCGAAGCGGCATCCGGGTCGGCATTGAGCACGTTGTCATTGTTTGCGATATGGGGCCGCGATGTCAGCGGTGACTCCAGGTTGAGCCCGGCAACATCGGCCTGCCTGATCAGGTGTCTGATGTCGGCGAAGAGCTCATCGGGAGCAGCAGATGCCAGTGGAGCGATGGCCCGACCCAGCATGACGTCGCCCACGAGGACGATGCGTACGATGGCGCCGAACTCCTGGGACGAATCTGGAGCCGTGGCCGGCTGCGACGAACAGCTGGTCACGAGCGCGGCCGACAAAGCCAGGGCGACTGCTGTTCTCACGGTCCAATTCTCGCGCTTGTAGAGCACTGCGTGGCCGGCGGCGCCAGGTTCACCAAGTTCCGGCGATGCCGACAATTGTCCTTGCCCTTCTGGCTGCGGTAATGCGTGCCATGTGGAATCTGTTTCTCAAGAACGGCGACGACCGGGTCTCGGCGGTTGCCCTCATGGATGCCATCGGCGCCGTCATCTACTTCCCGTGGGTCTTTGCTGTTTACGGACTCCCCAATGGTGTGCAGGATCACGTCGCAGCCTCCGCCCTCATCCGCACCGCCTACTTCCTGGCCTTGGTGAACGCCTATCGAAAGGTCGATTTCTCGGTGGCCTATGCGATCGCCCGCGGCGGCGCCCCCGCCCTGGTCGCGTCGGAGATGGGCCGTTCTCGACGATCACATCGCAACGGGGAGCTTTCTGCCATCGGGTTGATCGTCGCCATCATTGATCGGGCTCGCCTGGCCGACAGGCGTTCGCCATGGTCTGCACTCGGCGCTCTTGACCGGGCTGCTGATCGCCAGCTACACGGTCAACGACGCAGCGGCCGTCCGAGAATCCGGACAGGCACTGACCTACACCTCACGGTGACTGCGGCAAGCACTGCGCTGCTGCTGCCCATTGCCATGTGGCGCCGGGGCGGAGGCGCCCTGGTTGCCGCGGCCCCCGCCCGGGCCCGCCTGTGGCAGCGCCTCGTTGCAGGCGCGCTCGACATCGGGGCGTATGGGCTGTTTCTCGCCGCAGCCAATCCGTTGCATTCTGCTGCGCGAACTGCCGTTTGCGGCACGCGAACCTCGAGCGCGGTATGTCTCCGCTAGATGCTGCAAGGGTAATCCGGACCTGGATTACCCTTGCGACGTGATCGTGATTCGGCTTCTCATCGGAGTTGTGGTCGCCGCCATCATCGGCGTCGCCCTGATTCCACTATTCGTGCTGCTAGATCTCCGCTCTGGCGGAACCGGCTGGGGCCTGTGCGCCGACGGTTTCGGTAGATGTAGCACGTCCTATTTCTCGGGATTCGAGCTGGTCGCCGGCCTCCTCGGGGTGATGCTTGGTCTCGTCCTCTTGATTGGTGTGTTGGTCAGGCTGTTGCGCTACCTGCGGGAGCGTAAAGGCGCCGGTGGCCTGCCCGCCTGAGTCGGCTACCTTGTTGCCATGGCTCGCCACGACGCTCCGTCGCAGGAACTCACTCTCTCACTGCGCGACCGACTTCCGGACTACCTCGCCCTGTTCGCATCAGGACTAGGTGTTGCAGCCGCCATCGGATTGCTCGTGTTCTTGATGTCGGACACTTCGTTCCTATCCGGCTTTGGTTATTCGCTCATCGGAATTGCCGTCCTCATGCTTATGGCCGGGGGAGTCTCCGGCGGTGGCTATGCCAACCTCGGGGTCGGAGCGCTTGGCACGATGTTCGGGGCGCAGTTGCGGACACCTGAGGGCGAATCGCAAGACGACGATGCCGAGGAGCTCCGCAAAGAAGTCTTCGGAAGGCGAGGCGACCCGCGCGAACGACTGCGCAAGGGATTGCGCCCAGAGGCCAATCCGCGAGCTTTCTGGCAGGTGATCGGTGGGTTGACCTATTTCGCCATTGGGACGTGGATAGTGATTCAGTTCGCTAGCTGAGCCGGCGGCTCATCGCGATACCGATGCCGAGTGCTGCGAGACCGGCCGCAATCAGCGTTAGCCATAGTCCGGTGCCGACCGTTGCATCGAGACCCAGGTCCTGAGCGTCGCGATCTGCGATCAAAGCGTCGATGAAGATTGCTGCGGTCAACACCACGGCCCCGGTTGTTGCGGTTGCCGCGGCAATGGCCGCCAGGCCGGAGAGGCTCTCCCCGCGATCGCCCGCCATAGCTACCAGGGCGGCGACTGTGATACCGGAAAAGGGGAGTAGATGTACGTTGTTGCGGATGGCGCCTACCGGGGCCGGCGCCGTGAAGAAAGGGAAGAGAAGAGCGGCGGCGGCGGTGCCCGCTGCAATCAGGATGAGCACACGACCTCGTTGCATCAGAATGCGGGCTGCTCAACCGGGTCCGTGGCTATGAAGAGCCCGGACGCCTCCGCCACTATGGCCCCACCTGCTGCCGCGGAGCCGACCAATCTCAGGCGACGGCCGCGCCTTTCCTCGACCCTGCCACGAAGTTCATATGGAACCGCGGCCGGGGCCGGCTTGCGATACTTCAACTCGAGGCTGGCAGTCACGACGTAGTGACCATCGAGCATCATCGCCGTCCAGGCCATCGTCTCGTCGAGAAGTGCCGCCAGGATGCCGCCGTGCAGTATTCCGGCGAAGCCCTGATAGTCGGGGCGTGGGGAGAAGGTCGCAACCAGCTCGTCGCCATCTGACGAGAAGCCATCGAGGTGTAAGCCGATGGGATTATCCAGCCCACAGCCGAAGCAGCTGTTGTAGTGGGAGCGGACGGCGGCGGCCCGCTGAACGAAATCAGACATCCGGGGTGTCGAAGATGACAACGCCGTCCTCGATCGAGGCAACCTTGACGAGCGATTTGACTGTCCAGCCGCGATCCTCGAGGCGATCTCTGCCTGGGGCGAAGGACTTCTCGATGGCGAACGCGAAGCCAAGCGGCTGACAGCCGGCTTCGAGTGCGATCTCACCCAAAGCCTCCGCCGTGCGACCCCCGGACAGAAAGTCATCGACGATGGCAAGGCGCGCTCCTGGCTCGAGCACACGGCGCGACACCTCGACTCTGTACTCGGTTCCCTTGGTCGGCGAAGCCACCTCACGCGCGAACGTGTAGCGCGTTCCCGGGCCAACGTACTTCTTGGCATAAACGACGGGAAGGTCGAGGTGCAGAGCGCAAGCCAGTGCAGGGGGTATGCCTGAGGCCTCCGCGGTCAGGATCAGGTCGACCTCCCACGGTTTGATCAGGTCGGCGAGTGCTGTTCCAACGCCCCTCATCACGCCGGGGTCGACCTTATGGTTGAGGAACTCGTCAACCATCACGAGCTGTCCTTCGACTCTTGCTCTCTCCGCAACAACGCTCTGTAGATCCATGGCGCCATCGTAACTACGGCGCACAGCCGGCAACCTGTCGAAGAGCCGAAACCTGCCGGCAAAGACCGAGCGTAGGATTGCGCTCTCATGCCCTATGTAGCCAGGCGAGTCCCGACCACGGAGGAGAAGCGCAACGCTCGCGTCCTTTTCAACCGTCTCGAGAAACTGTATCCGAAGATAGGGACGGCCCTGGACTACGAAGACGCGTGGCAGCTACTTGTCGTCACGGTGCTTTCGGCGCAAACGACTGATGAAAACGTCAACAAAGTGGCCCCGCATCTCTTCGCCCGCTGGCCCAGTCCCGACGCCCTGGCGGCAGCAAATCCTGAAGAAGTCGAGGAGGTCATCTTCTCAACAGGCTTCTACCGCCAGAAGACCAAGTCGATCATCTCGCTTGCTGCGGATTTAGTAGAGAAGTTCGACGGAGTCGTACCACAGGACCTGGAGGAGTTAGTGACGTTGCGTGGCGTGGGTCGCAAGACTGCTTCGGTCGTGCTGGCAGAGGTGTGGGACTACCCCGCAATCGCAGTCGACACCCACGTCCGTCGGGTGACCAATCGCCTCGGCCTCACCGACGAGTCCGACCCGGTCAAGATCGAATTCGACCTGATGGCGCTCCACAACAAGAAGACCTGGAGCGGGATTTCAATGCGCTATATCCAATTCGGGCGCGATGTGTGCGATGCGCGGAGGCCGCGGTGCTGGGAGTGCCCGTTGGCGGATCGATGTCAATACCCCGACAAGAACCCACCTCCGTGACCGAAGGTGGCGGAGACGCCGGATCAACTCGAGCGATGCCCGAGAAGAGGCGATTCGATCGTGAGATCTTCAGGCTGGCATGGCCGGCGTTGGGGGCTCTCGCCGCCGATCCGCTGGTGTCGCTCGTCGACACCGCCTGGGTGGGGAGGCTCGGAGCCGACGCGTTGGCAGTCCTCGGTGTGGCGACCACCGTTCTAATCTCGTTCTTCTTCGTCTTCAACTTCCTGGCATACGGCGCAACCCCGCTGATAGGTTCCGCGCTAGGGCGCGGCGACGATGACGAAGCGGCCAGGACGGGCGGAGCTGCGGCCGTCATCGCGGTGGTGGCAGGCATCGCGGCGATGTCGGCGGCCATCGTGCTTGCGCCTGCTCTGGTGCGCCTCATGGGGGCAGACAGCTCGATCGCCGATGCAACCATCGGATATCTGCGAATCCGGGCGTTGGCCTTGCCGGCCGTACTGCTCATCACAGTGGCCCATGGCATCTTTCGGGGCCACCAGGACACCAAGACACCCTTCTTCGTGACAGCCGGATTCAATGTGATCAACCTGGTGCTCGATCCTGTGCTGATCTTCGGTTTCGACCTCGGAATCAACGGTGCCGCCATCGCCAGCGTCATTGCCCAGTGGTGCGGCGTGGCGTGGTTCGTGCTCATTGCCCGCCGCCCCGCCATGCGCTCGCGGCTGCTCCAGGTCAGAGGGCTCACGTGGGCGAGGATCAAGCCGCTCATGGGTGCCAGTGCGGCGCTCGTGATTCGCACCGGCTCGCTGCTCGCCGTATTTGCCGTTGCCACCGCGGTAGCGACACGAATCAGCAACACTGCCGTCGGCGCCCATCAGGTTGCCTCTCAGCTCTGGCTCTTCCTGGCGCTCGTCATCGATGCGCTGGCCATTGCGGGTCAGGCAATGATCGGCCCTCGTTTGGCCTCGACACGGATCAACGATGCGCGCGTCGTCGCCAATCGGCTTCTCAAGCTCGGCCTGCTGCTCGGACTTGGCTTGGCGGCACTCATGGCAGCGCTGGCGCCGCTGCTCCCCGGATTGTTTTCAGACGATCAGGAAGTGCTCGACGCGGTGCGCAGCGTCTACTGGTTCGTGGTGCTCATGCAGCCTCTCAACGCCCTCGTTTTTGTCTGGGATGGCATTGCAATCGGCGCGAGCGCCTTCCGCTACCTCGCTGCCTCCATGCTCCTCGCTGCGATGGTCACCGTTGCGCTGCTGGCAGCCGTGCTGCCCACCGGGGGAGGTTTGGTCATGATTTGGTGGAGTCTGACCGTGCTGATGGCGATCAGGCTCGTCGCGCTGGCGTGGTGGCATGTTGCCGGGCCACTTGGAACCGGCAGTTGGGCCTAGGTCTCTTCGACCGGCTGCACAGGCTCGGGCAACGGCGGCGGCGTCTGCGACCGAGACGGACGTTTGGCCCGAACCAGGTCCATACCCCTTGTCTCAGGCAACCTCGAAACGAGAACAGCGGCGACGACTAGACCGATGGCGAGCAGAGAAATCGTCTTCGACAAGCCAATGCGATCGACTACGACCGAGCCCACCGTGAACCCGACGATGCTCCCGGCAATCGCCGCGTTTGTGATCCAGCCCGCTGCAGTCGCCCGCACCCTCGTGGGGAACAGCTCTGAACGATGGGCCGCAAACGCCGGCACGAGCATCGAGGCCCCAAATGAAGCGAGCAATATCGATGGTGCTAGTAGCCAGCCAGAACCGAGCGTGTAGAACCCGATTCCGCCTACAGCACCCAGCACCAGAGCCACTGCGGTGGTCTGGCGGCGCCCGACGCTGTCGGCCATACGTCCGCCAAACAGCAACCCGAGGGCCCCGAGCCCCGAGAAGACGATGAGGAGGAATCGAGCCGGCCCTGCGTCCCACGCGAGGTCGTTGATCAGGCGTTCGAACACGAAATCAAATGCGGGCGACGAGAAAGCTGCGACGAAGAACGCGATGCCGGCCAGCGGCCAGAAGTGTTTGCTGAGGCCCGCAGACAGAGCTCGGGTGAACGTGACGTTGGTCTCGAACTTGCGGAATGCTCTGCTCTCCTGCAGGAATTGGTTCAGGAGCGGCAGCACGATAAGTCCCACCGCGGAGATCCCGAACAAGAGTCTCCACGATCCATCGCTGCGCTCGGCGATTGGCAGCAAGATCAAACCGAGGCCTGCCCCCATGGATCCGGCCAATGCGTAGATGCCCATGCCGTAGGCGCGGACCGCGGGCGTGAGTTCTTCGGCGAGCACGACGACGGCGAGGGCGGCGACGGCAACAACGCCGATGCGTGTCACAGACTGGGTGAGTGTGAAGGCGAGTGTTCCCGGTAGGAAAGCCGTGGCGGCGTTGCCAACGATCAACATTGCGAATGCGGCGATGAAGGGCTTGCGCCTGCCCTCGCGGTCGGCGCGGATTGTGAAGGCGATCCCTATCAACGAGACGGCACGAGTGATGGCGAAAACCCGGAACATGTCGCCCTCAGTCAGTCCGAGCGACTCTCTTGCGAACGGCAACGTGTGCGAGATGCTCGTTCCCGACAAGCCGGCGAAGAACGCAACGAGCGACATCAAAAACAAGGCGCGCCGGTCGTTGCGGGTGAATGCCGAGGCGTCTGGTGATTGGATCAGCACGTGTCGACTCTCTGCCCTCTGCCTCGTACGAATGCCCGGCTCACGGTCGGGGAGCCTAACGGCTGACCGCTACCGAGCGCATCAGCCACCCGACCCAATCTGTCGGGATTCCAGCAATGCTGCTATTTGATGGAACAATGAAGACATCGGACCGGTTCGACACCGGGAGTAGCAGGCGCGTCCGGTGACGCAAACCAACCCGCCGCCGCCTCTACTGAAATGGCCTTCTGCAGGAGATTCACTAAATGACTGAACTGTTTGCCGCAGTGTTCTTCGGCGCGGTGTCGTTCATCAGCCCGTGTGTTTTGCCGCTGCTGCCCGGCTACATATCCTTGATCTCGGGCTATTCGATCGCCGATTTGTCACAGGGACAGGTGGACAATCGCAAGGTCGTCATCAAGACCGCCCTCTTCGTTCTGGGCTTTACGCTTGTGTTCATAGCGCTCGGCGCAGGGGCAACATCGGTTGGGTCCTTTCTGCGCTCCGAGCAGTCCCTGTTCAGGGTCATCGCGGGTTGGGTTGTCTTTTCGCTCGGCATGTTCGTGGCGGTGACCGCCGTTTGGCAGCCGACCTTCCTCATGCCGGCTATGAAGGATCGGCGGGTTGAAGTCTCTCCGTCCCGGCTCGGCAACTTTGCACCACCGATCATGGGTGGCGCCTTCGCTTTTGGCTGGACCCCTTGCCTTGGGCCGTTCCTCGGATCGACTCTTGCACTCGCGAGTAATAGCGAAAGCGTCGGGCAAGGGATGCTGCAGCTCTTCTTCTACTCGCTTGGTCTCGGCATCCCGTTTCTGCTCACGTCGCTGCTCCTGGCGCGGGCGTTCTCCTTCTTCAATTTCCTGAAGCGGTTCCTCACGCCGATAACAGTCGGAAGTGGAGTGCTGCTCGCGCTCTTCGGATTGCTTCTGGTCACCAATCAGCTGACCGTGCTCTCGTCGTGGTTCACCGAATTGTTGTCGCGCCTCGGCCTCGAGGGCTTAACGACGATCTGACATCGCCGAGACGGCCCTAACCTCGTCCCATGAAGCCAAGCCTCACCGCCGCGGAGTTCGCCGCCCTGGCTGCGCAATACTCCGTCGTGCCGGTCTCAGTGGAAATCCTCGGTGACCGCGAGACGCCGGTTTCTGTGTACGAAAAGCTCGTGGGACGCTCAGACGGCTTTCTCCTCGAGTCTGTCGAAGGGGGCGAGCAGTGGGCCCGCTGGTCGTTTGCCGGGTGGGATCCACAAGTAAGCGTCGAGTCGAGAGATGGCGTCACGTCGATACGCGCCGGGCGCGCTCGTGTTCCTGATGTGACCGGACTCGATCCGCTCGGTGCGCTCGAAAGCCTCATCGGGTCGTTTACTTCGCCGCCGAACGAAGATCTCGGTTTCGGGGGAGAAGTCCCGCCGCTCCATGCCGGTGCGGTCGGGTATCTCGGATACGACGTCGTGCGGTATGTGGAGAGCCTGCCCAATCGCCCCCATGACGATCGCGACTTGCCCGAGATGGCATGGCAGTTCTTTGGGATGCTCGCGGTCGTCGATCGATTCCGCCAGACAATTCGGTTGGTGCGCAACGTCTTTGGCGGTGATGATCCAGAGCTGGCATATACGTCAGCTGTCGCCGAGTTGGAGTCGACAGCGGCCAGGCTCGGTGAGGCCACGACGTACTCGGTGCGGCGGCGCCCCGATTTCGATTCGGCGCCGGAACCGAAGGCCAACATGTCTCGCCAACAGTTCGAGGCAGCTGTCGAGCGGGCCATCAAGTACATCGAGGCCGGCGACGCATTCCAGATCGTCCCTTCTCTGCGCCTCGAGGTCGACTTTGCGGGCGACTCTTTCGAGGTCTACCGGGCGCTGCGCCTTGTCAACCCCTCCCCGTTTCTCTTCTATCTCAGGCACGGCGACATCGCCATTTCCGGGGCGTCGCCCGAGCTCATGACGCGGTCGCGCGACGGCAAGGCCGACAGCCGGCCCATTGCGGGTACAAGGCCCCGAGGTAAGACTCCCGAGGAGGATCTGGCGCTCGCTGAGGAATTGCTCGCCGATCCGAAGGAGCGCGCCGAACACGTGATGCTCATCGACTTGGCTCGCAACGACCTAGGTAGGGTCTGCGAGTTCGGGTCCGTCGAAGTCGAGGACTTGATGGTCATCGAGCGGTACTCACATGTGATGCACATTGTGTCCGGAGTCACTGGGACCCTCAAGCAGGGAGTGGGGCCGATCGACCTGCTGCGTGCGACATTCCCGCATGGCACTGTGTCCGGGGCTCCCAAGGTGCGTGCCATGGAAATCATTGATGAGCTCGAGCCGACCGTGCGCGGCCCATACGCAGGTGCCGTCGGCTACATCGATTTCTCCGGCAATGTCGATACGGCAATTGCGCTGCGGACCCTGGTAGCCGCCAATGGCAAGGCTTGGGTTCAAGCCGGTGCCGGCATCGTCGCCGACAGCGATCCGGCCGCCGAGTACGAGGAGTGCCTCAACAAAGCAGCTGCTGTTTTGGCCGCGCTGTCTGGCTCTGCTGATGTCTGAGGCCGCGGTGACGCCGACAGCTGCGGCGCAGCGCCGCGCAGCGGAAATGCACGCACTCATCGCCAAGAGTGCAGCGGTCCGTGGCGTCCTCGGCGTCGTTTGGGTGCGCGGCCGCGACGCGGTGAGTTTTCTCGACGCACTTGTCAGTCAATCGATCGCCTCTACCGAACCTGGCGCAGTGAAACGCTCGTTCCTGCTCACCCCGCAAGGAAAGATGCGGGCACTGCTCTGGTTGCTGCGCTCTGCTGACGAGGAAGTCGGCCTGGTCACGCAGGCAACCACGATCGCAACGGTGATCGAAGACCTGAGTCGATTCAGGTTCAGAGTTGAAGCCGACATCGAGCAGGATCTTCGCTCGACGCTCACGCTGGTGGGGGCCGATGCAGAACAGGCGCTGCTGGCTGCCGACGTTCCTCGCCCTGGTGACGGATGGCTCACCACTCCCGGCGGTCTCGTGGCGAGGATCCCCTTCACCCGCGTCGATTTGCCGCGGTACGTGTTGCTCGGCGATGCGGCGAGTGCGATCGGACAGAGCGCCGGTGCTGCATCTGCCGAGTCTTACGAGGCGATTCGCATCGCAGCGGGTGAGGCTCTGGGGGGTGTCGATTTTGACGACTCCACAATTGCCCATGAGCTGGGGCCGGTTGATGACGCAGTCGATTTCACCAAAGGCTGCTACCTGGGCCAAGAGCTGATCGCCCGCATCGACAGCCGAGGCCGAGTTACCAGACGGTTGAGATCGGTGGCGGCTGAGGGCGCGGTGGATATCACCGGCGCAGTGCTCAGATCTGCAGACAACGATGTCGGTACCGTCACGTCAAGCGCCATGAATCCGCTGCAGACCGGCACATTGGGCCTCGCTCTCGTGCGTCACGAAGTCGAAGAAGCGGCACAGCTCGATGCGATCATGGAGGGACGCCGTATACCCGTGACGGTTTCCGAAAGACCGGCGTTGGGCGCCTAGCGCCCCTTCTGGGTGCGGTCTGAATCTGAGATCCTGCTCGATTCCTTACAGTGCTCATACATCTCTATCCGATACTCCATGTGTCGATCCGGAGCCGAACATGTCCAGTGGGACGATCCTCCTCATTGAGGACGAAGACGAGATTGCAGAGCTGTTGGCCCTCTACTTCGAGAAAGAGGGCTTTCGTCTCGTGCACGCCGACAACGGTGAGGTCGGTCTGCAACGGCTCCAGGAGCGATCTCCTCGCGCGGTGTTGCTCGACGTTGGCCTCCCTGGGATCGACGGCATGGAAGTGTGTCGGCGGATCAGATCCGCATCGGACGTCCCCGTGATCATGCTCACCGCCCGCGACAGCGAAATCGACAAGATCGTCGGACTCGAGATCGGGGCGGACGACTACGTGACCAAACCGTTCAGTCCTCGAGAGTTGGTGGCCCGGGTCAAGGCCGTATTGCGGCGCAGCGAAGAACGCCCCGCCAAACCGAAGATCATCAATGTCGACGAGTTCGCTATCGACAGCGGCAGGCGCGAGGTGATCCTGCCGGACGAAACGGTCGTGCGGCCGACTGCGCGCGAGTTTGATTTGCTTTGGTATCTCGCAGAAAACCAGGGTCTTGTCTTGTCCCGCAGCCAGCTGCTCGAGGCGGTTTGGGGTTACGACTACTTCGGTGAGACACGCACAGTCGACGTCCATGTCCGTCAGCTCCGCAAGAAGTTACCCGAGATACCGATTGAGACGGTCTGGGGAGTCGGCTACCGGATCGGTAGTTGATCGATGCGGCGCCGCATCTTCTGGGGCGTTCTCTTTGCCGCCACCGTTGCGCTTCTAATCGGCTTGACCGCCGGCGCATTCGTACGGCAGCGCCAGGTCGACGCCAATCGTGCCGAGCTGCAGCGGCAGGCTGAAGTCACTGCGAATCTCGTCAGCTCTGAGGTGGGCCCAACGTTTCGGACGGATAATCGGATCGCCGTGCTGCAGATCTTGCGCCAGGTTCGGATGATCGGTGGATACGACCACCTCGAGGTTGCCATCATCGACGAAGACGGTGTCAATCCAATAGTCGACGACGCGGTTCTCTTGCCGAGATTGCCGCTGGGAAGTCTCGAGAGCCGGGGAGTGCGCCAACTCGAGGTGGATGGCACTCCGGTCTTTGCAACCGTGCGAACCGTCGATGTCGGCCAGATCGATTTGCTCATCGCCATCGGCCGTGAGGAACCACTCTTGGAGAACGGTGCGCTCACCCGGCCGTTGACGGTCGG
>JAHEJX010000016.1 GCA_024638645.1 Actinomycetes bacterium
AGGGAAGGGCCGGGGGGCTCACGCCCCCCGGCATTCCCGGTTTCCTTATGGGCTAGCCGGAGATCCGGTTGCCCTCTTCCTGTGTCCAGCAAGCGCCTGTGAACTCGAAGTTCGCAGCCAATGGCATCACGAACGGTCCTTCGATGAGCGTGGAACCGGTGGTCCCGAGCCCATTCTGGAGCTGCTGCTCGGCACCGCCGGCTGCCAAGTAGGCGACCAAGTCAGGCTTGTAGATGTAGGTCTCCCGCACGACATAGTCGTTCGGAGATCCGACATAGTTTTGGTCCGGCGCCGCACCGCCCATGCTGATGAGCTCGACGCTGTTGGCCGCGTCGATGACACCCTGACGGGTCAAGTCACCGTTGGCAGCGGCCTGACGCAGAATCTGCTCCATGGCACGGGCCTCGGTCCAACCCAGGATGAATGCGTCCGAGGGACGACGATCCGGGTAGCGGGCCGTCAGAACCTCTGAGACCTGGGCCATGCCCGGGACATCGGTTCCCCACGACACGGCGTAGTTCGACTGGAAGAAGAAGCCGGCGAAAGCCTCTGCTGCTGCCGAGTCGAGCAGGCGGAAGTCGTAGCTCGGTGTTGAGCCGGTCCACTGTGCGGTTAGCAGGCCGGCCTGGGCGGATCCGCCGAGGAGGACGGCCGTTTCGGAGCCGGAACCGGTGACCCAGACGATGTCGGGACTGCTACCGACGATCCCAGGAATTACCGGAGCAGCGTCTGCGGCTGTGTACTCCAGGGGGTTTGACCGAACGATCAAGCCCTCACCGTCATAGACGATGTCGAGTCCGAGCTGCTGGGCGGCGTACTTGACGCCCGCCGCTGCATCCTGCCCGTAGTCGCCGGCACGGGTGACGACTGCCAGTGTTGGCAGGGCCCCGTCGTTGTCGGCCTTGAACTTCTCAACCATCCATTCGATGACGTTCATGCCCTCGATGCAGTAGTTGGTCCCGAGCTCGAATGTCAGACCGCTGTCGAATGCTGGGTCCGCCCAGCCGGAATACCAGCTCAGCGGCATCGCAAGTACGTTGTCTTCCTTCAGCTGCGACAGAATCGACGCCGTGTGTGGCGAACCCGTCGAGTTGGAGAAAGCGACTACCTCGTCGACGATCTTCGTGTACTTCTCACCGTGAGTCGCGACGTTGTAGCCGGTGTCCTCGATTACCGGGACAACGTTCCGCCCTGCGATTCCACCGTTAGCGTTGACGACGTCTTCCCAATAGGCGACCTGAGCGTCGACAATGTCGACGGTCAGACCGGAGAACGGTCCAGACAGGTCGGCCAGGAGGCCAATGCGAATTTCTGTGTCAGACACGCCAATGTCGGTCATGATTTCTTCAGCCGGTGGGGCGACTGTCGTGGTTGGCGCCGCCGTAGTCGGTGCCGCCGTAGTCGGAGCAGCCGTTGTACCCGGCGCAGCCGTCGTCGGAGCGGCGGTTGTGTCCTCGGTCGAGTCACCACACGCCGTAGCGATCATGGCGAACACGAAACCGAGCACTATCAGTTTCTTTCTGAGGCTCATTTAGTCCTCTGTTCCTTTCATTTGTCGTCCCTCCACCACCCGGGCTGGGCAGCGAGGGTCCTCTTGAGGCCACTCACTCAATAGCTGAATGGCCAACCCTTCCAGTAGTTGCGAATACGAAGCCAGATTCCATACAAGCCCAGTGGCTCAAATATGAGGAAAACTGCGATCAACAGGCCATAGATGACTGTGTTGGCCTGGAAGATACTCAATCCGGCGCCAGCCGCCTCCAAAGACAACACGCCGAAATCTCCCGAGCCGGTTTTGATGACGATGTCTGCCAGCGGCGCCAACCAGGTGTCGGCCTCGATCTGGTGGCTCAAGAAGTCGGTGGAGTTCTCGACGATTCTCGGCAAGAGCTGGATGAACAACGTGCCAAGAACCACACCAACCACGGTGCCGGCGCCCCCGATGAGCACGATGGCGATGAACTGCACCGACAGGAAGAGGCTCCACTGCTCGGGGGGGAGGAACCCGAGGAATGTCGCGTACAGCGCCCCGGCGACTCCGGCGTAGAACGAAGAGATCGCAAACGCCTGAGTCTTCGCTCGAGACTCGTTGACTCCCATTACCTCCGCGGCAATATCTCGGTCGCGGATAGCGGCGAACGACCGGCCGATCCGTGTGCGGGCCAGGTTCTTTGCTGCAAGTAGGAAGATCGCCGTTACCACCAGCATGAACAAGAAGGACTTGCCCTCACTTGGCAGGAAGACGCCAAACCACTCCCCGTCACTGGACAAGTCGATGCGGGGCCCGTCGATATCCCACAGCGCAAGCTGGAACGGACCCCAGTCTCTACCCAACTCGGGGATGCCCGCCACCTGATTCCAATTGCGAAATAGGTGCTGCCCAATGAACACGAGCCCCAACGTGACGATGGCCAGGTAGAGGCCGCGCACTCGCACCGCAGTGGGCGCCACCAGGATCCCGACAGCCGCTGCAATGAGGCCTCCGGCCAGCACTCCGAGCCACATGGGCAGTTCGAGTCCCCACAGCGCCTCGGTCGGGGAACCGCTCAATGCCGCAGTCGTGTAGGCGCCGATCCCCATGAAGAAGGCATGGCCAAGCGAAACCTGACCTGCCATTCCGGTGACGATGTTCAGACCGGCAGCGCCGATCATGAAGATGAGTGCGATGACCAAGAGCTGGAGCCAACCGGGGCTCGCCATAAAGCGCATCCCGGGAACGACGCCAAACGGAACTGAGATCGCGAGGAGAGCTCCGATGACGACCAAAGCCTTCTGAGCGTTGGTCGGGAAGAGCGACTGCTCGGCCTCGTAGTCAACGTAAAGGAGTGGGCGACCTCTCATACCCGGCGGATCTCTTCCGTGCCGAAGAGCCCGTATGGCCTAACCAGAAGGAAGCCGAGCATCAACAGATATGGAATGAGTCCGGTGAACCCAATTCCAAGCGTGCCCGAGGCATTGGCCAGGTAGTGACCAAGCATGATTTCAGCGATGCCGATGGTGAAGCCACCGACTACAGCACCGACGATCGAATCGAGGCCGCCGATGATGATTGCGGGGAACGCCCGCAGCGCAAAGAAGGCCGTCCCGCCGGTGACGCCAAAACCTCGGGGCGAGATGCTCGAGAAGATCCCTCCGATCGCTGCCAGAACCGCTCCTAGCGCCCAGGCCAGAGCGAATATCCGCCCCGCTGAGATCCCCTGGGCCATGGCGGCTTCCTGGTCGAAAGCGGTGGCCCGCATCGCGACACCCATCCGCGTGCGGAAGAACAGTACGAGAGCGATCACAACGATGATCACCGTGACGATCGCCGCGATGAACACATGTGGCACGACGATGTCACCGATCTTGGTGAGGCTGAGAATCCCCCATGGGCTGCCGATGTCGAGCGTGCCGCCCTGGCCGAGCAGGTCGCCAACGACCGTTCGCAGGACGATGTCGATGCCGATCGTGATCATTGCGATCGAGAACAGCGGCTGGCCGATCATGGGCCGAATGAAGACTCGCTCGATCAGCATCCCGATCACAGCCGCCACAGCGACGGCCGCAAGCGCCGAGATGATGAACCGCAGCGTCGCCGGCAGCCCTTCGAGGTAGCGGCCAGGCCAGTTGATGACCGTCACGAAGTATGCCGCAAGGTAAGCGCCGACCGCGGCGACTGCACCGTGAGCGAAACTCAACACCTGGGTCGACTTGAAGATGATGACGAACCCAAGCGCCAGGATCGCGTATATCGACCCAAGAGCCAGCCCGTCGATCAGCTTCGTGGCGAAGGTTTCGACTGAGCTGGCCTGTGCGAGGAGGACGCCGACCTGGGACATCAGTACATCGACTCCACGAGGTCGCCGAACATGTCGACCATCGACGAGCGCTTCAACTTCTGCGTCGCAGTCAGCTCGCCGTCCTCGTGATCGAGCTCCTTGGGGATCATGCGGAACTTCTTGATCTGCTCGACCGTGGCGAACTTGGCATTGGTCTCGACGACGATGCCCTGGACCTTGTCGAGCACTTCCTTCTTCTCGCTCAGGTCGCGGTACGTCGTGAACGGGATTCCTTTTCGAGTGGCCCAGTCGCCCATGGTGTCGAGCTCGATGCCGATGAGCGCGGTGCAGTATTTGCGCCCGTCACCGACCACCATTGCTTCCTTTATGTATGGCGAAGCCTTCAAGCTGTTTTCGATCTCAGAGGGCGAGATGTTCTTACCGCCCGACGTGATGATGATGTCCTTCATGCGGTCGACGATCTTGACGTGAGTACCGTCGACCCACACCCCAACGTCGCCCGTCTTGAGCCAGCCGTCCTCGGTGAATGTCTCGGTCGTCTGGTCTGGTTTGTTCCAATAGCCCTTGAAGACACCGGGATGTTTGGTCTGGATCTCGCCGGTTTCCTCGTCGATGCGGAAGCCAATGTCGGGATACGGCTCGCCGACTGTGCCGAGTTTGACTCTGCCGTCGAAGTTGACGGTCGCTACCGCAACGTTCTCCGTCATGCCATAGAGCTCGTATACGGGGATTCCCAGCCCCATGAAGAACTGCAGTACCTCAGGCGCAATCGGAGCAGCACCCGATGCCGTCCATCGCGCCCGGCGCAAACCGATGCGTTCCTTCAGAGCGCGGAAGATGAGCGGATTGCCTATCCAATAAGCCAAGCGGCTCAGGGGCGTGTGGTCGCCCCCGTTCTCCACGCGTGCTTTGCCGATGAAGTTCGCAAGGCCAATGGCTAGTTTCGTCACCTGACGCTTGAACCAGGTGGCGTCTGACAGCTTGATCATGGCCCCGGCGTGGATGCGCTCCCAGATACGCGGGACGGCAAAGAACAGGGTGGGCTGTACCTCGCGCAGGTTGAGCTGCACAGTTTCGATGGCCTCGGCGAAGTTGAGTACAACGCCGGTGCCCACCATCGTCCATGTTGAGAAGATCCGTTCGGCTACGTGGCACAACGGGAGGTAGGTGAGAATCTGGTCGTCCGGATTCGGCTTGACGTTGCCGGGGATCCGGCCGTCGGAATTGATGATCTTCTCGATGGCGAAATCCGCGTTGACGTTGGTGAGCATGGCCCCCTTGGGCGGACCAGTGGTGCCTGAGGTGTAGACGAGGGTCATGATGTCTTCACCGGTGGCGGCAGCCATCAGCGCCTCTACCGCCCCGGCGTTCTCAGCCTGGTGCTGACGCCCCAGCGCCATGAAGTCGTCCCAGTACAACAAGCGCGGATCGTCGTATTTGCGCACCCCGCGAGGCTCGAGATACACGATCCTCTTCAGATGAGGAAATGTCTCTAGCGGCAGTTCCAGCACCTTGTCGACCTGTTCTTGATCCTCAGCCAGATGGACTTTGGCCTGCGAGTCGTTGAGGAGATATTCGACCTCCGCCGTCGGATTCGTCGGATACAGGCCGGTAGTGATGCCGCGGATTGCCACGGCAGCCATATCGAGAATGACCCATTCCGGGCGGTCCTCCGCGTGAATCGAGACGACTTCCTGCACGCCGACGTCCAACGCAAGCAGGGCGTGGGCAGCCGTCAGGACTTCCTCCCATGCCTGGCGCCATGTCCACTCCTGCCAGATGCCGTAGTCCTTGTTGCGCATGCAGACGGTGTCTGGCATGTTCTGTGCCCAATCGCGCACCCGTGCCGCCACCGTGAGGTGACCGGTCGGCGCGCTCTGCGGCGGGACTTGGTCGATAGTCGCCGTCATGCCTTTTCCTCCGATTGCAGCCCGGGAGTGGTTGTCACCTTAGATTCGCGGTCTCATGGATTTCATCCGGGCGTTCATGCGGGTTTGCGCACACCAACAACACGGAATCGTTTGGCGATGAAGGCCGGATCAGTCAGCGATGCGTTGCCGGCCGGATTCGCGCCTGTTACGTGGAAGTCGCTGAATGCAGCAGATTGGTTTACGAACAGGCTGCCCGTGAGATTGAAAGCCACGGAGACACCGGCTTCGACTGCTGCATCTTCGGCAGCATCCTGCACGCTGCTGTCCGTGGAATACACAAGCCATGTGATGGCGCCGTGACGTAATGCCGACTCTTTGGCCAACTCGAGCGAGTGTTTCGTGGAATCCGTCGCGATGACGTAGATCACTGGGCCGAACATCTCGCGCATGTATGAGTCCTTGTCGGCGGCGTCGGCCGCCACCACCACCGGGGTGCGGACGATGGCGTCGGGATACAGCGAGTTCTTTATCTGGCGACTCTCGAGCAAGACCCGGCCGGTCGCGGCTGCCGCCTCGATCCGGTCGACGGAAGCAGGATCCTTGATCGCACCGAGGATGTCGCTGGCCCGGTCGTCGTCCGAGAGGAGCCCCGCGATGGCGCCGGTGTAACCGGCGACGACGTCTGCGTATGGAACTTCGTCACCGGCGACCCTCATTCCGCTGCGCGGCACGTAGACATTCTGTGGAGTAGTGCACATTTGACCGCCGTACATGGTCATGGAAACGGAGAGGTTGCGAAAGACACCTTTGAGGTCCTCGGCGGAGTCGAGTATCACTGAATTCACTCCGGCCTTCTCGGTGAAGACTTCGGCGTGCGTTACGTTCTGCTCGAGCCAATCACCGAACGCCGAGCCACCGGTGTAGTCGACGAGTTTGACGCGTGGGTCCATCACGAGGTCTTTGGCGATCGGGTGCCCCGGATTGTCGACGGCAAGCTGGACGACATTTGGATCGAACCCCGCATCACGCAGCACGCCGCGGGCGGTCTCGACGAACAGGGCGAACGGCATGATCGTTGCCGGGTGCGGTTTGACGATCACCGGATTGCCGGTAGCGAGACTGGCGAAGATCCCGGGGTACCCATTCCAAGTCGGGAACGTCGAGACGCCGATGGTCACCGCAATCCCGGCGGGCCGCAGCCGCCAAGTCTTGTTGAGCACGATCGGATCACGTTTTCCCTGAGGTTTCTCCCATTGCATGTGCTTCGGAAGCGATACGGCAGCTTCGTGAGCGTATGCCACGGCCTCGAGACCACGATCCAGAGCATGGGGGCCGCCCGCCTGAAACGCCATGAGGAATGACTGGCCCGTCGTCTGCATTACGGCGTGGGCCATTTCGAAGCTGTTCTTGCCGAGGCGGTGCAGGATCTCCAAGCAGACACCACTGCGGTGTTTGACGGGCGCCTGAGCCCATTGGTGGGCGGCGGCAGCGGCATTGTCGAGCAGTGCAGCAACTTCAGTAACCGGATAAGCCACGCCGAGTTCACGTCCGTATGCCGAAGTCTCGCCGCCTGAGGACCACTCGGCGGCGGCCTGGTCCAGGGCAAAACGTTTGCCGAGGCGCGACTCGAAGGCTGCCTCGCCTTTCTTCGGAGCTTCCTCGCCGTAGCCGCGCGGGCTCTCGGGATAGGGGCTCCAGTATGTGCGGCTCACGATCGTCGTGCGGGCCCTCTTCAGGGTGTCTTTGTGCTTCTCGTAGAGAGCGTCCGGCATGATTCTCCTCAGAACTTGCTCGTCAACAACATTGCAATTCCTTGCCCAACCCCGATGCACATCGTCGCCAAGGCGTAGTCAACCGCGCGATCGTTCATCTCCACCGCAGCCGTATGAACCAGGCGGGCTCCACTCATCCCGAGCGGGTGGCCCAGCGCGATAGCACCGCCATTGGGATTGACGTGCTCAGCGTCATCAGCGAGCCCGAGTTCGCGCAGCACGGCCAGCGCCTGGGAGGCAAAGGCCTCGTTCAACTCGATCACACCGACGTCGCCGAGCGAGATCCCCGTTCGGTCGAGCAGCTTCTTGGTGGCAGGAGCCGGGCCGATGCCCATGATGCGCGGGGGCACTCCGACAACGGCCATCGACTCGATTCGGGCCAACGGCTCGAGCCCGTAGCGACCAACCGCGCCCTCGGACGCGACGAGAACAGCTGCGGCTCCGTCATTGATGCCGGACGCATTGCCCGCTGTGATGGATCCGCCCGGTGACAATGGCCGCAATGCCGATAGCTTCTCGAGCGTGGTATCTGGCCGAGGATGCTCATCGATGTCGACAAGAACCGGGTCACTGCGTTTCTGCGGCACAGGCACCGCGACGATCTCTTTCGCAAGACGGCCCCTCTTGATCGCAGCTAGGGCCCGCTCCTGGCTGCGGAGCGCAAAGGCGTCCTGGTCCTCTCGCGATGTGGCGAACTCATCGGCAACATTCTGAGCGGTTTGGTACATCTCGTCGCGGCCGAAGCGCTCCTCCATTGCAGGATTGACGAAGCGCCACCCGATCGTCGTGTCGTAGATCTCGGCCGCTCGTGAGAACGCCGTCTCCGCCTTGGCGATCACCTTGGGAGCTCGCGACATTGACTCCACGCCCCCGGCAATGATCAAGTCGGCTTCGCCTGTCTTGATGGCGCGCGCCGCCTGCCCGATCGCGTCCATCCCGCTGCCGCACAGCCGGTTGATGGTGGCTCCAGGCACGGCAACGCCCATGCCGGCAAGGAGCAGCGCCATACGGGCCACATTGCGATTGTCCTCGCCGGCCTGATTGGCTCCGCCGAGCAGCACGTCGTCCGTCCGCTCCCAATCCACGGAATCGTGGCGGGCGACCAGCTCGCGAATCACATGCGCCGCTAGATCGTCCGGACGCACGCCGGCCAGCGCCCCACCGTACCGACCGATCGGGGTACGCACCGCGTCGCAGATGAACGCTTGTGTCACAATGCCAAACCGAGTTTGGAATCCAATTCCGCCGTTCTGCGCAGCAGCGGGCTCGGTCGGTACCGGGGTTCGCCGTAGTAGTCGGCAATGTTGTCCAGCACCCCGACGACCCTGCCGACCCCGACCCGGTCGGCCCACTCGAGAGGTCCGATCGGGTAGTTGGTGCCGAGGCGCATTGCCGTATCGATGTCAGCTGCGATGGCCACACCCTTGAGCACCGCATCCGCAGCCACTGAGGCGAGCTGGCACAAGATGCGCAGCATCACGAGTCCGGGCCCGTCGCCGACGACGCGGGCCTCGAGGCCGGCCGCGGCCAATATTGCGGCCGCGTCACCCAAGGCTTCCGCTCCGCCACCGGCGATGGCTACTACTGAGGCACTAGACCAGTCGACACAGTCGTCGACGGCAACGATCTTCTGGTCCGGAACGAGCGGGTCGATAGCGCTCACCGGCCGACCGTTGCTCGGCCACAGCAGCGTGGCGCCGAGCGCCACACCAGGAGCAGGGCCGAAACCCAGCGAAGTTCTCACTCCGGCATCGGTCAGCCGCGAGACAAGTCCCCTAGTGGCGGTCTTGTCGCCGTGAACGATGACGCTGGTGACATCACCCGAGGGTGTCGCCGTGCGCGGCTCAGCATCATCGGCTTCGCCGGAGTAGTCGTAGAAGCCGCTTCCGGTCTTGCGACCAAGCCGACCCGCATCGACGAGTTGCTGCTGAATCTGATTCGGCGCGAAACGGGGATCGTGAAACGTCTGCTCATAGACGGATCTCGACACCGCAAGGTTGACATCGAGACCGACTAGATCCATCAAGGCAAAGGGTCCCATACGGAAACCACCTGCCCCGACGACGATCTCGTCCAGCTCACGAGCGGATGCCAGCCCCTCCTCGACGATCCGCAGCGCCTCACCGTAAAAGGGCCGGGCAACTCGATTGACGATGAAACCTGGCGTCGAGGCAGCCTGCACCGGGGTCTTGCCCCAAGCCTGCGCCGTTGCGGTCAGCATCGCCACCGTCGACGCATCCGAGGCTGCCCCAGTAACGATTTCCACGAGTGGCATGACGGGGGCCGGATTGAAGAAGTGCATGCCGGCGACTTGGCCGGGCCGATCCAAGCCTGCTGCGATCGCGGTGACAGATAGCGAAGAGGTGTTGGTGGCGATGATTGTGGCCGCGTCTGTGTGCGACTCGACTTGGCGCAGCAGTGCGACCTTGGCTTCGACGTCCTCGACAATGGCCTCGATCACCAGAGAGGCCCGCGCCAACTGAGACAGGTCGCCCGTATACACGATCCGGCCTGCGATCTCATCTGCGGAAGCTGCTTCGAGCCTGCCCTTCTCGACGTCACGATCCAGATAGCGCTTGATGTCGGTTTCCGCCGATTCGAGGGCAGCGGCGTCGATGTCGAAGAGGAACACGTCGTGCCCGGCACCAGCTGCGATTCTGGCGATGCCCCGACCCATCGTTCCCGACCCGAGGACTGCTACCGCAGCGCTTGTCGCCAGCGCCGTCACTTCAAACCCTCGATTATGAATTCGACCATGGCCTCGGCAATCTCCTCGGCGCTCTGTCGGCCGTCGGCGCGGAACCACCGCGTGAGAGCGTTCAGGACAGACAGCGCCATGATTGTCGCCAAGGCAGGGTCCTGATCACGGAAAGGCCCGTTCCCAATCGCTTCGGAGATGAGACCCCGCACCGTCGACTCGTAGCGGTCACGCATATCGACGATGGCACGGCGCTCCCGATCCGGTAGAAAGCGCGCCTCGTTGAGGAAGGTGGCACTCATGTCTTGGTGCGATGTGATGATTGCGGCGTGACCGCGCACGAGATCGGCCACTTTCTTCTCAGGAGCGCCGCCACCGGCAGAAACCTCATCGGCGAGACTCTGGAAGAGAACTGCACCACGCTGGATTACCTCTACCAGGAGCTGTTCCTTGCTTTCGACATGGCTGTAGAGCGAAGAACCGAGTAGTCCGAGCTCGTCGCCTAGATCCCGCATGGACGTGCCGTGGAAACCCCGGAGCGCGAATAGACGTCCGGCGGCCTGCACTACATCTTCGCGGCTGCGGGTTGTCATCGCTCCCCAAATAGAAACGAACGAGCGTTCGTTCGCCGCAACGATAACGGCGCGAACCGATACCGTGCAAGGAACTGCGGCGCCCTACGATCGTGCTGATGGCAGACCTGCACAGGCTCGTCGTAGCACCGCTCGAGTTCATCGAGGACTCGGATCCCAAGGTACGTCGTCTCGCCGTTTCGGCGTGCTCCGGGCGGTTGGGAGTAGAAGCGGTCGCTGCGTTGCGGCGCGCGCTTGACGGTGACGACGATGCTCGGGTGCGCGCTGAAGCTGCCGAAGTCCTCAGCCAGGTCGGCTCAACGGCCTTCGATGCTCTCATCAAAGCCGGGACCGACCACGAAGGCATCGTTCGAGAGGCGGTGGCGACCGGACTGGGTGAGCTCGAGGACACCCGGGCAGTCGAATGGCTCATGGCCGCGGCCAATGCAGATCCGGAGAAGCTGGTTCGGGAAGCCGCGGTGGCTGCGCTGGGCGCCATAGGCGACGACCGCGCCGTGCCCCTGCTTCTCGACCTCGTTGCGTCGGGACCCCCCCAAGTGCGCCGCCGCAGCGTCGTAGCGCTTTCTGTGTTCGACGGACCGCAAGTAGAGGCCGCCATCACTGCGGCTACGGCCGATCGAAACCCCATGGTGCGGGAGGCGGCCGAGATGGTCTACGGCCACTAGCGGCTCATACGGCCGTCGGCCCAGTCTTCCAGTGTTGGGTTGCGAGTTCGTAGGCCTTGGCGATGCCGAGCAATTCCAAGTCGCGGCGCGGCCTCCCGACGAGCTGCAGCCCAATAGGTAGGCCATCGGGCGTGAATCCACCGGGCACTGAAATAGCGGGACAACCCATGACGGTGACATCCGTACAAGATCGCATCCAGTCGATGTAGGTCTCCATCGGCTCTCCTTCGATTTCGCGAACCCAATCGATTTCGAGGGGGAATGGCGCCACCTGTACCGTCGGCAACGCCAGAACGTCGTAGACGTCGAAGAACTCCCGGACCCGGTGATACAGCGCGGTGTGTTTGCGGTACGCGTTGACATGATCGACGAGTGACCGGCGCCGCGCTTCCTCTACGTTCCACCGAATGGTGTCCTTCAGGGATTCGGGCTGCTGGTCATATATGGGGCCGTGTCCCAGCTCGAAAGCCCACGCCCGCAGCACGTGGAAGATCTCCCGAGCGTCCGAAAGATCAGGGGTCGCCTCTACAACTTCCCAACCCAGGCCAGAGAAGATGGCGGGCACCCCAGCGAGTGCGGATCTCACTTCTCGAGCCACCGGCAGGCCTCCAAGGTCGGGCGACCACGCCACCCGTATTGCTCGCCGTTCGACCGCCACGTCGGCAAACATCGCTCCGGGTTCGTCCAAGCTGATCGGGCTGCGTGCATCTGGGCCGGCCATTGCCTGGAGAAGAAGCGCAACATCGTCCACGGTGCGCGCCATAGGCCCTTCCACCGAAAGATGGGACCACGCGGCCTCCTTCGGATACGAGGGAACTCTCCCGGGCGAGACTCGAAAGCCCACCACGTTGCAGAACGCTGCCGGGTTACGCAACGAGCCACCCATATCGCTGCCGTCGGCGATCGGAATCATGCCCGCTGCCAGGGCCGCCGCCGCTCCTCCGCTGGAGCCTCCCACCGTGCGCTTCAAATCGTATGGGTTGCGGGTGGCGCCAAAGAGCGGGTTGAACGTCTGGCTGCCTGCACCGAATTCGGGCGTATTGGTCTTGCCGACAGTGACCGCCCCCCCAGCCTGGATGCGGTCGATGATCAACGCGTTCTCAGCAGGGACGTGATCTGCGTACAGGGGCGAGCCGGAAGTGGTGCGGATCCCGGCGGTGGCAACGAGGTCCTTGTGCGCGATGGGAAGCCCATCGAGCGGCCCCGCAACGACTCCCCTGGCGTGACGTTGGTCTGCCGCCCGAGCCATTTCGATGGCGATGTCGGGAACGAGCGTGACGATGGCGTTGATCTGCGGGTTTACCAACTCGATACGCGCAAGGTGTTGGTCGAGAAGCTCGCGAGCGGAAATCCGGCCACGGCGGAGCATCCGGAGTTGGTCAACGGCTGTTGCGAACGTCAGGTCCACCAGGCGCTACGTGTCCTTGTGCTCCAGGTCTTCGCGGACCCATTCGGCGCCGCCGGGCCAGTGTTCCTTCTTCCAGATCGGGGCGCGCTTCTTCAGCTCATCAATGATGTAGCGAGCCCCTTCGAAGGCATCGTTGCGGTGCGATGAGCTGGCGGCAGCGATGACGCTGATCTCACCAACTGCGAGGTCGCCGACGCGGTGCAGAGCGGCCACCCGGTGTAACGGCCACTTGGCCAAAGCCTCCTCGACGACCTCATGGATCTTGGATTCGACCACGCCGTCGTACGCCTCGTACTCGAGATGCGAGATATCGCTCTTGCCGGGGGCATGGTTGCGAACCGTGCCGAGAAAGACCACGGCTGCACCACTTTTCGGTGTGCCGACGAACTCAGATGCGGCAGCCACGTCCAATGGCGTCGCCGAGACTTCGACCCAGCGGAATAGCTCGGGCTCAGGTTGCGCTGAAGTCGCCATACAATCCTCTTAGCTTGCTCATATGCGAGCGGCGTTTGCTACGTAGACATTTCGACTACACAGCGGCCATTAAGGAACGATTCCGTGAGTGACTCTATCGACGAATCCGATGCGACGGACCAGAACGGACTAGCCGATCCGTTTCGTCACGTGGCTGCGGACGACATCAGCAAAGACAGCTTCGAGGCGGAAGCGGCGGCCCGGGTCGGGGCAGAGTCGGTCGCGCCTGCGCCATCTTCGGTCTTCACCTCTGGTTTCGAAACCCCTGGCGAGCCGATGTCCACTGCAGCTCCTGCCGATGCAGATCCCGTACAGCCAGAAGTGACCGTTTCCCCATATGCCATGGAGATGGCGGAGCCACCCCCGACCACTGAGCAAGTTGCCGATACGACCGTCGCCTCATACCGACCGTCGCCGCCAATTGAACGAGCGGTCAGGCCGCTCGAGTCGTTCATGACGGAATCGTCCCAACCATTTGCAGACGCGCCGCCGCGCCGCGAGCCCACCCGCCCTTACTACGCAGCAAATCCGGCCGAAGCAAAGCAACCACGACCGTGGCCGATGGCTCTCCTCGCCGTCGCCAGCGGTTTGCTCGGCGCGCTGCTCGTGCTTGGAGGTCTCGCGATTGGCGGTACCTTCGACGAAGACCCTGTTCCCAGCACGACGACGGCGGCGCCGGCAGCCGCCGTAACCGCTCCCCCTGAGACGGTGATTGTGCGCGAAGTCATCGCTCCCGAAGGTTCCGAGAGCGTGGCTACTGCCGTGGGGCAGAAAGTAGTGCCTTCCATTGTCACCATTGAGGTCGGGACCGGCGATGCAGTCAGCGACTTTGCCCCGTTCGGCTCGGGGTCTGGAGTCGTGTTCTCAGTCGACGGGTTGATCTTGACCAATCACCATGTAGTCGCGGGCGCCGAGACAAGCCGCGTCATCCTCCAGGACGGCCGCATCTACGAGGCAACGATCGTCGGCTCAGACGAGCTCACAGATATCGCAGTCCTCAAGATCCAAGCCAACGGCCTGGAGCCCATCGAACTGGGTTCGACGACCGGATTGCGTATCGGGGATCGTGCGATCGCAGTCGGCAACCCGCTCGGGCTCGAGGGTGGAGCTTCGCTCACCGTGGGCGTCGTCTCCGCGTTCGACCGCGAGGTGAACACCGGTGATGCAACACCCCTATTCGGCATGCTGCAGACGGATGCCCCAATCACCAACGGGTCGAGCGGCGGCGCACTGGTCGATGCAGAAGGCAAGCTGATCGGCATCACAACGGCCATTGGCGTCAGCGAATCCGGTGCAGAAGGCATCGGCTTTGCGACTCCCGTCGAGGTGGTGCGGCGCATCGCCGGCCAGATCATCGACACCGGGGAAGTCGCCCACGCATTCCTTGGAGTATCGCTACGCACCAATTTCATCATCCAGGATGACGGCGCCGCCGTGCCGGCCGGCGCAATAGTCGCAGAATTTGCCAACACTCCATCGGCGGCGCAGGACGCAGGTCTCGATGTCGACGACGTCATCGTCGAGTGGAATGGCAACCAGGTTCGGACGATCAACGACCTGATCAACGGTATTCGGGGCTCGCGGGTCGGAGACGAAATCGAACTCATTGTCGACCGAGACGGTGAGACTCTGACGTTCACGGTCGTGCTCGGGCAGCGCCCAGAAGGGCTTTAGTGGAAGACAGCATCTTTGACCGGCTCTTCGAGCTGCTGCAGTCACCTGGACCGGTGAACTGGAAGCTGGCCGGTGAAGTGATCAAGTCCGTCGCCGGCACGCCTGAGCCGATCGAGCCGGGCATTGCCGAGGAGTACTCCGAGCTAACCCTTGCCGCCGAGCTGCTCGTAGCCGACATGCCCGGGCTCGCGGTGCCTTCCGCAGCACCGCTACATCCGGTTGACCGCACCACTTGGGCGAAGGAGAACACGCAGAGCTTCCGCTACTTGCTCGAACCGCTTGCTATGAAGCTGTCCGGCGATGTCGGCGCCTCGCCAATGGCTGCACTCGGCCCTGCCTTGTTGGGCATGCAAGCCGGTTCGATGGTCGGGTTCATGTCGCAACGGTCGCTCGGCCAGTTTGACGCCGGTCTACCGGCCCTCGACCACGCCGATCGCTATCTGATCGTGCCGAACGTCGAAGCGTTCGCATTCGAAAACAACCTCGATGGCCATCAAGTACGAATGTGGGCCGTGATCCGCGAGGTCGTACACCATGCCATTCTCGATCGTGACTGGTTCCGCGGGGCCCTGATCCGGGCGGTCGACGACTTCTTCGCCGGCCTCGAATTCGATCCGTCCGCCATGCAGGACATGCTCGGCTCGATTCAGGACCCATCGGCGCTGGAGGGAATGCTGGACGGACCGGACGCTGTCGCCAACCTGCTCGGCATGAAGTCGGACCCGCAGCGGCTTCACCAACTCCAGGCGATGATCGCAATGACCGAAGGCTTCGGCGACTACGTGGTGGCCCGAGCAGCCGCCGACACACTTCCCCAGCTCGAGCAGTTGGCCGAGGCCGCCGCCAGGCGCCGCGCCGAACCGCACCAGGGCGCCGAATTGCTCCAACAGCTCGCCGGACTCGATCTGCAGCGCCACCGCGCCCGCAACGCTGCAGAGTTCTGCACTGAGGTCGTTCGTCGCTGGGGCGACGATGCCCTCGACAAGGTGTGGGAGACTCCAGACAATCTGCCGACAATCGATGAGATCGATGATGCCGTCGGTTGGGCCGCCCGGGTCTTGCTTGACCCGCTCGACCCGACAGACGCCTAGTACCACGTACTCAGCGCCACGTATTCAACAAAGGAGTCCCACCCATGTCCCTTCAAATCGGTGATGCCGCCCCGGCCTTCGAACTTCCCAACCAGGATCGGGAAATGGTCAGCGTCGCTGCCCTCAAGGGGCGCAAGTCGCTCATCGTATTCATCCCGTTTCCGTTCACGGGCATATGCGAGGGCGAGCTGTGCATGATTCGAGACAACCTCTCCGATCTGGGCCACATGGATGCCAATGTCGTCGCCATCACCGTTCATGCTGTGCCCACCATCAAGGCTTGGGCCGAGGCGAACCACTTCGGGTTCAGCGTGCTCAGCGACTACTGGCCACACGGCGAGACCGCCAAGGCATACGGAGCCTTCAACGAGAAGGTTGGAGCCGCCAACCGCCATACGTACGTCCTCGATGAGGAAGGTGTGGTCCGGTCGATCATCTCAACAGAGTCGCTCGGCATCGGCCGCGAGTTCGACGAGTACACCAAGGCGCTCGCCGCGATCTAGCCGGCAGGGGGCTCCAGCCGGTAGCTGCTGAGTTCCCCGGCGCCACCCACGTAGCGCTGAGGGACGAAAGCTAGGTAGCGTGGCTTCCTGACGAGGGAGGCCCGAGATCGACTTTTCGTATTCGCCAAGGTGCGAGGAATTGCGCACTCAATTGCTCGCCTTCATGGACGAGCATGTGTACCCCGCCGAGGATTCCCATTTCGCCGAGCTCGAAGCCAAAGGCGATCCCGGTGCCCTGACGGACGTGTTGGCAGCCTTGAAAACAAAGGCAAGAGACGCGGGTCTATGGAACCTATTCCTGCCTGACGACGAATGGGGCGTCGGCCTGGCCAACGCCGACTATGCGCCCCTCGCTGAAATCATGGGCCGCTCCGTTTGGCTGGCGCCAGAGGCCACGAATTGCGCTGCGCCCGACACGGGGAACATGGAAGTGCTCACCACGTTCGGCACGGAGGAGCAACAGCAGCGTTGGCTGGTGCCCCTGCTCGAGGGAGAGATTCGGTCTTGCTTCGGTATGACGGAGCCGGCCGTCGCCAGCTCCGATCCGCGTAATCTCGAAGCTCGGATCGAGCGCGATGGCGACGAGTACGTGATCAACGGCACAAAATGGTGGTCGAGCGGAGCGACGACGGCCTCGATTTGCATCTTCATGGGCGTCACCAACCCCGACGCCGATCCCAAAGGGCGCTACAGCATGATCCTGGTGCCGATGGATGCTCCCGGAGTCAGCATCGTGCGCGATCTACCGGTGTTCGGCTACCACGACCGCGGCGGACACCCGGAGGTGCGCTACGACAACGTGCGAGTTCCCGCTTCCAACCTGATCGCAGGCGAGGGAGACGGATACATGATCGCCCAGGCGCGGCTTGGCCCGGGCCGCATTCATCATTGCATGCGACTGATAGGCATGGCAGAGCGCGGCTTCGATCTCATGGTCGAGCGCGCCATAGCGCGAACGGCCTTTGGCGGCCCGGTGTCAGATCAGGGTGTCGTGCGCGACTGGATCGCCGAGGCCCGTTATCGGATCGAGCAGGCCCGGCTGCTCGTCCTCAAGACAGCATGGATGATCGACACCGTCGGCAACAGGGCGGCCCGCACCGAAATCTCCGCGATCAAGGTCGTCGTACCCAACATGGCGCTCTGGGTGCTCGACAAAGCCATCCAGACCCATGGCGGCATGGGTGTCAGCGACGACACTCCCCTCGCCCGAATGTGGGCGGGCGCCCGCACTCTGCGCATCGCAGACGGCCCGGACGAAGTCCACAACATGGTCCTCGCGCGCCGCGAGATCGGGCGTTATAGCTAGGCGCAAAGCGCCGGTATCCAGTATCCGGACTGCCCTCACCGAACTCCAGAGTGCTTCGCAACAGCGGTCAATCAAAGCCAAGCGGTTGTCAATCACAGCGTTGGGGAACCACGGCAGTACCGGATACCGGATACGTGCTACCGGATACCCTTGTTCGGCTGAATATCGATCAAATCCTGATTTGATCGGTATTCAGCCGAACAACCCGTTCCACAGCCGTGAAAACAGATTCCGCGAGCCCGGCTTGGGCAGCTCTTCGAGCACCTGTTCGAGGTGGTCAGGTGGAAGATCTCCTACAAGGATGTAGGTGCTGCCTGTGGACTGCCAGGTGACCCACATCTCACCAGGGTTCACCAGCCGCTCGTAACGGCGATTGTCGAACTCGAGGGCGGTGGAGTCGTCAAAGCGGTCGGAATCGGCTCGACCTTCGATCTGGAACAACGAGAACGAGAACAGCCCGTCCGAATAGAAGCCCTGCAAGCTGTCATCGGGTGCTGCATACGCGTCGGCCAAGAAGTACCCGGCGGCGCCGGTTGGGAGGTTATGCCCGGTTGTCGGCAGCAGCACTTCGTACTCGCCGGCATCGTGGTTGGAGCCCCCGTAGAGCTGGGCCGGAAGCCCGTTGACCTCGAGCATCGAAGTCAACCGGAAGAGCTTGCCGTCGCCGCCGTAGATCTCCGTGACCAGCGGCGTGCCCGTGGCGTCGTCGAACACCCGCCGCATCCGGAGCTCGCCGTTCTCGATGATGTCGATGGCGGTGGCCTGCCGGTCGAGGCGCCGGATCGCAGCCGCGGCGCCGATCGAATACTTGTCGGACATTTGGGCGGCGTTCCATGTGGAGACGGTTAGACCGCCGTCAACACCGGACAGCTTGCCGTCACCGAAGAGCGCCTGGCCCTGCGAGTTCCCGACCATCATCAGCGAGCCGGCATGCTCAACATCAACGATCTCGAGCATCGTTTCACCATCGAGGAATGTCACGACGATTTGTCGGCCTGAATAATCGGCTTCGGCGGCAGCCTCGACGAGCTCGGCCAGCTCATCGGCCGTCGCCGTGCCGAGCTGCATTGCGAGCAGAGCAGTCGCGAGTCCCGAAATCAGGATGAGTCGCTTCATGGCGTAGCTCCGGGCGCATTGACCGGGACACCGCTCACACCGTCTTCGACTGACAGCCGGACGTTGTGCTGATCGGCGAGCTGGTCGAGGTCGACTGCGGTCGGCTCGGGTCCCGAGGACGCCATATTGAATGTGATCAAGATCGCACCGATGACTGCGGCCGCAGCAACGCCGAGCCGCCTGAGCGATGTGCGCTGATGATGCACCGGTAGCCGAGGGGCGATGGGTGTCGGTGGCTCGAGCCCCGGCAGAGAGCGAATGGCCGTGCGGGCGCCATCGAGATCCTGCAGCTCGAGCAGGCAGTCGGTGCACGTCTGCAGATGTTTGACGATCATTTGTTGCTCGTCGGCTGTCAGCTCGCCGTCGAGAAATGCGGAGAGTTCGGGCCCGTAGTGGGCGGCCGGCATCGCGCTCTCGGGGACTTGCAGCATCGGCATCATGCGAACTGCGGCCCTGGCTTCCTTCAGGTCGTGGAATTCCGCAATGCACTCCAGACAGTCGTTGAGGTGACTGACGACGAGATCGAGCTCACCAACGCGTAGCTCGCCGTCCAGATAGGCAGACAGCAGCTCCCCGATCGTGCATTCCACGTCTGCGTCGATATGGGTGGACACGTCGATCTCGTGGGTGTGGTTCACATCGGCCATGTCAACAACCCCCGAAGCTGCTTGCGCCCGCGATGGATGCGGCTGCGGACGGTACCCACCGGCGCGTCGATCGCGCTCGAGATCTCCTCGTAGCTGAGCCCGACAACGTCGCAAAGCACGACGCACTCTCGAAACTCGAGCGGGATCTTGAGGAGAGCTGCCTGGACGTCATCCGATAGGCGCACAGAGGCGAGAACTTCGTCTGGAGATGGAGTCGAGCCGACGATGGCCCGGTCGTCTTCAGGCAGCTGTGTGGTTGGGCGCCGCTTCTTCTTGCGGACTTCGTCGAGGAAGGCATTGCGAGTGATTCGCCACAACCAACCTTCGAACGAGCCGGGCGTGTAGTTAGCCAAGCCTTTGCGTACTCGCAGTAGCACCTCTTGGACGAGATCAGACGCGTCGTCTGGATTCCCGGTGAGGCGATACGCGAAAGTGTAGATCTTCCGCCCATACCGTCTTGCTACGTCTTCCCATGTAGGGACGCGGTCTTCAGCCATTACTCCCCAACTCCTAGGGATTTAACGACGGTCACGGAACGGAGGTTCCCGCTAAATGAGGGTTTAGCTCGAAGCTTCGTCTTCGTCTTCGGAAGCGCCCTCTTCGAGCCCCTTGCGGAACTCCTTCGCCGATGCGCCCATAGACCGAGCGAGATCGGGAAGCTTGCGCGCTCCGAACAGCAGCACAACGACTGCAACGATTATCAGAAGTTCCGGCCAACCAAGAGAGCCCATATGGGGACTCTAGCGGTGATTGGGAGGTTGGCTGTCAATGGGCGAGGACGGTATCCGGTATCCGGTATCCGGTATCCAGTAGCCCGTACCGGATACGGGATACCGGATACCGGATACGTGCTCCTACCCCATCGCTACTGAATCCACGAACGCTTGCAACCGTTCTCTGGTCATGTACTTGACCTTGTCGTTGCGGCGTTCCTTCTCGTAGATGACATAAGGGCCGAACTTCGGGGTGAAGAGCATGCCGCGGTCGGCACCGGAAGACATGAACTTCATCACAAAAGCGTCGACTGATCCCTCGTCGAGCTCCGGGTGAGAACCGGGGGCATGATCCACGAATTGCACAAACGTGGTCTTTCCGCTCTTGCGAGCTGTGCCCGTGCCGTCCGCGGACACCGCAACGTCGTAGCCGGCGGTGCGGAGGAGGCCGGAGATGAAATCTTGGAGGCTCATTCCGACGACGGTGCCACTCGGCCCTGCGACCGACTCGATCACCTTGGCCGGAATCGAGAGCTCCTTGGACAGGGGTGGCAGGTCATCCGTGCCGCCTCGGTAGCCACTACTGCGACCGAATTCCATCGCGTGGACCGCAGCCAAAGGGTCGTCAGTCGCCACGCTGCGGGCCCGCACGACGTCGTCGGCGCTTGGGACATCCATGTGGTCCATTTCCGCCGGAGACACAACGTCAACAGTCGTCACCGCCACTGCGGCGCCGTCCCGCTTGCCGTGGGCCGTTACACGTTTGACCTCCTCAACCGGCAAATGGTTGGCCTTCTCGTGGAAGACTCGCATGGCTTCGCGACCCATCAGGGCCTTGAGAACCGCATCCGCGCCTGCCGCCGGGATCTTCGTATCGAAGTACACGTGAGCGGTCTTGCCCTCGACCTTGAAGTCGACGTCGTGCAGTGCGGGTGCGTCGGTGGCGATCGCACCTGCGACCGACCGTGTGGGTATTCCCCCACTGCGGCTGCGGAGATATAGAACGATGGCGACCAGCACCACGATCGCGATGACAACGACTACCGGCAACAAGGCTCCTCCTCAAATCTCTCAGAGCAACCCTAAGGCTAGATGCCCTAGGCCATCTCCGAGAAAACGAAGCGCCTCTTTTCCGGATACCGGCTATAAATACCGGATACTGGTCTAGGACACCTTGCGCCGTTGCGCATCGAGGGCACGCTGTCGTCTGATCTTGCGGCGCTCCCGTTCCGACATCCCTCCCCAGATGCCGAACTTCTCGCTGCTGACGATGGCGAACTCGAGACAGTCCGCCTGAACTGAGCATTCCCGACAGATCGACTTAGCCGTCCTGGTCGATGCGCCCCGCTCTGGGAAGAACAGATCTGGGTCCGCACCACGGCAATTAGCCAAGTCCTGCCAAGCGAGTTCCTGCGTACTGAGGACCTCGAGCAATTGGCTGAACACGTTTATCTCCTACACGGTTGTAATTACAACTTTGTGATTCTTGCAAGCGGGCGCGCGGCTGTCAACCTGAAACCCTTGAAATATCACGGTTTTTCGCGAATACAGGCCCAGCGACCTACGCACGGGTGGCCAATTCGCACTGCGCGAGCGCCAACCTGCATAATGTGGAACCGAGCAACGCCGACCCTCGAAAGGACTGCAGTGACGGCCACGGGATCGAAGAACGAGTCCCCTGCGAAAGCGAAGCGGCCACTCCCCTGGCCCATCCGGTTCTACCAATCAGATGTCGGCAAAAAGTACGTGATGGCTATCACGGGCGTGGTCGGGCTCGGCTTCATCGTGTTCCACATGCTGGGCAACCTCCATGCATTCGAGGGATCGGATCAGCTCAACCACTACGCCGAAGGCCTGCGCGAAATCGGCGAGCCCATCGCTCCGAAGACCTTCCTACTGTGGATTGGGCGCCTAGGTCTACTGGCGGCCCTCGCCGGACACCTCCATGCCGCTTGGGCCCTATCTCGCAGCAACCAAAAAGCTCGCGGTGCTGTTGGTTACGAGGACCGCAACTACCTCGCCGCCAACTACGCCAGCAGGACAATGCGCTGGACCGGCATCATCATCTTGTTGTTCATCGTCTGGCACCTGGCGGATCTCACTTGGGGAGTTGGAGCTATCAACCCCGACTACGTGCGCGGCGAGGTCTACGCCAACCTCATTGCCAGCCTTGAGCGCTGGCCGGTGTTCCTCATCTATCTCACTGCGCAAGGCGCTCTTGCGCTACACATCTGGCACGGCGCCTGGAGCCTCTTCCAAAGCGTCGGCATCAACAACGCTCGCTTCAACCATTGGCGACGCAACTTCGCGACAGCCCTCGCCGGCATAGTCGCGATCGGCTACCTGACGGTGCCGTTCGGAATCCTGTTCGGCATCATTCACTAGGGGGGCGTGCAATGACGATCACTCTCGACTCAAAGGTCCCGGCTGGCGACATCGCAGAAAAGTGGGACAACCACCGTTTTTCGATCCGCCTGGTCAACCCAGCCAACAAACGCAAGTACAAGGTCATCGTGGTTGGTACCGGCCTGGCAGGTGCGTCTGCCGCTGCAACCCTCGCCGAGCTGGGCTACGAGGTGGAAGCCTTCACGTTCCACGACACGGCCCGACGGGCGCACAGCATTGCGGCACAGGGCGGTATCAACGCAGCCAAGAACTACCCAAACGACGGCGACAGCATCCACCGCCTGTTTTACGACACCGTCAAGGGCGGCGACTACCGCTCCCGTGAAGCCAACGTCTATCGACTCGCCCAGGTGTCCAACGAAATCATCGACCAGGCGACAGCTCAGGGTGTTCCATTTGCCCGCGACTATGGCGGCCTACTGGACAATCGCTCGTTCGGCGGTGCCCAAGTGTCGCGGACCTTCTATGCGAGGGGACAGACCGGACAGCAATTGCTGCTCGGCGCATACCAGGCACTGGCCCGCCAGGTAGGCCTTGGGACTGTCAAGCTCCACACTCGGTCTGAGATGCTCGAGGTCGTCATGAAGGACGGCCGGGCCGCAGGGATCGTGACGCGTGACCTCACCACAGGCGAAGTTGCCAGCCACTCGGCCCATGCAGTCGTGTTGGCCACGGGCGGCTACAGCAACGTGTACTACCTGTCCACGAACGCCATGACATGCAACGTCACGGCAGCGTGGCGCGCCCATCGCAAGGGCGCCCTGTTCGCCAACCCGTGTTACACCCAGATCCATCCCACTTGCATCCCGGCATCTGACGAGTTCCAGTCGAAACTCACGCTCATGTCCGAGTCACTGCGCAACGATGGCCGGATCTGGGTGTCGAAGACGGCCGACGACACCCGACCAGCAACCCAGATCCCCGAAGACGAGCGGGACTACTACCTGGAGCGGATCTACCCGTCGTTCGGCAACCTGGCGCCCCGCGATGTTTCCAGCCGCGCTGCGATGCGGATGATCGAGCAGGAAAAGGGCGTTGGCCCCCTCAAGAACGGGGTCTACCTGGACTTTGCAGACTCGATCAGCCGGCTCGGAAAAGACACCATCCAGGAGCGTTACGGAAACCTCTTCGAGATGTACCAAAGGATCACCGACGAGAACCCCTACCAAGTGCCGATGCGGATCTACCCGGCGCCCCACTACACAATGGGCGGGCTGTGGGTTGACTACAACCTGATGACCAACATCCCAGGGTTGTATTCCATTGGTGAGGCGAACTTCTCCGATCACGGGGCCAACCGGCTGGGCGCCTCGGCGCTGATGCAAGGACTTGCCGACGGATACTTCGTGCTCCCTTACACAATTGGGGATTACTTGGCCGACTTCCTCAACACCACGCCGGTACCGACCACCGATCCTGTGTTCGTCGAGGCGGAGCAGGCGGTGAGCGATCACACTCGCAAGTTGCTTGATACCAAGGGCAGCCGCTCAGTCGAGTGGTTCCACCGGGAGCTCGGCAAGATCATGCTCGAGCATTGCGGCATGGCTCGGAGCCGACCCGGCCTGGAGAAAGCCTTGAGCGAGATTCCGGCTCTGCGCGAGGAGTACGACAAGGACGTCCGGGTGCTGGGTGAGGCCGACGATCTCAACCAAGCCCTAGAGAACGCCGGGCGGGTGAGCGACTTCTTCGAACTAGCAGAGCTTATGTGCCAGGACGCACTGGATCGTGAGGAGTCGGCAGGGGGCCACTTCCGCGTCGAGTATCAGACGGAAGAGGGCGAAGCGAAACGCGACGACGTCAACTTCAGCCACGTCTCTGCCTGGGAGTATCAGCGGGGCGGCCCGGCGACGAAACACGCCGAACCTCTCGAATTTGAATACGTCAAGCTTGCCCAAAGGAGCTACAAGTAATGGACCTCAAGCTTCGAGTTTGGCGCCAGGGAGGTGCCGCAGGCCCAGGTGGCTTCAAAGAGTACGACGCCAAGGGCATCAGCGAGGAGGCCTCCTTCCTTGAAATGCTCGACATCGTCAACGAAGAGTTGACCATGGCGGGCGAAGAGCCGATCGCCTTCGACCACGACTGCCGCGAAGGCATCTGTGGAACTTGCGGCTTGATGATCAACGGCCAGCCGCATGGACCACAGCAAGGCACCGCCACGTGCCAACTCCACATGCGGAAGTTCAACAACGGAGACACGATCGTCATCGAACCGTGGCGGGCGTTGGCATTCCCGGTCATCAAGGACCTGGTCGTGGATCGCAGCGCATTCGACCGCATTGTCGAAGCAGGCGGGTACATCAGCGTTGACACCGGTTCGGCCCCAGACGCCAACCTCACACCCGTACCCAAGGAGGCGGTGGACGCCGCCTTTGACGCTGCAGCCTGCATCGGATGTGGTGCTTGCGTCGCAGCATGTCCCAATAGCGCGGCGCAGCTGTTCACGGCGGCAAAGATCGGCCATCTGAACCTGCTCCCCCAGGGCCAGCCGGAGCGGCTCACAAGAACGGCAGCCATGGTCGACACGATGGAGGAGTACTTCGGGAGCTGCACCAACCACGGCGAGTGTGAAAGCGCCTGCCCTCAGGGAATCTCGCTGGACTACATCGCGCAAATGAACAGGGATTATCTGAAGGCGCAACTGGCCGACCTGAGGCGCTCTGGGCAGAAGTGATAGGTCGTATCACGTATCACTAGCTTGCTGATGCCTGAATTGTGGCGTTCTCCACACCCATAGAATCGGCTCCTCACGTGAAAGGACCTGATGTCTGTTCAATTTCTATCTCAAGACTACGTAGCTGCTGCTCAGGAGGCGCTTGACGGCCACGCCGGTTTCCAGGGCGCCATTGCGGGCAAAGAGCTTGCTCTCCAGTTCAAGGTGACGGACATGCCGGACGGGGGCGATCTCGACTACTACATCAACATCGCAGACGATGCGGCTGTGGTCGGGCTCGGCGAACTGGAAGACGGCGACGTCACGGTAACCAACAGCTACGAAACCGCGGCCGCCATGTCCCAAGGCGAATTGAACACGCAGATGGCGTTCATGACGGGAAAACTCAAGGTGTCCGGGGAAATGGCAAAGCTGATGCTGAATATCGGCGCCATTACGGAAATGACGAACGCAATGAGCGAAGTAGACGCCGAGTATTGAGCGTCGCCCGCGACCACAAGTAGAAAAGGCGCCCCGCAGGGCGCCCCTTCAGTCGGTTCGGACTCGATTACCTACTGGTTTACCTTGTCCTTCAGGGCCTTGCCGGCCTTGAAAGCTGGAACGTTCGACGCTGCAATTGGTACTGCTGCACCGGTGCGGGGGTTACGGCCCATCCGAGCCGCACGATGGCGGCGCTCGAACGTGCCGAAGCCCGTCAACTGGACCTTCTCGCCACGCGAAAGCGCGGAACCGATGATCTCCAGGGTCGCATCAAGCGATGCGCCCGCTCCGGCCTTCGAATCTCCGGTCTTTCCGGCGATTGCGTCGACTAGCTCTGCCTTGTTCACAAAAAACCTCCTCCTGTGTGCCCTTGGCCCACCAGGTCAGAATTACACGCGTGTAACCATACCCGGCCCCCTCAAATGCGGCAAGAACCCTTGTGCCTCAAGGCCAATCGCGTTTTGGGCGCGGCACGGCGCGGATCGGTAGAGTGGCGGAAGCCGGAGGAAAGAGGACTGAGCTTTGAAACGTGATTGGGCGCGTCTGCTGACCCTCGGCGGCGCGATCATGGTCATGCAGTCGCTGTTCTGGGAATACGCCCGGATGAAGCCTGACAACAACTACCTCGTAAACCCCTGGTCGACGCGAGGCCTGGACTCGATTCACGGCGTCGTCTTTGCCGTCATCGGCGCCGCCCTGCTGGTGGCGGGCCTCGTCATCGGTTCGAAGTTCACTCGCGACCCCCGCAATTCGCTGATAGTCGTTGCGGGAGTTGTGGTTGCCGCCGTTCTATTCACAGTCGTTTTCGCGGGCGGAGAGACTGCGACCGTAGGCGGCGGCCTCGGCGGGATCGTCCTCGGTCTGCTCATCGGCTACACAATTTACGTTGCGGCACAACGTGTCACCGAACGTCAGTACGGAGCGGGGTCTTCTCAAGCGAGACTGCTCAAGGGGGGAACCGGGACTCTGCTGCTACTGGTTGCCCTCGGTATCGGAACCGTACTTTCCAACGCCATCTTCGGGGACGGCCGTGAATTCGCAGCCCCTGTTGCCGTTCTCATATTGATGGCCCTCATTGGCGCCTTGGTCTCATTGATGCGTGAAGTTGCCATGGCTGCCAACCGTATGTTGATTGCAACCACAATCGTTGCCGGCACTGCGATTGGTCTCTCCGGAGCCGCCGTCCGCTCGACGTTGGTGCGCCTGCAAGCAGAGGGGGGCAATATCCCCGGCCAGTACCGCGACACCCAGGTCACGTGGGGATACTTCCTAGCCAACATCGGTGTCGTGGTGTTCTTCATGGGCGCCGTGATGCTGTGGGCACGCCGGCGCGATGTTGTCCAGGCCCAGCAAAGGGCCGCCAAACAGCGGGCAGCGGCTGAGGCCAGTGCTGCAGAGTTGGCTGCAGCCGGTTAGCCGCCTGATCCGATCTGACGGAGGTCGTCGACCTTCTCCCTGACGGCCTCTGCTGCCTCGCGCAGCGCCTCCGTCTCCCCGTTCGTGAGCGGCGCCTCGATGATCTCAGTCACTCCGGACGCCCCGAGCTTGGCGAGCACGCCGAGATAGACGCCATCGATTCCGTATTGGCCCTCAGTCCATGCACACACCGGCATCGTCTCCTCAGAATCGGTGAGGATGGCTCTTACCATTGCCGCGGCAGCCGCCGACGGGGCGTAGTACGCGCTGCCGGTCTTGAGTAGCCCAACAATCTCGGCTCCCCCATTGCGGGTTCGGTCGACCAATTCCTCAATCGTCTCTGCGTCGAGAACGTCAGCGAGCGGGCGGCCCCCGACCTTACAAAGTGACGGCACGGGCACCATTGTCGCCCCGTGGCTGCCGAGCGTGACGGCCTCGATATCGAGGATGTCGGCACCCGTCTTTTCGGCGATGAAGTGCGCAAAGCGGGCCGAATCGAGCATGCCGGCCTGGCCCATCACCTTGTTGCGGGGAAGCCCAGACACCTCAGCGGCCAGCGTCGTCATCTGGTCGAGCGGATTGGTTACCACCACGAGGATCGCCTCAGGAGAGTGCTCCATGAGCCTATTGGTCACGTCGGTGACGATTCCGGCGTTCACCTCGAGGAGGTCCATGCGGGTCATCCCAGGCTTGCGAGGCAACCCGGCAGTAATGACAACAACATCGCTGCCCGCCGTGTCTGCATAGTCATTGGTGCCCGTCACCAGAGTTCGATACTTCTCGACTGGACGGGATTGGTTCATGTCGAGGGCGAGACCTTGCGGAAGTCCCTCGACAATGTCGGTCATGACGACCTGGTCCGCAACGTCGGCCTCAGCAAGACGCTGGGCGGTGGTCGAGCCGTACTTGCCGGCCCCGACAACTGTGATTTTGCTCATTTCGCTCCGCCTCCTGGATTACATGTTCTCGATTACGGCCGAGGCGAATTCGCTCGTCTTCACTTCGGTGGCGCCGTCCATCAGTCGGGCAAAGTCGTAAGTCACGATCTTCGAGGAGATCGCCCCCTCGAGTCCCTTGACGATCAAGTCGGCAGCTTCTGTCCATCCCATGTAGCGCAGCATGATCTCGCCCGACAGGGTGAGTGAGCCTGGGTTGACCTTGTCCATACCTGTGTATTTGGGCGCCGTGCCATGGGTGGCCTCGAACAGCCCATGGCCGGTGACGTAGTTGATATTGGCGCCAGGAGCGATCCCGATGCCGCCAACCTGAGCGGCCAACGCGTCACTGATGTAGTCGCCATTGAGGTTCATGGTCGCGATGACGTCGTACTCAGCCGGCCGGGTGAGGATCTGCTGGAGGAACGCATCTGCGATGACGTCCTTGACGAGCACCTTGTCACCAGGATCGCCGCCGCAGTCTTCCCAGGAAACCGCAACATCAGCAAACTCTTCCTTCACCAGCTCGTAGCCCCACTCGCGGAAGGCGCCTTCGGTGTACTTCATGATGTTGCCTTTGTGGACAAGCGTCACCGACTTGCGTCCCTCTTCCACTGCGTACTTGATCGCAGCGCGGATCAGCCGCTTGCTGCCGGAAATGGAGACGGGTTTGATGCCGAGGCCGCTGTCTTCCTTGATGTCCCAGCCGAACGTTTCGGACAGGAAATCGAGTAGCTCCTTGGCGCCCTCGCTATTGGCCTCGAGTTCCTTGCCCGCATATACATCTTCTGTTGCCTCTCGGAAGATGACCATGTCCACCAGCTCGGGCTGTTTGACCGGAGAGGGCACCCCCTTGTACCAACGAACCGGCCGGAATGTCACATAGAGATCGAGGATTTGCCTGAGTGCAACGTTGAGGCTGCGGATACCGCCACCAACCGGGGTCGTGAGTGGCCCCTTGATGCTGACGAGATAAGTGCGGAAGGCCTCGACAGTTTCTTCGGGCAGCCACTGACCCGTCTGGTCAAACGCCTTCTGGCCCGCAAGCACCTCTTGCCAGGCAATGGCCCGGTCGCCACCGTATGCCTTTTCGACGGCAGCGTCCATGATGCGCTGTGACGCAGCCCAGATGTCCGGGCCGATTCCATCACCTTCGATAAAAGGGATGATGGGGTCGTTGGGGATCTGGAGCCCATCTGGGCCCATAGTGATCGCGGTCGCCATGTTCGGCTGGTCTCCTGTCCTGGTGAAATCAGAAGCAGGCTAGCGGGGTAGGACCATGGCTCGGCCTGCGAGGGGCCGATCACACAAGTCCGGCGCTGCGCTCCGCAGCCGCAACGGTGTTCTCCAAGAGCGAGGCGATTGTCATTGGGCCCACCCCGCCAGGAACCGGGGTGATCGCCCCGGCAACATCGGCCACTGCGTCGTAGTCCACATCACCGACGAGTCCGTTTTCGGTCCGGTTGATACCGACGTCGATCACGGTCGCCCCTGGCTTGACGAAGTCGGCGCCGACGAAGTTGGGGCGTCCGATCGCGACGATCAGGATGTCCGCTTCGCGCGACATGCCGGCGAGGTCCGGCGTGCGGGAATGGGTTTGGATCACAGTGGCATCAACCCCTTTGGCACTCAACAAGAGCACCATGGGGCGCCCGACGAGGAAGGAGCGGCCGATGACGACGGCGAGCTTGCCGCTCGTCTCGATCTCGTAGTGCTGGAGAACTCGCATGATGCCGGCTGGTGTCGCCGGACGGGGTCCCGGCCGATCGAGCACGAGCCGTCCGAGCGAGTCCGGGTGGAGGCCGTCTGCGTCCTTGTCCGGGTCGATCGTCTCGACTGCTCTATTGCCGTCGAGGCCGTCCGGGAGGGGCAACTGGACGATCATCCCGTCGACCTTGTCGTTGGCATTCAGATCGCGGATGAGGTCTTCGACTTCGTCCTGGGATGCGGTTGCGGGCAAGGTGCGGTCGTACGACAACATGCCGGCCGCAGTCGCGGCCTTGTGTTTGCCGCGCACGTAGACCTGAGAAGCAGCATCCTCGCCAACCAAAACAGTGGCAAGGCCAACGCTGCGCCCATGCCCGGCGAGCGCCGCTACCCGCTGCCTGACCTCCTCGCGAACAACGGCCGCAACCTCTTTACCCGACAGAACCTGTGCGCTCAATGCTTGAAGTACCTCCGACTTGTGAAGACGAGGCCGATGCCATGCTCATCCGCAGCGGCGATGACCTCGTCGTCTCGCATAGACCCACCCGGTTCGATAATCGCCGTTATCCCCGCCGCGGCCAACGCGTCGATGCCATCGCGGAACGGGAAGAAGGCATCGCTGGCAGCTACGGCGCCATTCGTGCGCTCGCCTGCCTTGTCGATTGCTCGCTGCGCCGCCCCAACCCGACTCTGGTCGCCGGCGCCCACACCCACCGCAGCCTCCTCGACGGCGATGACAATGGCATTCGATTTTGTGTGCGCCGCGACAACCCAGGCGAAGGCCAGGTCGGCCTGTTCCTCCGCCGTCGGCTTGCGGGCTGAGACGGTCTCCCACGCGTCGTCCCACCGATTGCCCACTGCCAGCGGTACTGGTGGATATTCCTGGATGAGGGCGCCCCGCTCGATGTGGCGCATTTCCAGGCCGCCACGGCCGGGGGGCGGCGCGACGAGCACCCGTAGGTTCGCCTTCGCCGCGAAGATCGCAGCCGCGTCGTCCGAGACGCTGGGCGCGATGACAACCTCCACGAAGTATTGGGTAATCGCTTCGGCGGTGGACGCGTCTACCTCTACATTGGCCGCAACGATCCCACCGAAGGCTGCGAGCGGATCGCAGGCCCATGCGGCTGCAAAGGCCGCACTCAGGTCTTCACGAACGGCCGCACCCGCCGCGTTGGTGTGTTTGATGACGGCAACTCCGACGAATCCGAGGTCGTTGACAAGGCGCCACGCAGCATCGGTATCGAGGTAGTTGTTGAAGGACATCGGCTTGCCCTGCAACTGGGTGGCATCGGTCCACCAAGAACCGACTCCCGTCCGCTGCTCGTACAGTGCCGCGGATTGCTCCGGATTCTCGCCGTAGCGCAGGCTCTCGACCTTGGAGAGGGCCACCACAACCCGCTCCGGAAGCGATTCATCGCGATGGAGCCAGTCGGTGATTGCAGCGTCGTAGGAAGCGGTCGAATAGAAGGCTTCTTTCGCAAGCGCCTCCCGCAGCTCAATGTCCAGCCCGCCGCCTTCGATGGCGGTGGCCACCGCTTCATACTGACTAGGAGAAGTCACTACCCCGACCCATCTGTAGTTCTTGGCAGCGGACCTAATCAACGTGGGCCCACCAATGTCGATGTTCTCGATGGCTTCTTCCGGCGTCACGCCGTCACGAGCCACAGTTGACTCGAAGGGGTAGAGGTTGACCACAACGAGTTCGAACGGCGCGATGTCGTGCTCGATCAAGTCGTCTGTGTGGTCGGATTGAGAGTGGTCGGCCAGGATGCCACCGTGGATTCGAGGATGAAGTGTCTTGACTCTGCCCCCGAGCATTTCCGGTGCACCCGTGACCTCTGCGACGGTGGTTACCGGCAGGCCCGCCTCGCTGATCGTGCGAGCCGTTCCCCCCGATGACACGACTTCAACGCCGGCGGCCACCAGCCTTCCGACGAACTCGATCAAGCCCGACTTGTCTGACACAGAAACAAGCGCCCGTTTGACCGCGCGTTTCACGGACTCACCCGCCCTTCGACCTTACGTCCAACTACTTCCAACTGCCCTAGCGCCAGGCTCTGCACGACAGCGGGCAGCAGTCTGTGCTCCACCCGCTGGATTCGGGCATGGAGCGTAGCCTCGTCGTCACTCGGCATGACCTCGACCGCTTCCTGACAGATGATCGGTCCGTGGTCAAGCTCCTCGTCCACGAAGTGGACTGTCACGCCGGTTGTCTTGACTCCGTACTCAATTGCGTCGCGTATTGCGCGCCCACCCTTGAATGCGGGGAGAAGCGAGGGGTGGATGTTGATGATGCGATGACGAAACCGATGAATTGCCGCCTCACCGAGAATCCGCATGAACCCCGCAAGCACGATGTAGTTCGGTTCGAATGCGGCAGCGGCGTCGGCAATGGCATCCGTGAACTCGTCCCGATCCTGAAAGTCTGACCAGTCGACGACGACACCGGGGATGCCGGCTGCGAGCGCACGTTCCAGGGCCTGCACGTGTGGCCGATCCGAGACGACTCCAACTACCGACCAATCCGGGCTGGAATCGTCGAGCAGCGCCTGCAGATTGGTGCCGGAGCCGGACGCCAACACGACGATCCGACACGACTTGGCAAGCTCAGAGGAAACGTTGCTCCCCTTTGCTGCGGAACGCCTGGGAGAACGCATGCTCGTTGAAGTATTCGCCGGGGATCGTGCCGTCGGCGGCGTAGTGGTAGAGAGCAACCTGGAAGATGCCGGAGAGCGTCGCGATGACGATCGCCGCGGCGGCCACCAGCAGCACACCGATGATCGCGATAGCAAGTAGCCCATTTGTCGCACCGAGAACGATCAAAGCGATTCCGGGAAGCGCGCCGACCAGTCCGATGAGGCCGAAGCCCACTTGTGCCGCGAGGTTTTCGCCCCAGGTGCGCTTGAAGAGATCTACGGAGCGACGCACAGCCGGCCCCACACTGTGCCCTTCGACGACGATGATGGGCAGCACGAGGAACGTCACAACTGCCCACGCCATACCGACGAGACCGATCACGATACGACCGACGGCCCCGGCACGCTCCTCGATCGATCGCAGGATGAACGACACCGTTGCCGAGACGATCGCCCAGGGCAGGATCTTGCCTGCCCTGGCGCTGGCCCCCCGTATGGCGCTGCCGAGCGTTGGGTCACCACCGTTGAGCCTTTCATGGGCGGCGCTGACCAGGGCGGCGTTGAAGAAGATCGTCACGTAGGCAAGCGCCAAGTACATGATGAAGAACTGGATGTAGTTGGCCGTCGTCGGTTCCCAGGTGTCGAGATTCGAGTTCGACAAGAAGATCGGAATGGCAAAGAGAGCGATCGTGATGATCGTTGCGATCGTCGACATGATGGGTAGGAGCATCAGCTCCTTGTCGGCCTTGAGGACACGCCAGGACGATTTGGCGATATCCATTGTGTTTCTGATGCGGCTCATATGGGCTGAGCGTAGCTCAGCACGTGCTCACGCTCGTATTACCAGGAAGGTGCCGAATCCGATCAGAAGCGCACCACCAGCAACCAGTAGCCAATACCGGGCCTCGGTGGACAGCCGTGTCCCCCCGGCCGCAACGACTGCAGCGATGGCGACTTTGGCTGCGACGATGAACGTGTAGAACCCGATCAGGAATGCGAGCCCGCGGCCGGGAGTGTCGCGCCACGCAGTCACCAAAGTGGGAGCGCCTACACCGATCCAGAAGATCCACGGGTGCGGGTTGAGCAGGTTGACGATGGCGCCTTTGAGCATGTCTCGGCTCGGCCCCACCTCTTCAGTTCGCCTTGCATGGGAGCGAGCGTTGAGGATCTCCCAACCACCCATGACGATGATTGCCAGGCCGCCGGCAATGGCAATCCCCCGCACCCACGTCTCGGGAACCGACGAGATGACGAACACGGAGGCTGCGACGATCGGGGTATCGGTGAGCAAGGGCGCAATGGCGACCCTGACACCCGCGCCGAAACCGCTGCGCAGAGTCGACGTGACCACCAGAGCCTGCAGCGGACCGGGCGAGATGCCCGCACTGAGCCCAAGCCCAATGCCGAGCAGCAGCTCAGTCACCGGGAAGAGTTCGCGGCTGAATCACCCCATTGCCTCGACCATCGCCGCACCCAGGTCGGACGGCGTCGGCGCAATCGTTACATCGGCTTCACGCAATGCGTCGATCTTGGCGTCCGCAGTGCCCATCCCGCCGGAGATGATGGCTCCGGCGTGCCCCATGCGCTTGCCGGGCGGCGCGGTGGTGCCGGCAATGAAACCGGCAACGGGCTTGGTCATGTTCTCGGCAATCCAGGCGGCGGCCTCTTCTTCGGCCGTGCCGCCTATCTCGCCGATCATGATGACGCCTTCGGTGACCGGGTCGTCGTTGAACAGCTTCAGCACGTCGACGAAGTTGGTGCCGTTGACCGGGTCGCCGCCGATGCCGACCGCGGTCGTCTGGCCGAGCCCGATCGTTGTCAGCTGATAGACAGCCTCGTACGTCAACGTGCCGGAGCGGCTCACAACCCCAACCCTGCCGGCCGTGTGGATGTAGCCCGGCATGATGCCGATCTTGCATTCCTCTGGCGTGATGACACCGGGGCAATTGGGTCCCACGAGCCGCGTACCGCGGTCGTCAAGGTATCGCTTGGCCTTGACCATGTCAGCCACCGGAATGCCCTCGGTGATGCAGATGACGAGCTCCATGCCGGCCTCGGCAGCTTCCATGATGGCGTCTGCGGCAAAGGGTGGCGGTACGTATACGACGCTGGCATCGGCGCCTGTGGCATCTTTCGCCTCGGTTACCGAGCGGAATATCGGAAGGTCGAGTTCGTAGGTATCACCCCGGCCCGGCACTCCGGAGTGATCCGTCTCACCGGCGAAATGCTCGACCGTGCCGGCCTTCGACGGATGGACCGCAGCCACCATCTGCGTGCCGTACGCGATGGCCATGTCCGTGTGGAAGCGACCGGTGCGGCCCAATCCCTGGACGAGAACCTTGGTGCCCGCGTTGACGAGGATGCTCATGACGCCAGCCCCACGATCTTCTGCGCTCCGTCCTTCATGTCCTGCGCGCTCACCACGTTGAGCCCGGACTCGTCGATGATCTGTTTGCCGAGCTCGACGTTGGTGCCTTCGAGGCGGACGACGAGCGGCACTTCGAGCCCAACCTCGTTCACTGCTTCGACCACACCTTCTGCGATGGTGTCACACTTCATGATGCCGCCGAAGATGTTCACGAAGATCCCCTTCACGTTGGGATCTGCCGTGATGATCTTGAAGGCTTCCGTGATTTTTTCGGCCGTCGCTCCCCCGCCCACGTCGAGAAAGTTGGCAGGCTCGCCGCCGACATGCTTGATGATGTCCATAGTGGCCATGGCCAGGCCGGCGCCGTTCACCATGCACCCGATCGTGCCGTCGAGCTTGATGAAGCTGAGACCGTGTTCGTTGGCGGTTGCCTCCGCAGGATCTTCCTCGCTCACATCGCGCATCCCGGCGACATCGGAGTGCCTGTAGAGGGCATTGGCCTCGAAACTCATCTTGCCGTCGAGTGCCATCACCTTGCCGTCCGTGGTCACGACGAGCGGGTTGATCTCGACGAGATCTGTGTCGAGCTCAACGGCAACCCGTGCCAGCGTCTGTATGAACTTGACGCCGTTGCGGTGGGCGTCGCCTTCGAGCCCGAGGCCATGCGCCATCCGGCTCGCTTGAAACCCCAATAGTCCATGGGCGGGATCGATCTCTTCCTTGAGAATCTTCTCAGGGGTGTTGGCGGCAACCTCCTCGATCTCGGTTCCACCTTCGCTCGAGCTCATGACGATGTTGCGGCTCGTAGCGCGATCAAGCAGCACTGAAAGGTAGAGCTCGTCGGCAATGTCGATGCCCTGCTCGATGTAGAGAGTGTTGACCGTCTTGCCGGCCTCGCCCGTCTGGATCGTGACAAGCGTCGAGCCGAGCATCTTCGTAGCCAGCTCGCGAACCTTGTCCTCAGCAGCAGCGATCCCGCCGTCGATGCCATCGGTGACCACGTTGACACCACCCAGGTCCGGATGCTCCTTGAAGCGACCCTTGCCGCGCCCCCCGGCGTGAATCTGCGATTTCACGACCACGACTTTGTTGCCTGTCTCTTCGATCAGCGGCCGGACTGCGGCGACTGCCTGATCGACGGTGGTGGCCACAACGCCTCGGGGAACCGGGATACCCCGTTCCGCCATGAGCTGTTTGGCCTGGTACTCATGAATCTTCAAGCGGCCCTCCTGGAGCTCTCATGCCGGCGCCATACTCGCAAAAGGATTCTTGGCTTCCCAATCAGCACGGCATCCCAATCAGCACGGCATCCCATCAGCCCAAGGTCGCGCCGACCCACTCAGTGATCTCCGCAAGCGACGTGCCCGGCCCGAAGATCGCCACGATGCCGGCTGCCTTCAATGCCGCTTCATCGGCCTCCGGAATGATTCCGCCGCCGAATACGACGATATCGCCTGCCTTCTTCTCGTTGAGCAGTTCAACGACCCGCGGAAATAGCGTCATATGGGCTCCGGACAGCGCAGAGAGACCTATCCCCTGGACGTCTTCTTCCAGCGCCGCGTCGACGATCTGCTCCGGCGTCTGGTGCAGACCCGTGTAGATGACCTCACACCCGGCATCTCGCAACGCCCGCGCTACGACTTTGGCCCCCCGGTCGTGGCCGTCGAGCCCAGGCTTGGCAATGAGAATGCGGATGGGCATGGCGCGAGGCTAATGCCTCGCTCGGTATCAGGTATCCCGTATCCGGACCACAAGGTTATCGGAAGGGGAATGCCTCGCGGAGACACTTGATCGAATCAGGATTCGATCAAAGCGGAGCCGCTAGACCTTCTCAAGGGGAGCCCAGGCCAGCAGCAGTCTTTTCTGGCCGTGGCCTTGGAAGGCGACGAAGGCTTCCGCCCGGTCGCCCTGGCCGATTATCTGCTGCACGACGCCATCGCCCCAATGGGCGTGGCGTACCTTGTCGCCACTTGTGATGTCTGCGCCTTCGACACGCTGCGCAGGGCTGCCTGAGGCAAGTTCCATGCGGCTGCGCTTGGCTCGTTTCGTCTCGGTGATGAGATGATCCGGAATCTCACGCAGAAAGCGGCTGGGAGGATTGAAGTTGGTGCCGCCCCACAAGTTGCGGCTCCAGGCCCGCGTCATATAGAGCAGCTCCATGGCCCTCGTGATGCCCACGTATGCCAGGCGCCGCTCCTCTTCCAACTCGACGGGGTCCCCGAGAGAACGCATGTGGGGGAACACGCCATCTTCGAGCCCGCCGATGAAGACGATTGGAAACTCGAGTCCTTTGGCGTTGTGCAGGGTCATCAAGGTGACGACGTCCGAGTCCTCATAGTTGTCCATATCCGTTACGAGAGAAATCGATTCGAGGAAGGCGTTGAGCCGCTCCATGCCGTCCATGTCTGACCATTCGGCAATCCCGAGAGACACCGGGCCGGTCTCTTCGAAATCGGCAGCAGCCGACAGCAGCTCTTTGAGGTTCTCCTCGCGACCCATCGCTTCGATGGATCTCTCGGAGCGCACCCAGTCCATGTACCCAGACATGTCGAGAACGGCATTGAGCGCTGCAGACGCACCTTCGCTTGCCGCCGTGCTCAGGTGGTCGTACAGGCTGACGAACTCTGCAATCGCTTTTTTGGCGCGGTTGTTGAGGCGATCGTTCTGATCAGCCTGCCGCAATCCGTCGAGGAAGGAGATGCCATTTTCCTCGACGTAGCGATCGACGTGAGCGACGCTGGTGTCGCCGATGGAGCGCTTCGGCGTGTTGACGATGCGTTTCATGGACACGACGTCGTCAGGGTTGACGATCGCCCGCAGGTAGGCCAGGGCGTCTTTGACTTCGCGCCTGTCGTAGTACTTCAGGCCCCCGACGACCTGATACGGAATGCCGTACTTGACGAACAGCTCCTCGACGACACGAGACTGGGCATTGGTCCGATAGAAGACGGCCATATCGGAGAGCTTGCGACCGGCTCGCTCGAGCACGCCGACCTCTTCTGCGATGTAGGCAGCCTCGTCGTGCTCGTCCTCTGCCTCGTATGTGCGAATCGGATCTCCGGTGCCGAGATCGGTCCACAGACGCTTAGGGGCCCGGCCGGTGTTGTTGGAGATGACACCATTGGCTGCCTCGAGAATCGTTCCCGTGGAGCGGTAGTTCTGCTCGAGGAGAACAATCCGGGCGTCGGGGAAGTCCTTTTCGAACTCATTGATATTGCGGATGTCGGCTCCGCGAAACCGGTAGATCGATTGGTCCGAGTCGCCGACTACACAAAGGTTGCGGTGCTGGTCCGTCAGTAGGCGGACCAGCATGTACTGGGCGTGGTTGGTGTCCTGGTACTCGTCAACGAGCACGTACTGGAATCGCTGCTGGTAATGGCCGAGCACGTCAGGGAACGCTTGAAGCAACTCGACCGTCACCATCAGCATGTCGTCAAAGTCCATGGCCGAAGCCTCAACCAGTCGCTGCTGATAGAGCCGGTATACGTCCGATACCTTTTCGTGATAGAAACCAGCGTCGTTGCGAGCGAATGATTCGAAGTCGATCAGCTCGTTCTTCGCGGAAGAAATAGCTGCCTGGATGTTGCGAGGGGGGAATCGTTTCGGATCGAGGTCGAGGTCTTTCACGCACAGCGTCACGAGACGCAACGAGTCGGCCTTGTCGTATATCGAGAACGACGAGCGGTATCCAAGGCGATGCGACTCGCGTCTCAGTATCCGCGAGCAACTGCTGTGGAAAGTCGAGACCCACATCTCTCGCACCACGCCACCGACCAATGCGCCGACGCGATCCTTCATCTCGGTGGCCGCTTTGTTGGTGAACGTGATCGCCAGAATCGCGAAGGGAGACACGTTGTGATCTTGGATCAGGTGGGCGACACGACGCGTCAGCACCCGGGTCTTGCCCGAGCCGGCGCCGGCGACCACCAGCAGGGGACCGTCTACAGCTGCAACAGCTTCACGCTGCGCGGGATTGAGGCCGTCGAGAAGTGCTGACTCCGCCATGACGGCCGAGTATACGGCCCTCAGTTCGGTGAGTTACATGGGTGTAGTCCTATGGCCAACACCAATGATCGGCCTCCGCTGGGATCTATCTAGACCTGCGTTTCAGGTTCTGCCGAGCATCTCACGCAGTGTCTCGGCGAGGGCACCCTCACGGAAGTCTGCCTTGTCGAAGAATACGTCGACACCCGCATCTTTGGCACGCGCCTTGTCTTCCTCAGTGGCGACACCTGAGAGCATCACGATCGGCACGACGAGGCCTTTACCCCGGATCTTCGAGACCAGCTCGGCCCCATCCTCCTGCGGCATGGAGAAGTCGACGACGAGGGCGTCGATCTCTTCGACGGCCAGTATTTCGAGGGCTTCGGCAGCGGAAGCCGCCACAGATGTGGAGAATCCACTCGAGGCGAGAGCGCCGGAGACGACGGCCCGAGCGCCGATCGAGTCGTCGACCACCAGGATCTTGTCGATCCTCTCTCTGGCTGCCGGCGCCGATTCGAGTGTCTGGTGATGAGCGGGAAGGCCCTCTGAGTTCGTGACGAGGGCCGAGGCTTCGAGGACGAGGACCACATCTCCGCCGCCGAGCAGCGCGGCACCGGTGATGTGTGATGGACCAGATAGCAGCGGCCCCAGCTCCTTGGCGGCGACCTCGCGCACTCCATGTAACGCCTGCACAGTCACTGCGGCGATACCAACTCGGTGAGAAACAATGATGATGTGCTTCGGAAGGCGTGACTCGGCGGCTCCCACGATTTCACCGAGTGGTGACACGGTGATCCGTTGGCCGCGCCAGTCGATGGTCGGCACGTCGCCCGACCAGTCGATGCCTGCTGAATCGATCGGCATGACCTCTTCGACCACGGCTTCGGGTATTCCCCACTTCATCCCGGCCGTCTCGAAGACCATGACGCGCTGGAGCGTGCGCGAGGTTGGCACGGTCATCGTCACTGATGTCCCACCACCTGGAGTTGACTCGAGGCGGACCCTGCCGAATAGCGACTCGACGACCTCAGACACTTCGGACAGACCCTTGCCCGCCCCGCCGAGATCCGTTGCGGACCCGGTTGAGAAGCCGGGGCTGAAGAGAGCGTCGTTGAGGTTGCTCTGGTCGTCTGCGGCTTCCACAGTCAGAATGCTCTTGTCGACAGCAGTGGCCTTCACCGCATCCCAGTCGACGCCCCCACCGTCATCAGCTACAACCAGCTCAACTCGTCGATCCTTGATGGTGGCGGTCAGAGTGACCTGTCCTGCCGGATTCTTGCCGGCTGCGGTGCGCTCGTCGGGCGTCTCGATCCCGTGGGTGATTGCATTGACCACAAGCTGTCGCATCGGATCTGAGATCTTGTCGAGCACCTGGCGATCTACGACGATTTCGGTGTCACCCATGATCTCGAAGCGGACTTCCTTGCCGAGCTTCTTGGCGACGAAGCGGACAAGCTGCGGCAACGTGTTGGTCATCGAGGACAGTGGTATCGCAGCCAGCTGCATTGCGTCGTGCTCCAGCTCGCCTGAGGCTTGAACGATGGCGCCAAAAGACCGTTCCAGCGATTCGAGGTCATCGGAATTGCGGACGTTCCTCATCCGCGCCTCGGCCTCTTCCATGTCGATGCGGATGCGGGCCGCCAGGTTGATCAGCCTGTACATACGTCCCGCGCCAACCGCGAGTGTCTCCGCACTGGCCCAGCTGTCAACTGCACCTAGCAACCCGCCGAGGTCGGCCGTGATCGAAGCGGCGGCGGGAACATTATGGGGCGGCGTCTCGAAGGGCGTTGGCGGGGGTGAGGGCGGCGCAATTCGTTCCTGTCGGGGCCGGACATGCTCATGCCGGAAGTCTGACATTGCCTCGTCGGCAGTATCCCGGTAGGACCTTTCGTATTGAGCCGGATCGTTGATGTCTTCTGTCGTGGAGGCGCGGATGCGCGGTCGGCGCGGCTCCGGTTCTTCCTCGGCAACGTCTTCACCCGGATCGAGCTCCCGAGACGCAGGATGTTCCGGCACCGCCTCAGCCTGTTCTTGGGCCGGCTCGTGCTCGGCTTCGACCGGCTCGACTGCGCGGAGTTTCGGTTTGGCTACACCTCCGCTGCCTCCCACGGCCTCATCGAGCCGGCGCAAAGCGTCTGCTAGCTCCGGAGTGCCCTGCTCAGGGTCGCCATCCCCAGCGCTTTCGAGAACCGAGGCGACGGCGATGATCGCCTCACCCAGCTCGGGCGACGGCTCGAGCTCATCAGCCTGGACGCGGCGCCACAACAGCTCCAGTTGCTGGCCTGCCACAGAAACGGCGTCGTAACCCATGACGCGGCCGGTGCCTTTGATCGTATGACCCTCGCGCAGCATCGTTCCTGCGAGTTCGTCATCGATTGCGCCCGCGACCATTGCATGCCCGCCCTCGACGAGGCGCGCGGAGCGCTCGGAGAGCTCGGACATGAACATCGCCTGCAACTCTGGATCGTCAGTCCAGGTCAAGGGATCACCTCGAGAGCAGTTGGATGGGTACTTGCTATCAAGATATCGACTTGAAAACCGTTGCGGTTAAGCGATGTGTCTAGATACTTCGGACGACACACAACTGGGTGCAGTTGGGTGTAAGTCCCTATTCCCACTCTATCGTCGCCGGGGGCTTGCTCGAGATGTCGTACGCCACCCGGTTGATGCCGGAAACTTCGTTGATGACCCTGGTCGAGATACGTTCGAGCACCTCGTAGGGAAGGCGGGCCCAGTCCGCCGTCATGGCGTCGTCAGACGTCACAGCGCGCAGTATCAAGGGATATGCGTAGGTGCGCCCATCTCCCTGCACGCCAACCGTACGGATGGCCGGTAGCACGCCGAATGTCTGCCACAAGTCCCGATAGAGCCCCGCCCGACGGATCTCCTCGAGGACGATGGCATCGGCGGCCCGCAAGGTGTCGAGCCGCTCTTGGGTTACGTCTCCAATGATGCGGACCGCCAGACCCGGGCCCGGGAAAGGCTGGCGCCAGACAATTTCTTCCGGTAGCCCGAGTTCTTCACCAATGGCACGCACCTCATCCTTGAACAGGTCGCGCAGCGGCTCGATCAGGTCGAAATGCATGTCTTCCGGCAGGCCGCCTACGTTGTGGTGGCTCTTGATCTTGGCGGCATCCTTGGTCCCGGACTCGATTACGTCCGGATACAGGGTGCCCTGCACCAGGAACTTGGCATCCTCTAGGTCGGCTGCGACTTCTTCGAACACACGAATGAAGGTCTCTCCGATGATCTTGCGCTTCCGCTCTGGATCGGAAACGCCTTCGAGTGCATCGAGGAAGCGGTCTGCTGCGTCGACATGGACGAGATTCATGTGGAACGATCGGCGGAACGTTGCTTCCACCTGCCGTCCCTCGCCCTCTCGCATCAGCCCGTGGTCGACAAACACGCACACGAGCTGGTCACCGATGGCTTTGTGAACCAGCGCCGCCGCAACCGAAGAGTCGACTCCTCCAGACAGACCACAAATGACCTTTCCAGAGCCAACAGCGTCGCGAACCGCGGCGACGGACTGCTCGATGATCCCGACGTGGGTCCAATTGGGCCTCGCGGCTGCCACGTCGTACAGGAAGTGCTTGAGCACGTCCTGACCGAACTCCGTGTGAGCAACCTCGGGATGGAATTGCACCCCAAAAAGCCCGCGCTCTGGTGCTTCCATGGCTGCCACCGGCGAATCACCTGTCGAGGCGGTGACGGTGAATCCTGCCGGCGGCTGGGAAACTGCATCCTTGTGGCTCATCCAGACGACCTGCTCGTCGGGCAGCTCGCGGAACAGAACGCTCTCGCCACTCACCGTGAGTTCGGCTCTCCCGTATTCAGCCACGTCGTTGGCCTCGACGACGCCTTCGAGGGCGTGGGCCATGGCTTGATGGCCGTAGCAAATGCCGAGCGTAGGAATCCCCAGGTCGAGGATTGCGGGGTCCAGTTCGTAGGCATCCTCGGCGTAAACCGATGCAGGTCCCCCGCTCAGGATCAAAGCCACCGGATCATGCGCCTTGACTTCTGCGGCGGATATATCGCGCGGCACTATCTCGGAGTAGACGTGGGCCTCGCGGACTCGCCTGGCAATCAGCTGAGCGTATTGGGCACCGAAATCGAGCACGAGAACTTTGTCGAAGTCCCCTCCAGAAGCTTGCCCTGAGGTCGCCGGAGTCGCCACCGACTAGTTGCCCATCCCGACGCCCTGGCTCTGTTGGAGGCGTTTGCCCTCCGTCTGCAGCGCCGGCGCCACCATCACTTCAGCCTTCTGGAATTCCTTGACGTCGGCGTAGCCGGTCGTCGCCATCGACACCCGGAGCGCTCCGAAGAGGTTGCGGCGGCCGTCGTTTTCGTGTGCAGGGCCGGTGAGGATCTCCCGCAACGTGCCGAGCCGGCCGGTCTGTATCCGGGTGCCGCGGGGAAGGGTCGGGTGGAATGTGGCCATGCCCCAGTGGTAGCCCTGTGCCGGAGCTTCTTCCGCAGCGGTTATCGGCGAGCCGAGCATTACGGCGTCTGCGCCGACAGCGATCGCCTTGGCAACGTCGCCGCCGGTGCGCATCCCGCCGTCAGCGATGACATGAACGTAGCGGCCACTCTCCTCGAGGTAGCGGGTACGAGCACCCGCCGCATCTGCAATGGCCGTCGCCTGCGGTACCCCTATGCCGAGGACGCCGCGCGACGTGCAGGCTGCCCCGGGGCCAACTCCGACGAGTACGCCGGCGGCTCCTGTACGCATGATGTGAAGTGCCCCTGCGAACGAAGCTACTCCGCCGGCAATGACCGGTATGTCCATCGCGCCGATGAACTTGAAAAGGTCGAGCGGCTCGACCCTGCTGGAAACGTGTTCCGCCGAAACGACTGTTCCCTGAATGACGAGTATGTCGAGCCCGGCCTCGATCGCAGGGGCGTGCAGATCTTCGACATGTTGTGGCGTCAGGCTCGCCGAAGTGATCACACCGGCTGACTTGATCTCCTCGACCCTGCGGCCAATGAGCTCCATTTTCACCGGCTCCTGATACACCTTCTGGATGGTCCGGGTTGCCTCGTCCTCGGGCGCAGCAGCTATCTCGGCGTACACCGGCATCGGATCTTCGTAGCGAGTCCACAGACCCTCGAGGTTGAGGACGGCTAGGCCGCCCAGCCTGCCGATCTCGATGGCGGTCCCCGGGCTCACTGCGGAGTCCATGGCAGACGCCATCATCGGGAGCTCGAACTTGTAGGCATCTAGTTGCCAGGAAAGGTCGACGTCCTCGGGATCACGGGTTCGCCGTGACGGGACGATTGCGATGTCGTCGAAGCCCCATGCCCGACGACCGGACTTGGCCATGCCAATCTCGATCTCCACGAGAGAACCCCTTCAGATGTGCGCCAGCGAAAGGAAAGGGTAGTACGGGCGGTGGGTGCCCCAGTTGCTTGTGTTTGCGCCGGAGCCGGTAATTGGTATCCGGTGTGCGAGCTACCGACTACTGGCCTGGAGCGCTTGCTCTATGTCGTGCCACAGATCGTCGACGTTCTCACAGCCCACGCTGAAGCGGATCAGGGTTTCGGGGATCGTCTCCTGACCTGGGATGACGGCCCGGCGTTCCATCGTTGATTCGATCCCGCCGAGGCTGGTGGCATGGTTGATGAGCCGAGCTGCTTCGCAGAAGCGGCTGGCGCGCTCTCCGTCGCCTGTGGTTTCGAAGCTCAACATCGGGCCGAACCCGGTCATGAAGGTCTTGGCGATCTCGTGGTTCTCGTCGTCCGGGAGCCCGGGATAGCGGACCCGAACGACTTCCGGATGAGTGTGGAGGCGCTGCGCCAGCTCCATTGCATTGGCTTGGGCTCGCTCGATCCGCAGCGCCAGCGTGCGGGCACCTCGTGTGGCCAGGAAAGCTTCCATCGCTCCGATGAGTCCGCCGGATAGCTTGCGGCGATGAGACAGCTCTTCGTGGAGGCTCTCGTCCCTGGTAGCGAGCACGCCGCCCATCAGGTCGGAGTGGCCGCCGATGAATTTGGTCGCAGAGTGCATCACAATGTCTGCGCCCAAGTCGAGCGGCTTCTGTACCAGCGGCGTGGCGAAGGTCGAGTCGACGGCGACGATGGTGCCCGCCTTGCGCGGCGCGCTGCAGATTGCCGGGAGGTCGGCAATCGTGATCAGGGGGTTGGCGGGCGACTCCAGCCACAGCAGGTCGGCCGTCAGCGCCGCGTCGCGCCAGGCATCTGTATCTCTGATATTGAGCCGCAGCGCCTTCCATCGTCCCTGCTGTTCACCTTCTTCGGCCAACCCCTTGACCCCGTGATACGGGTCCTCCGGCACCGCCAGAACAGCTCCCACCGGCAGACGATGCAGCACCGCGGCCACGGCGGCCATGCCACTCGAGAATGCCAGCGCCCTACCACCTTCGAGCCCGCCCATGATCTCCTCGAAGGCGTCAATTGTCGGCGTGCCCTCGCCGCGGGCGTATATCCGCTCACTTGGCAAGTAGAAGTTCGATGCCAGGACGGGCGGCACGTTGAGCGGGTCGCCGGGGACCCGGCTGCGCCCCGCTGAGATGACAAAAGATTCCGCGGAGAGTTCTTCCATGCCGAGCAAGTTAGCTGTAGGTGAGTCGGCATTCGGCCGTAGTCTCTCTTCAGATGTTCGCCGCCAGCCTTTTCTTCTTTCTCGCCGTGATGGGCTTCATCAACGCGCTAAACGCGCTTCGCAAGACCGGACCAGACCGGCATCCGATCCGGCGGCCGCTGTGGATCCCGATGTTGATCACTGCAGAGCTCGTGCCGCTGCGGGTGGTCAGCCGAATCATCGTTGGTAGCTGGCTGATCTGGGCGGGAGCGCTCGACTTTCGTGCAGGTCGAATCGCGCTATGGCTGACACTCGCAACGTGGGCCGTCTATGCGGTACTGGTGCACCGGTCTTTCAGGACAAGCCACGCGATGCAAGCTGCCCTTGCTCAGGCCGGCGTCGCGGCTCAACGTGGGCGCATCGAGTGGTCCAGGGCGATTGCGGCGTGGCCATGGCGTGTGCCGGCCGGCCTCGAGCGTGTTGAGGACGTCGAGTATGCCCCCGGCCTCCACCTCGATCTCTATCGACCCCGCTCTCGCGACCTCGTAGCTGCACCAATCCTGCTCCAGATCCACGGGGGCGGCTGGCGAGGCGGCAATCGGCGCCAGCAGGCTCGGCCGTTGATGGATCGCCTCGCCGGGTCTGGCTGGCTATGTGCATCGATCACGTACCCGCTCTCCCCCGATGCGACTTTCCCCGAGCACCTCGTCGGTGTGAAGCGAGCCATTGCCTGGCTCAAGGCGCATGGCCCCGACTACGGGGCGGATCCCGACGCAATCGTCATCACCGGCGGCTCGGCCGGTGGGCACCTTGCGGCCATGGCTGCGCTAACCAACGGCGATCACCAACCCGGCTTCGAGGGATTCGACACCAGCGTTGCCGCCGTCGTCTCGCTGTACGGCATATACGACTTCCTCAACCGCAACGGCACTCGTGACGATTGGCCGCTCATCCCCAACCTCGTTATGAAAGCCACCAAGGTCGAAGCCCCCGACGCCTACCGCGCCGCATCCCCGCTCGATCACGTCGGCCCCCACGCTCCCCCCTGGCTCATCATCCACGGCGCACAGGACGCAGTCGTGCCGCCACAAGAGTCGCGGCAGTTCTATGAGGCGCTGGCGGCAGCGTCGGACAACCCCGTGGTTTATGCCGAGCTGCCCGGCGGCACGCACACTTTCGACATTGTCCACTCGATCAGGTCGCACCTGACGATCTCGGGTATTGCAGACTTTGCCCATCACATACTCGGACGGAAGCTCGCGATCGAGGGTGAAGGGTGACCGGCGCGACCAGCTAAGGAGCCCGAGTACGTCATCGAGTCAGATAGATGCGGCCGGTCCCACTGGTCCATTCGATGTCGCCAGTGCCGAGTCGCCGATATGTCCAGTCGGCCTGATGCCGCATCCGGTGGTGGAAGCGGCACAGTGGGGCAAGATTGTGGTCGTGGCCGCAGCCGCCGTCGGTGTGGCGGACCCGGTGATCCATATCGCAGTCGACCGAAGGCATTCGGCACCCTGGCCAGAGGCAGTGCTTGTTGCGAGCCTGGAGGCGACGCCGTTGGGAAAGGAGGGGACGACGCCTGGTGGTGCCGTCGCAAACAGCGTCTCCCGTGTGCGGATCGGTAATCGTGAAACTCCATTGTGCGTCGCGCAACTGTTCGGCAAGTTGGCGGGCCAAATCCGCCGTTACTGGACCGAAACCGGCAAGCTCCCCGGCGCGGTCATTCAGCTCGGCCAGCGTGGCCAGGTCGACCTCGATGTGGACTTGGCCGGCGCGCGGTGCTCCGAGCGGAGTGTGAGCACCCTCCAGCACGTCGAGCAGAACGTCGGCACGCAGCTGGTCCATCGTTCGCGACTCACCTTTGCGGCGCAGCTTCCGTGCCGCCTGATCGAGGTAGCGACTGACGGCGGCCACCCGGTCAGGAGGTAGGTCGAAGCCCAGCAAGTTGGCGGTGCCCTCCGGGTTCGCCCTCATCTCGACACGGCGATCCTCGACCCCGCGGTCGTAGCGCTGCTTCGCGTCGGCCGGATCGGACTCCATGCAGAGACGTCGCAGCGCTGCTGCTAGCTGGCCGGTTGTGAGCTCTCGGGCTCGCTCAATCACCTGATCGACGACTCGGCGTGCAGTGTGATCTGGCAGGTGTTCCGTGCCGCGCATCACAGTCTTGGCGCGGCGCTGGTCGATATCGCCGCGCAGCAGAGCAGCATGCACATCAGGCAGCCGTCGCACCAGCTCCAATGCCAGATGCGTCTCGGCCTCAGCGGATCGTCGAGTGAGACGAAGCGCTGCCCCCACCTCGACTGCGACGGATTCAACGGCCTCGTGGTGCGGCATTTCCCTGCCGCCGCGCATCGCCGACTCGAGGCGAGCAATGTCCTGGTATGCCAGCGCCTGATAGTGGGCCACGAGCCGTGCATGGGCTTGCAGCAAGCTGACGTGATCGGTCTCGGGCAGGTGCCTGTCGCCTAGACCAGCCAGCGCACGAACCAGCTCTGGACCAGATGGCACGGATTCAAACCATTGGAGCGAGTTAGTCGCAGGGACATCACTTGTAGCGAACATATGTTCGATATTATCAACTAGGCGCGCCAAGAAACAAGAGGGTTGTTTCTGGATCGATGCTGCTCCACTTGATATCTCTCCCGCTACTGACGACTCGTGAAATGATCGTCACACAGAACTGGGTGCCAGGAGTGGAGGGCACTGCACCATCGATGTAGCAAACCCAGCGTTTGAGGCTATAGCCCCTTCGTGACCTTCTCCTCTGTTCGCTACTTCGGTTTCCAGGTAACGGTTTCAGTAAAGGACCGTGGCAGATGTCGTGGCGAGCGCCTGAAGCGCCCTCAGAAGAACTGGTGAAGACGGCTGGGGATACTCGGCGATGCTTCGTCATTAGCCCCATCGGTGTCGAGGACTCCGATATCCGCGAACACGCTGATGACGTCTATCGCTTCATCATTGAACCGGCGATGCTCGAATGTGGCATCGAGGCGGCCCGGTCGGACCACTTGATGGAACCGGGCCGTATCTCCGACCAGATGTTCGACCGGTTATTCAGCGACGACTTTTGCATCGCCGTTCTCTTCGGACAGAACCCCAATGTCTTCTATGAACTTGCACTTGCCCAGGCGGCCGGCCGTCCGATCATTGCACTCATGCACCGCGACGACGAACTCCCATTCGACGTACAGGATTTCCGTTGTGTGCGCTACGACCTCAGACCGAGCCCTTTGATTGACGGCGTTTACGCGAACGAAGTGGTCGAACACGTGCACAGCCTGGAGCGTGCGGGATGGCGGGTCACTCCGCCATTTGAGAAATACGGCTTGACGGGTCATCAAACTGATTCTCTCGACTTCCTCGAGCAGGTCGCGAAATACGTTCCTCCGGAACAGTGGGCCGGCATGTTGGGCGATGCCCGGCAGTCGTTCGAATTGATGGGCGTGTCGCTTCACTCGTGGAGGCGCACGGAGAGTATGAGAGCGAATATCGCGGAACGGAGCGACAGTGGATGTGCGATCCGCATCATGATTATGGACGCGTCCAACCCAGCTCTTGATCACGCTTTTCCGGCCGGCGTTGCAGAACGGACCCATGAGACGGTTCTGGATGCAATCGGCAAATCTGAGTATTTCTTCTCTCAGATCGCCAACGACAACGCGAGCGTAGAATTTCGTACGGTCGTGCGCGGCTCTATGCATTGCCAGATCACCCGCAATGATGACAACGCCCTTTTCATCCCGTACTTGAATTCCGAGCCAACCGCCTATTCGCCGGCTTGGCGATGTACTCGTGAGTCGTATTTGTATGACGCAATTGGGCACGAGTTCGAAACACTGTGGAACGGAAACGACCCGGAGAAGCTGCACAACGAGTAACAGCATTTCGAGGCAACGCCCACATGCCTACGTGGGATGGTCAATAGCGATAGGTAGCCGTTGGGCGCTTGATCGAGGTAGCGACTGATCGCCGCGACCCGGTCAGCGGGCAGATCGAAGCCGAGCAGGTTGCCGTGCCCTCGGGATGCTCAACCCGGGTGTCGCAACGCTGCCGGGCATCGTCCAGATCTGCATCCATACACAAGCGTCGCAATCGGGCCCCAAGCTGGCCGGTCGTCAACTCAGAGGCTTGGTCGATCACCTGATCGACCATGCGCCGCGCAGTGTGGTCTGGCAGGTGTTCGGTCCCGCGCAGCAATTCCTTCGCACGGCACAGGTCGAGGTCGCCGCGCAGCAGAGCAGCATGCACATCCGGCAGCGCCGGGCGAGCTCAAGTGCCAAGTGCGTCTCAGCCTCCGCGGACCGCCGCGTCAGATGGAGCGCCCCCCAACCTCGATCGCTGCCGTCTCAACGGCCTCGTGATGTTGCGCTTCTCGCCTACCACGCATCGCAGACTCGAGGCCCGCAATGTCTCGATAGACAAGCCCCTGGTGTGGGCCACGAGCTCTGGCATGCGCTCGCATCAGACTGACCCGATTGATCTCAGACAATCTCCTGTCGCCTAGACCAGCCAGCGCGCGAACCAGCTCTGGATCAGATGACACAGATTCAAGCCATTCGAGCGAGTTAGTCGCCGGGACATCATTGTAGCGAACATATGTTCGATAGTGTCAACTAGGCGCGCCAAAAAACAAGAGGGTTGTCCAGTTGTTCCCTGTTCCGGCGCGAGCCGACCCCTACCCTGCCCGCCATGTGGCGCCGGCTATCCGTAGGACTCACCTCTGTTGTCCTCATTGCCGGCCTCTGGGGGTTGACCCTGTGGCGGAACAGGCCCCAACCGCCTCCGCTCGGCGATATCACCCTCGATCAAGTCACCCCGCCATTCGCCGAGCTGTCCCTGAAGCCCGAGAAGTACTGCTCGGAAGAGGTGCCGGGCTTCTGGGCCAGCGGGACCTCAACGCGCTCGGTTGACGAGACTCTGGCGTGGTTCGAGGCCAGGTTCGGGTCAGTAAACGAAGAAGCCACGCTTCGGCTCAACAAAGGCCGGAACGCGCAACGTGTCTTCGACGATCTCGAAGTGTTCGCTCGGGTTGGGTTGGGCGGCACGTTCTTCTGGGTGCATACATACGACACAGTGAGCCACTACTGCCTCCGCAGGTCGTACGAGCCGTGGGATCTCGAGAACGCCAGCACCTGGATCGATCAATGCGACCAGCTCGTAATCGACTTCTGGGGAGTCGAGTACGCCGCAAGTCGCCCTGCCTCTCCACCCTCCGACTGGCCCGTGCTGCAATTCGATGGCGGCGGTGGCGGGCGGGGGGCTCCCGGGACGCGGGCTCGGCGCGGGGGTGCAGAAGTTCGGCTACCTGCCCGAGGACACCAACGACTTCATCTTCGCCGTGGTCGCCGAGGAGCTCGGACTCGCCGGCAC
>JAHEJX010000178.1 GCA_024638645.1 Actinomycetes bacterium
CCTCCGGCAACCTTCTGCCAGGCCCGCAGTTCCGCATCGATCTCCTCCGGCGTCAGGTCCTGCTTGCGCGAGTAAATGGTGGCGGGAGATGCGACGAGGCTCACGATCAAGTCTGGCTGCGGCATCGTGCGGAGCATCAGGCCGGCGAGCCACTCGGGTCCGTAAAACCGAAGCGAGTACGGCTGGCCGACGTAGCCGTAAGCCCAGCGATCACCAACCACCAGGGCGCCGCGGCGCACCGCGGGTCGAATCGTCCGCAAGTACGACATCCAGAACCGCACGAGGTTGACTGCGATGCGAATCCATCCGCCGATCCTGGAGCCGGTCTTGGGCGCCTTGGGTGGCGCTACACCTTCGGCGGGCACGTCCATCGGCATGACACCACGCATCGGTGGCCGGAAGTGGAAGTACGCGCCGCTACCGCGCCACTGCCGCAGTAGTTCCTGCGCCAGCGTGGTCTTCCCGACGCCGTCCGGGCCGACGAGAACGACAAAGCGGCCGTGGCGCGTGCTCAGCGCAGCTCCAGAGCAGCGGAGCACACCTGTTGGATCGCCGCGACGAATTGCGGTGGATCGAATTCGTGAGCGCGCTCAGAGAGCGATGCGCGGAGCGCATCCTGAGTAGACACGTCCCTCAATACCTCGGAGATCGAACGGCTGGCCGTCGGGACATCGTCAAAGGTGAGAGCATTGTGGTTACCCGTGATCTCCAGGTGGCCTCCGCTGCTGGGGACGAACGGAATGCAGCCCGCCTTGACCATCTCGGCGACGGCGATCCCGAATTGCTCGTTGACCCGCAGATGCAGCCCGAAGCGATGGCGCGAGAGAAGCGAGCTCAGCTCGTCGGCGCTGGCCGCTCGATGCAAGGTCACCCACGAACGCTCGGCCGCCAGCGACATCACCAGGCGCTCCGTGTCTGGCTCGGCATAGGAGTAGACGATGTGGAGGTGGACGTCGTGTCCCTGCTGGCGGACCTTCTCGAGTATCTCGATTGAAAGGTGGGTGCGCTTCTCAGGTACCAGACGGCCGACGACGACGAATCCATCGGAACGGTCCCTCCAGGGAACATCGGGGAAGACCGCGGCCACGGGCGGATAGACAACTCTGGCCTCCACCCCATAGAGATCACTCAATATGTCGCGTACCCAGTGTGAGTTCGCCAGGAAGGTATGACGCAGCATCCGCTGTTGGCTGTGGCGACCCACGAGACGACGCATCGTTTCTGCGTACAACCGCCGCATAGGAGAAGAAGGATGGCCAACGATGGCCCGCGCCTCTTCGCTGCCCCCGCCAAACATCGGAAAATGCACATAGAGAAGGCCGGGACCACCGAGGTCCATTTCGTTGAACGCGCAGAACACGAGATCATGGTCATCGCGGTGGGCCTTGACATAGCGGCTCACCAGCTGCTGACGCAGAGTGAAGCCGCTGAGGGAAGCCGCTAGCTTCCGGCGTACGCTCTCGCTGCCGATTGGGTGCTCGACGCGGACCTCATCGGCTGGCATCGCTGTTCCGAACTCCGAGTTCAACCGGGCGACGTCGATGTCCGACAGCGTGATCAGGGTCAGGTCGTACTCGTGCCGTAGAGCCTCGAGGCTCCACGCACAAACGGCCTCCGCGCCGCCTCCTAGGAATGATGGGAAGACGACCGCAACGCTCTGTCGCGTCATGGCAGCGAATCGGAGCGGCGTCGATTGCGCAGGGGCATCGTTCCGAGGTTACCCAGCGTGCCAGGTGACCGGCTCGACTTCCACCTGCCGGGACACCGCCTCTGTCCAACTGACGGTCCACCTGCGGGACTTCACATCGGTTCGATCTCCGCGCTCCTCGCCCCAGCTACCCTTGCTCCCTCCCACCGTCGACTCGAGACCGCGGAGCACCCCAGTCATGAGCGTCGCCCTGATCACCGGATCATCAGGCCTAATCGGCTCGACCGCGGCGTACCACTTCTCCCAATTGGGCTACGACGTCTGGGGGATCGACAACGACATGCGGTCGGTGTTCTTCGGACCCGACGCCTCGACCGAGTGGATGCGGGAGCGCCTAGACAGAGACCTTCCGAATTACCGGCACTTCCCGCTGGACATCCGTGATCGGGAGGCCATCACCAAGGTGTTCGCCGACGGTGGCCGCCAGATCTCTCTGGTGCTTCATACGGCCGCCCAGCCTTCCCATGACTGGGCTGCCCAGGACCCGGACACCGATTTCACGGTGAACGCCAACGGGACACTGGCGCTGCTAGAGGCGACCCGGGCCCACTGCCCGGACTCGGCGTTCATCTTCACATCTACCAACAAGGTGTACGGAGACACTCCTAACCGCCTTCCCCTGGTCGAGCTCGAGACGAGATGGGAGCTTCCCCCCGATCACGAGTGGTACGGCGGGATACCCGAGTCGATGAGTATCGACGCGAGCACGCATTCGCTGTTCGGGGTCTCGAAGGCCGCAGCCGACCTGCTGGTTCAGGAGTACGGCCGCTATTTCGGGCTGGCCACCGCATGCTTCCGTGGCGGCTGCCTCACCGGTCCAGGTCACTCGGGTGCGGAACTACATGGCTTCCTGGCGTATCTCATGAAGTGCGCCGCAACCGGGCGCCCATACACGGTGTTCGGATACGAGGGAAAGCAGGTGAGGGACAACATCCACGCCTTTGATCTCGCCCGCGCCTTCGAACACGTGGCCGCTGCTCCCACGCAGGCGGCCGTGTACAACATCGGAGGGGGACGATTCAGCAACTGCTCCATGCTGGAGGCTATCGACCTGTGCCAAGAGATCTCCGGCCGCCAGCTCGACTGGACCTACAGCGACCAGAACCGGATAGGCGATCACATCTGGTGGATCGGCGACCTCAGCGCTTTTGAAGCCGACTATCCAGGCTGGAAGCTGCAGTACGACGTGCCGGCGATCCTCCAGGACATCTACGACCAGAACGCCGAGCGCTGGCAGGCCGAGGCCCGATGACCAGCCAGCTGACATCCAAGCGCCCGATCCTCGGCGTCCTCATCGACGCGATCGAGATGGAGGAGGCCGTCTCACGTGTGGTGAGCGCCGCCCGCACGGGAATGCCTCTGGGCGTGTCCGCCCTGGCAGTGCACGGCGTGATGGAAGGCGTGCGGGACCCGGAGCTGCAGTATCGGCTGAACGACCTCGAGATGGTGGTGCCCGATGGCCAGCCGGTGCGCTGGGCGTTGAACTGGCTGCATCGTGCCGGCCTCGGGGAACGGGTGTATGGGCCCGACCTCACAGTCAACGTTCTGTCGCAGGCAGAGCGCCAGGGCCTCAAGGTGTTCTTCTACGGCTCGAGTCCCCAAACGCTGGAACTGCTCCTCGCGCAGGTCGCCGCGCGCTGGCCGCGGCTGGAGGTCTGCGGGTCACAGCCGTCCCGCTTCCGGGCCGCGACCGAGGCGGAGCGCAAAACGGACCTCGAGACCATCAGATCGAGCGGAGCCAACCTGTGTTTCGTGGGTCTTGGCTGCCCTCGCCAGGAGATCTGGGTGTATGAGAACCGACTCGACCTCTCGATGCCGGCTCTGGCGGTCGGCGCCGCATTCGACTTCCTGGCCGGCACCGTCAGCCAGGCACCGCCCTGGATGCGGCGGCGCGGGCTCGAGTGGCTGTACCGGCTCATCCAGGAGCCGCGACGACTGTGGCGCCGCTACTTCGTGTACAACTCCGCCTACCTCGCTCTGCTGCTGTTGCACCGCCTTGGGCTGAAGCGCATTCCCGCTGACCGCGGGTCCGCGCCGACGGCCCGCATCCGCCCGGGCTGATGGTCCATCGGTCTGCCCGCAAGTCGGCCCCCATCG
>JAHEJX010000179.1 GCA_024638645.1 Actinomycetes bacterium
GTGCCGTACGTGGACTGGTTCCGCAACACCATGATCATCGCCGGGGCTGCGGCTATCGGCCAGACCTTCCTATCTGCGCTGGCCGCCTACGCCTTCTCACGCATGCGGTTCTGGGGGCGACGGGTGGGGCTGCTCAGCGTGCTGCTGGTGCAGATGTTCCCGCAGTTGCTGGCCTTCACGGCCATCTTCATTCTGATGACCGACATGAAGGATGTGTTCCCGGGGATCGGCCTGGGCACGCAGGCCGGTCTGATCCTCGTCTACCTGGGCGGAGCGCTCGGTGTCAACACCTGGCTCATGAAGGGATTCTTCGACACCATCCCGCGGGACCTGGACGAAGCCGCCAAGGTGGACGGAGCCTCCCCCAACCAGATCTTCTTCCGGGTGATCCTGCCGCTGGCGGCGCCGATCCTGGCCGTGATCGCCCTGCTGTCCTTCATCTTCACCATCAACGACTTCGTCATAGCATCCGCCGTCCTCGGTCAGGGAGATGACACCAACTTCACGCTCGCCATCGGTTTGCAGCGCTTCCTGGGCGACCGCTTCGCGCAGAACTGGGGAGCCTTTGCGGCCGGGGCGCTCATGGCGGGCCTTCCCGTCATCATCCTGTTCCAGATGCTGCAGCGGTTCATCGTCAGCGGGCTCACCCAGGGCGGGGTCAAGGGGTAGGGATTCGCCCCGCTCGATGGTCAGCGGTCGATAGACAGCTCATTCCGCCATCAGCTCGGCAAGGTCGCGCATACGGTCGGGGAAGTACTTGCCGATGACATTAGAGACGATGGGAAGAGCGAGCATGGCCGTGAGACCGTCGGCGCTCAGATGCACCCGGGAGTGGACTTCGGTTGACGGCTCATTGGACTCCTGATCGGTCAGCACCATCTCGATGCGACACCGCCACTCGGACGTACGAACCATCACGTCCATGTAGTCGACGGGTGTTGCTTTCTCTACCGTCATAGTGCCGGTCAGCGTGGTTCCACCGATCTTGGCCGTCCACGACGCCCCCTGCAGCAGCCCATCCTCCACTGAAATGTCGCCCACCTCGGCAGCCCCGAGCAACGACCCCCACACGCCCGCATCCTGCAGCGTCTCCCACGCATCCTCGATGGAGGCGTCGGCAATCACCGTATTCGAAAAGCGCGGCATGCCGGAGGAACCTAGCAGGGGCAGTAACAAGGAGTACCTCCCCCGCGAGCGCCAGCGAGTGGGGGAGGCCAGGAGGGGGGTGAAAGCGCGTTCCTGTGTTAATGCTCACATACCTCCCCCGCGAGCGCCAGCGAGTGGGGGAGGCAAGGAGGGGGGTGGAAGCGCGTTCCTGTGTTATTGAGTTGCAGGTTCCAAGTTCCAAGCCAGAACGCGGATACGTCCCCCGCGAGCGCCAGCAAGTGGGGGAGGCCAGGAGGGGGGTGGAAGCGCGTTCCTGTGTTATTGAGTTGCAGGTTCCAAGTTCCAAGCCAGAACGCGGATACGTCCCCCGCGAGCGCCAGCGAGTGGGGGAGGCCAGGAGGGGGGTGAAAGCGCGTTCCAGTGCTCTTGATTGGGGCTTCCCAACCACACCCTGGAGTTGCGAAGCAACTCCCCAGGAACCCGAAGGGTTCCCGACCACTGACCACTTGATAGCCTCCTTCCATGCTCGAGGCCCGTGACTTTCTGGGGATCGCCATCGACCCGGTGCGGCTGGCGGTGCTGGGGCACGCCGCCGTCGGACGGGTCGACACCGCCCACCTGGCAAACGAGCTCGATGTCCCGGAGCGCAAGATCCACGAGGTGGTCGGCAAGCTGACCGCAGCAGGGTTGTTGACCGGGGAACGCACATTGGATCGCGATGCATTGCGCGCCATCGCCCAGAGCCTCCCGCAGGACGCTCCGATCGATCCCGCGCTGGTCGCGCAGGGGTGGTCGGAGGAAGAGGCGGCCACGCTCGGCAAGTTCTTCACCGGCAAACGCCTCAAACAGATTCCGACCCAGCGGGCGAAACGCCGCGTGGTGTTGGAGCGTCTTGCCCAGGAATTCGAGCCGGGGCTGCGCTATCAGGAGAAGGAAGTCAACTTCACTCTCCAGCTCTTCCACGCCGACTACGCCGCGCTGCGCCGCTACCTCGTCGATGAGGAGTTCCTGAGCAGAGCCGACGGTGTGTACTGGCGCACCGGAGGACGATTCCCGGAGCAATCGGCGCCGTTGGCATAGGCCGTCACGTGTGGCAGCCTTGGGGCCGAACTACGGAGAGGAGCTGAGCTCTGTGGCGGCACTCGACATTGCCGGCTACGTCGCAGCCATCAAAGAACATGCCGTGGACCACCACTTCCACGTTCACGACGAGCGGCACTTCATCGAGACCTACAGCATGCGTCAGACCTTCGAGGTCGACCTCCATCCCGAGGCCGCCTGTGGCGAACCCCTCGACCTGCACCTGGCGTTGGAAGTCGATCCTCGCGTCGTCCTCGATTTCGACGACCACGTAGCGAATCTGCCCGACGGGGAATCCCCCGAGGACCGCTTCACGCTCCCGCTGTTCTTCCGCTGGGGATTGCCTCCGCTTGCCGATCCCCCCGACCTGCTGATCCTGGCTACGGAACTGGCCGGAGTTGGTGGCCTCGAGCTCCCGCTCGAGGTGTCCGGGACGGACTCAAACGCAGTGGTGGCCGACGGACCGATCCGACGCCTCTCGATCGTTGGTGAGGTGACGTTGTCGCTCGCCGAAGTGTTCTCCGGGGCTCAGCCACTGTGCGACGTGCTCGACCGGAGCCACGACGTCAGCGATTTCCTTCTCGAGCGTGGTGACGCCTGGGGCTGGGAGCGGGTCTAGCCGAACGGATCGGCCGGCGGTGGTGCCTCGGGAGCCGACGCCGCCGGAGCAGCCTCGACCTCGACCCGCGGCTCGGGAGCGGGGATGCTCGCCGTGGAGGTGGATTCGGCTGGTTTGGAGGCCGGGGAACCCGTCGCCGGCTTCGTGTCCAGCGTCAGCTTGTCGGCCTGAACCACGTGGATGACCTCTTCCCAGTCGCGGGCCAGCGCACACTTGCCGCAATAGACGGCATTGTCACGTTTGACGACAGCTTCTCCGCCGCAGCGCGAGCACTCCACAGGTTGGCTCCTTGTTGAGGTAACGGTCTGGTTATCGGCTCACTGTGGGTGGGGCTTGAGGGGGTCAGTGGTCAGTGGTCGGTACCGGCGGCTGGCACGCCCGATGGCCCATCCGAGCAGCATCGAGAGCGGGATCCCGACAACCACCGGCCAGACCCAGAGCTGTGCATGGGCGCCCAGCCGTGTGAACCAGGCTATGTCGAGTTCAACGGGTGGGCCGAATGTATCCAGAAGCAGGGCTTCTTCCTGAGTAGATAGGCCCCCTTGGCCGATCGCACTGTGGGTCCAGTTCCGATGGTCGGACTTCGCGACGCGCTCGGTCACGTAACCAAAACCGCGCTCACCCACACTGCCCGACTGGTTGCCGCAGCTGCTCGAACCGAGAAACGTGGTGTCGCCGTGCATCTCCCGATCGAGGCTCGGTGGTTGCCCCCAATAGCGCGTGACAACCGAGACCGTCCTGACGTCTCTCACAAACAGATTCGGAGTACCGGCAATGTGCTGCTGCTCGTACACACCGAGAAGCTTGCCGAAAGGTGCATCGGGCTGCAGTAGCTCGTCGAGCGTTGGCGGCTTGATCTGCGAACACCCCCATGCGGGCACGGGCAGCAGCACCCCGATCACGACAACCAGAGCAACGATGAGACGCCTCATACCCTCATTGTGACCGAGATTCACACTTCTGGGCCACTGACCACTGACTGCCGGCGCGCAGCGCC
>JAHEJX010000180.1 GCA_024638645.1 Actinomycetes bacterium
CGGCCCAGGACGCCCCATCTCGAAAACTGAAATTGGAGTGACAGTGCAGTTCCGCATATCCGGGCACGGCGTAGGAGGAAGGCATGCCCCCAAGCTAATCGAACATATGTTCGATTAGCAAACCCTACTTGAATAAGTCACTCTTGTTTGGTGTGAGGTTGATCACCTACCTTTTTCTGGAGTCTGGCCAGCTCAGCGATCAACCCGTCGGCGATGGCGCGGTAGGACGGGTCGTCGAAGACGTTGTTCATCTCCAGCGGATCGTTGAGGAGGTCGTACAGCTCATAGGCGGGTGGGTCCGATGGGCCGCGGGCGCCGGGGGCGTCGAGGGGGTCGTTGTAGAAGTAGATGAGCTTGTGGGTGTGGGTGCGGACCCCGTAGTGGGCCCATACGTTGTGGTCCCGGTCGCGGTGCATCCAATAGCGGTAATACATCGATGTCTGCCAGCCCGGGGGAGCCGATGCCGAAAACAGCGGGCGGATGCTGGTGCCCTGCATCTCATCGGGAATCGGAACTCCGGCCAGGTCGAGGAAGGTGGGAGCGAAGTCGACGTTGACCACCATGTCGCCGCTGCTCGCACCCGCCGGGATTTCAGCCGGGTAGCTGATCAGCAAGGGCATGGCCAGTGATTCCTCGTACATGAATCGCTTGTCGAACCAGCCATGATCGCCGAGAAAGAAGCCCTGATCGGAGGTGTAGACGACGATCGTATCGTCCCACAGGTCCTTGGCTTGGAGGTAGTCGATCATGCGCCCGACGTTGTCGTCAATCGAGGCGACGACGCGCAGGTAGTCCTTGATGTAACGCTGGTATCGCCAGGAAATCTCCTCGTTCTCCGATAATCCCGCTGGCACGGGAGCCTTGAGGTCCTTCTCCTCGAGGTCCATCATCCGCATCTTCGCAACGGTTGCGGCGCCGGACCGGGTGCTGTAGTCGTCCCAGAAGGACTCCGGTTCGGGAATCGTCTCATCCTCGTACATGGCGGCGTGCCGGGCGTCCGGCTCCCAGGTTCGATGCGGTGCTTTGTGGTGGCACATCAGAGCAAAGGGGCGGGAGCGGTCCCGGCGCTCGAGCCAGTCGAGGCACAGGTCGGTGATGAGATCGGTGACGTATCCGGTCAGCCCGCGCGGCCCCTCCGGCCCCAGCATCTCCGGGTCGTGGTACTCGCCCTGGCCGGGTAGAACCAACCAGTCGTCGAAACCGGCCGGGTCGTGATCGGGTCCGTGACCGAGGTGCCACTTGCCGAACACGGCCGTTTGATAGCCGGCGTCCTGCAGAAGTTTCGGGTACGTCACCAGCCGATTGTCCATCGGGGTGTCGAGCGTCGTAACACCGTTGATGTGGTTGTAGGTGCCGGTGAGGATCGCCGCCCGGCTCGGGGTACAGATCGAGTTGGTGCAAAACGCCGCGTCGAAGCGCATGCCGGCGTCGGCAATCCGATCGAGATTGGGGGTCTGGTTGATGCGGCTGCCGTAGGCCGAAATCGCATGGCTGGCGTGATCGTCGGACATGATGAACAGCAGATTGGGGCGCCGGTCCGACATGGCGTCACGCTAGTTGCCGGAGCGTTGCCGACAGGAATGAGGTGCCAAGCCGGCTGCTACGGCGGCACCACCGTGCCACTTTCCTGTCGGACACCTGCACCGGTGTTGTCGGGCTCATGGGAGTTCATCCCGAGTACACCTTGAAGTACGTAGACCCCGTCCGGGGTCACATACATAGGAGGAATCTCCCGTGAGGCCAATCCGCATTGTTGCTCTTTTGGTGGTCGCGACGCTCATTGCGTCTGCCGCCCCAGCCCTTGCCGCTCCCGCAAGTGGTAATGGAGGCAAGTTCGTGTTCGAGATCGACGAGGAGGAGACTGTCGACTGTGACGGAACAGAGATTGTCGTGCACTGGGAAGGTTGGTTCCAGGGCAAGACTTTCAAGGGTAAGGGCAATCGGAATCTTGAGCTGCTCGTATTCCATATCGAGGGGACCTTCTCTTTGGGAGATGCGACGTTCACGTATCTGGACGTGGGGCCTGACCATTACTACCTGAACAAGAATGGTGAACTGGTTGTCACGATCACGGGTCGACCGTCTGACCCGATAGGAGAAGGGTTCTCCCTGACCGGCCACGTCGTTCTCAACCTGGACACCGGGGCAGTCGAGATCCATGGCAATCTCAGCCCGAGTCCGGAAGCACAGGCATGTGAGGCATTGACCGGCTGAAACGCGGAAGGAAAGGCAATCGCGGCGACGGAGTTCTAGCAGGCTTGACAGTGCCAACCTTCTAGAACTCCTCGCCTGTCGCTTGATGTGGTTGACGTCGCCCGCGTAGAGTGCCCGGATGATCCTGCTGCTCACGTCTGACCCCAGGGATGATCCTGAAGCGGCCGATGCCGGCACCGCCGACTGGCTTGCACATCTCGAGGAGGCGATGCCGGAAGAGACGATTCATACCGTCTGGACCGACTATGACCCGGGCGATATCGACATTGCGGTGATTGTGCAACCCCCGCCCGGATCCCTGGCCCACCTCCCCAACCTCGTATGGATCCATTCACTGTGGGCCGGCGTCGAAACGATTCTGGCCGACGAGACAATTCCGCCAGACATTCCGATCGTGCGCCTGCAGGATCCACACATGGCCGACACCATTGCCGAAGCTGCGGCCATGCACGTGCTCGCCCTTCACCGTCAGATGCCCGGCTACCGGGCACTGCAGAACGAGCACACTTGGAAAGACCTCGGCTATGCAGAAACTTCCGAGACCAGGGTCGGGATTCTGGGGCTGGGCCTCATGGGGTCGGCGGCTGCGAGAGTGCTCGCCATGCTCGGGTTTGCCGTGATGGGTTGGTCGACAACACCGAAGAACATCGATGGCGTCGAGTCATTCGTGGGTGAATCAGGCCTGGCCGACATGGCGGCCAAAACGGACATCCTGGTGAACCTGCTGCCGCTCACGCCCGCAACCGAACGGATCATGAGCTCCGGGCTTTTCGATCGACTTCCGACCGGGGCCCGGATCGTGAATCTCGGACGCGGACCGCACGTAGATGATGACGATCTGCTCGGGGCCCTCGATACCGGAAGGGTCGCCCACGCATCGCTCGACGTGTTTTGGGAGGAACCGCTACCGGCCGATCACCCGTTCTGGGATCACCCGTTGATCACGATCACCCCCCATGTAGCGGCGCCCACCGGTCGCCTGACCGGATCTCGAATCGTTGCGGACAATGTTCGCCGTTACCGGGCGGAGGGAATTATTCCCGAGGCCGTAGACCGCCGTCTCGCGTACTGATTGTCGATCGCGATGCCGCACCACAACGAGTTAGGTCAGCCGATAGGGCAACCGCTCGGAGAATGGGAGCCACCGCCGTTTCCGGATCATGTTCCGCTCATCGGCGCAACTGTGACGCTCGATCCGTTGGACGTGCCCCGGCACGCCGGCCCGCTCTTCGACGCCTATCAATCTGCCTCCGATGAGCTGTGGACGTATATGTTTATTGGGCCGTTCGCGACCGTCGAAGAGCTCGCATCAACTCTCACGAAACTCAGCCGTCTGGACGATTGGCTGCTCTATTCCGTAGTGGTCGACGGTTTTCCCGTCGGGTTCATGGCGTACCTTCGGATCGCGCCGGTTGACGGCACGATCGAAATCGGATCGATTGTTCACTCGCCGGTGCTGCAGCGCACGACCAATGCGACCGGGGCCGTGTATCTCATGCTGAAGAACGTTTTCGACCTCGGCTATCGCCGTTGCGAATGGAAGTGCGACGCGCTC
>JAHEJX010000087.1 GCA_024638645.1 Actinomycetes bacterium
GCCCGTGCAGAGAATCCGTGAGCCGTCGAAGGCGACTGCCTCGACGAGGGCACGCGACTGCGAGATGAACGGCCGTGCCGTCCGCCCCTCTGTGCCGGTCTCAATGAATTCGGTCGCCCTGTAGACCTCGACTTCCTGGATGTCGGCCCGTACGTTGTCCTCAATCGAGGACAGGTACTGCCATACGGCGAACGCCGACACCACGGCGAGACCCAAGGCGATAAATAGTACGATCGAACGCTTGCCCATTGTTTAGTTGGCCCTTCCGGTAACAGTTACACGCGCACCACACGACATGGGGCCCACAATGGCCCAAGAGCGTTGGTTTAGCCTGGCAGCCGCCTCCGGAAAGTCAAGGAAACCGGGGCGATCAGCTGCGACCGATACCGCGTTCCTTGAGTTCCTGGAGAATGGCCTCGAGAGATGAATCGGCATTAAACGACGGTTCTGGAGTGGCGTCTTCTTCACGCGTAAACTCCCGCCGTTTTGGCTGTCTCTCTTTTTGAGGCTTGTCGCTCCATGTCGAGCGTTCCTCCCACTCGGGAAGTGCCTGCTTTATTGACAGGCTCACTCGACGTCTGTCGGCATCGATCTCGGTGACCTTTACCCGGACTTGCTGGCCAATGGAAAGTTCCAATTCAGGGCTCTCGACGTGGTGCATGGCGATTTCGGAGACATGGACTAGTCCCTCAACGCCCTCACCGACCGAAACGAAGGCACCAAAGGGAACAGTCTTGGTGACTTTGCCGTCGATAATCGTGCCTGACATGACCTCGCGGGCGAACTCGTCCCACGGATCTTCCCTGGTTTGGCGGATTGAAAGAGAGATACGCTCCCGGTCCCGATCGACCTCGAGCACCCGTACCTGGACCTTGTCGCCGACCGACACGACCTCGCCTGGATGGCTGACGTGCTGCCACGAGAGCTCGGAGACGTGGACGAGGCCGTCCATGCCGCCCAAGTCCACAAATGCCCCGAAGTTGACAACGGAGGACACAACGCCCTCTCGCACGTCTCCAGGCTGCAGATCGGAGAGGAATTCCTGGCGCTGCTCAGCCTGAGCCTCTTCGAGGAAGGCCCGCCGAGACAGGACAACATTGTTGCGATTCTTGTCGAGCTCGATGACCTTCGCCTCGATCGCTTCACCGACGAACGGCGAGAGGTCACGAACCCTGCGCAGGTCGACGAGCGACGCAGGCAGGAAGCCGCGCAAGCCAATGTCGACAATCAGGCCGCCCTTGACGACCTCGATTACGGGGCCGGTGACGGTGCCGCCCTCGTTCATTACGCGCTCGATCCGGCCCCAGGCACGCTCATATTGAGCGCGCTTTTTGGAAAGCACCAAGCGGCCGTTGTCGTCTTCCATCTGAAGCACTAGAGCCTCGACGGGCTCGCCGACTGTGACTACGTCTGCCGGATTGGCGTTGTTGCGGATGGAGAGCTCCTGGGCGGGAATGACGCCCTCTGACTTGTAACCGATGTCGATGAGGACCTCGTCCGGATCGACCCGAACAACGTGGCCGGCGACGATGTCGCCCTCTTTGAACTCGAATACGGTGCGCTCGACAACGGCGGCGAAATCGTCCGCGCTCATGTCGTCCGGCACATCGCCGAGATCCGTCGGTGCTGTTATGGCCGGACGATCCCCATGAGGCGTCACCTTCACGGCGGGCGCAGCCTCTTCGGCCGCAACATCCGTTGCAGTAGCCGCCTCCTCGGCTGCGGGCTCGACGACAGCCGCAGCGACTTCGGCCCCAGCGGCGGGCTCGACGACAGCCGCAGCGACTTCGGCCCCAGCGGCGGGCTCGACGACAGCCGCGGCGACTTCGGCCTCAGCGGCTGGCTCCTCAGGAGTGGCCGCAGGGACGGCGACGATTTCAGCCACGGTTTCTGTTGCCTCTTCGGCTGCAACAGCGGTGGACTCGGTTGCGGTTTCCGCAGTCTCGGCGGCCTCGTCGGCTACGGCAGCTGCGGCTGTGGAGGTTTCTTCCGCGGCGGCGTCTGCGACTTCCGCGGCGGTCTCGGTGGCCCCGTTGGCGGCTTCGGAAGCCGCCTCGGCACTCTGAGCAGCGCCCTCCACGGGCTGCTCGCTGTCATTTACGGTCATAGGGGAAAGTTGCTCCTCGGTTACTGGTTCACTTCGAGCGCGCGCGTAAGCGTGTCGAAGCGGGTAGAACGATAACAGGAATGTGAGGGGCCGGCGATGCCGGCCCCTCACATTCCGGTAGCCGGTATCCAGTATCCGGACTGCCCGAATAACGACACCATCTGGTTTGGGACATCCTGCCACCTACCAACTGGGACTTGGATACGAAGTACCTACCGGATACCGGCTACTAGATACCGGATACGGCCTTGGGCTCAGGCTTTAGTGTCCGCCAGTGTCTTGCCACGGGCTGTGTCCACTTTGAGCGGCACTATGAGCTCGATGACGTTTTCCATGATCGACTTGGTGAGCTCTTCGACTTCGTCGAGTTCGGCGTCTGGGACTTCGAGAACGAGCTCATCGTGGATCTGGAGGAGCATTGCGGCGCCGAGCTTGCGTGACCGGAGCTCTTGGTCCAACTGAACCATGGCCTTCTTGATGATGTCGGCGGCCGCGCCCTGGATTGGAGCGTTCAGCGCCATCCGCTCCCCCATCTGCCGGTCCCGGAAGTTGGAACTCGCCAGCTCGGGGAGGTAGCGGCGCCTCCCGAGAATCGTCGTGGTGTACCCCGTGGCCCTGGCATCGGCGACTATTCCCTTCATGAAGTCGCGAACATCTTCGAACTGGGCGAAGTATGCGTCGATCTGTTGTTGCGCCTCGTCGCGGCTGATCTCGAGCCGCTGCGCCAGCCCGTAGGCCTCCATGCCGTAGAGGAGCCCGAAGTTCACCATCTTGGCTCGGCGTCGCTGCTCAACTGACACGTCTGCCACTGCAACGTCGTTGATCCGGGCGGCAGTTGCCGTGTGAATGTCCATATCGTGGGCAAAAGCATCGACGAGGCCCGGATCTTCCGAGAGATGGGCCAGGATTCGAAGCTCGATCTGGCTGTAGTCGGCGACGAGCAGGGTGTTGCCCTCCTCGGCCACAAACGCCTGGCGGATAGCGCGACCCTCAGCCGAACGTATCGGGATGTTCTGCAGATTGGGTTGTTCTTGGGACAACCTTCCCGTTGCGGCTGCCATCTGATTGAACTTACCGCGCACTCGACCGTCCGCCTCGATGAGGGGAATCAGAGCGTCTACATAGGTCGAGCGCAGCTTCTCCAGCTCGCGATACTCCAACAACTTGTCAACGACTGCGTGCTCAGTCCGCAGCTTTTGCAGTACTGATGCATCCGTTGAAGGCACACCTTTGGGAGTCTTCTTCAAGATCGGAAGATCGAGCCGTTCGAACAACACTTCGCGCAATTGCAGCGTGGAGTTGATGTTGAACGGTCCACCGGCTGCCTCGTGGATCTCGTCCTCGAGAACCGCCAGCCGGCGGCGGAGATTCGTACCGAAGTCTTCCAGGAAGCCGCGATCGACGGCCACGCCGTTCGCTTCCATCTGGGCGAGCAGTGGCACCATGGGGAGCTCAATCGTGTCCATTAGCTCCGTGCCGCCACGGGCCTCGAGTTGTTGGCGAAGGGGCTCGAGAAGTCGAGCGGTGGCCACTGCGCGTCGTCCCGATGCTTCGAGATCAGGCCCGGACTCGACGCCATCACCTTCGAAGTCGAAAGCGCCCTGCGGTATCTGCTCGGCCGCACCATCATCCGACGCCTCCAGTGTGGCTCCGAGCTCCTTGTAGGCGAGTTCCTCGAGGGTCGGTGTTCTCTGTGCCGGGTTGATGAGGTATGCCGCAAGAGCCGTGTCGAATCCGACTGCCGGCAGATCCAGGTCGGCGGCAGCCAGCTCGCGCAGCAACGTCTTGGTGTCGTGGCCGACCACAGTGCGCCCGGCGAGAGCGGAAGCAGACACATCGAGAGGCAGGAATCGAGCAGTCGAGTCGCTGGTCGCGAAAGTGACACCGACAAGCTCGCCCCCGTCCCAGACGGGATCAATCGCAATTTGGGCCTCTGCGAACGCTGCTGTTAGGTCCTCGCCCTCACCCGACATGACTTCAACGTCGATGGTCTCACCAGCCGAGGCGGCTGCCTCCGCTCCTTCGAGTTCCATCAGACGGTCCCACAGGGAGCGGAAGGCGAGCCCGTCGAAAACTCGGCGTACCTCGTCGTACTGCCAATCGCGAAGGTTGAACGCGTCCAATTCGACCTTGCCGCCAGCAACGTCCGGGAACTCGACGTTGGTCACCAACCGCATCAGCTCCCGGTTCAGCATCACCTGCTGTTGGGAGGCCTCCAGGTTCTCACGCAGCTTCGGGCTTTGTTCATCGAGGTGATCGAAGATGCCTTCCAGGGACCCGTAATTGCCAAGGAGCTTTGCCGCCGTCTTCTCCCCGACCCCCGGCACACCCGGAAGGTTGTCCGACGTGTCGCCGCGCAATGCGGCGTACTCGACATACTTCTCCGGAGTCACCCCGTAGCGCTCTTCGATCCATTGTGGCGTTGCTTCGACCGTGTCCGATATGCCACGGCGGGTGTACAGCACTGTGACCGCAGGCTCAGACAGCTGAAACGCATCTCTGTCTCCGGTAACGATCACCGTCTCCCAGCCCTCCTTCTTGGCCTGCGTCGCCAACGTTGCGATGACGTCGTCTGCCTCGAAGCCGGGCACTGAGAGCTGGCTGATCGCCATGACGTCGAGGACTTCCCGGATGAGGGGTAGCTGGCTGGCGAAGAGGTCGGGCGGCGATTCGCGTTGCGCCTTGTAATCGCCGTACTTCTCACTGCGGAACGTCGGCCCCCGCAGATCCCAGGCAACCGCGACGGCGTCAGGCCCCTCGTCGCCGAGAAGTTTGATGAGCATCGATGTGAACCCGTATACCGCGTTGGTGACTTGGCCGGCTGGCGTTGCCAAGTCTGAAGGGAGCGCATAGAAGGCGCGATAAGCGAGTGAGTGGCCGTCGAGCAGCGCCAACTTCGGCATGACTTTTACGCTAGCCGCCTGATTGGGCTCGTCGATCGGGGATCGACGAGCCAATCAGGATCCGAGATTCGGCTTCGCCAAACTCGGGCGACCCTGCGCCATCACGTTCGAGACTCGGCCCTCGGACAGACTCGGCGGCACTCCCCACTCGGGCCGTCGATACCCAATACCTAATACTCCGAGCAAAGCTCGATCAAGGTATCAAGTGAACTGGGAGGCCGTTGATCGTCGCCGTCCACGTAGTGCGCTCGAACGGGTCATTGGCGAATGCGAAGTCGACGTAGACCCAGCAATCGGAGCCACATGTATACGTCGACGGAATGTCGAAGCGGAGATCGATCCACTCGTTGTTGTATTCCTTGTTGGAGACGTTCAACAGACAGTTCGAGCCGCCGTCGTCGGGCCCCCAGTTTGACTTGATCGTTCCGTTGGCGCGCCGGATCCGCACCTCGCACTCGGTTCCGGAGAGCTCGCCGGTGATCTGGAGCGCCGCAGTGCCGTTCAGGTCACCGGCGTCGAACAGGCTCAGAATCAGCTCGGTGCCGGCATAGAACTCTTCCAATTTGACGATCTTGAAAATCGGGTTCGTGCCGGGCTTCGGCATCCACAGCGACATGGATCCAAGCCCGAATACGGCTAGGTCGTTGTCGGGGTCTCCGTCGGACAAGGCCCGAATCGCAAACGCGCTCACAGCCTTGTTGGTCCCTGAGGGCCCCGGATTCGGCGTCTGCTCCGCAATGTCGACCTCGAGCACGTAGATCCCTATCTCTGCAATCACTGGACAGCCGGTGAGGGTGTCCCAATTGTTGAGCTGGCCGCTGTCGGTCTCGTAGTGGAAGGTCTCCGAGCATACGACCTCAGAGTTGTCGGTTGGCTCGGCGGGAGTCGCATCGGGCCTGAATAGCCGGAAGGTCAGATCGAATTTGCCTTCGACCCCCGAGTACTCCTCGGTAGTGGCGTTGCTGTTGTTGTGAGGGCCATCAAAAATCTGTACTGACAGACTGTTGCCGACCTCTGAGGGCGGAACCTCGACCGCGTAGTAGTAGGCGGGGTCGCGGTACTCGACAGTGTTTTCGAGACTTGTGCAATCGTGAGCGGTTCCAATGCACTTGGTCGAGTAAGGATCACCAGAACCCTTGCCTCGTCTCGTGCCGTTGACGGCAACGAAGAAGTTGTCGGAGAGTCCGCCGAGTCGAGGTTCATCGGAACCGATCTTCAACGGCGGCGTCTGCTCGGCGGTAGCCGTCGAGTCGATCTGAACCGTATCGACTCCGAAGACCCGCATGAAGAAGGTACCCACGTTGCGTGTCACATCGACTCGAAGCCGATTGGGGAAACCGGCGACCTGCAATGGCGTCACGACTGAGTTGACCCCATGTTCGTAGCCCTTGCGTTGCGCGATGTCCCGAGCAATATCGAACCCCTCCGCGCCAGGTCCCCAGGCCTGGAACGTCGGATTGGGCATGTGCACGACACCGGCCAGGGCGGCAGACTCGGCAGCCTTCGTCGCTTCGGTCCGCTGCGAGTACAGCCACCCGAGATCGACGGCGAAGCCGGCCATTCCAATCAGAACGATCAGAACTGCAGAGGCCAGAACGAGCGTCGCGCCCCGCTCGTTGCTGGACTCTTGCTGGCTCTCTCCAACCAGCAAGTCGGCTTCCACTTCTAACAGCCTCCTCACGACCCGCACTCGAGGTAGACGGCGTCGCCGTCGCGACATCCGGCGCGAGAGCTTAGGCACAGCCCAGCTCTAGATCCCTTCTTGGTCGCGATTTCGCGAACCACTTGCGGCGTGTCGGAGATTCGACCGACACGAACGCAATATCGATTATGCCGCTCGGCGGAGGTGGGTCAAGGCCTATTCACGAATATGGTCACCGCGTGCTTGATTGGCAATCACGCTGTGATTGCCTATCAAGCACGTTCGAGATTTGGCTTCGCCAAACTCGGGGGCCACCCCTCAGCTTCGCCAACACCGGGTGATGGTTTCGCCATCACGTTCGAGATTTGGCTTCGCCAAACTCGGTACCCCGTTGCTAGTTGCTTACGGCACCAGGTGGACGGGGAGTCCGTTGATAGAGGCTGTGATCGTGGTGCGCTCGGTGACGTTGCCGGCGAACCCATAGCTCAGCGACACCCAACAGTCGCTCGAGCATGTGTAGGTCGAATCGATGTCGAACCGGAGATCCAGCCATTGGTTGTTGTACTCTAGAGGCGAAATGTCGAGGTGGCATCCTGCTCCGCCATCGTCCGATGTCCAGTTCTGCACGGTGTTGCCGTTGGCGTCACGAACTCGGACCTCACAATCTGTCGTGGCCAACTCACCAATGATGTCAAGGTCTCCAGACGACGAGAGGTCGCCGATATCGAACAGGTTCAGAATCAACTCGGTGCCTGCGTAGAACGGTTCGAGTTTGACCAGCTTGAACTGTGGGTTGGATCCCGAGTTCGGCATCCACAACGACATCGAGCCGAGCCCGAAAACGGCCGTATCGTTGCTCGTGTTGCCGTCGATCTTCGAGCGAATTGCAAATGCCGATATCGCCCGATTACCTGACGTCGGCGGACCAACCTCGATGATGTCGACTTCGAGCACATAGATTCCCAACTCCGCGCTACCGACCGAGCATCCGGCCAGTGTGTCCCACCGGTTGATGATCGACGTGTCAGTCTCGTAGAAGAATGTGTCTGCGCAGACCACATTGGTGTTGTCCGACGGCTCGCCAGGAGTGGCGTCGGGGGCGAACAACCTGAATCGCAACTCGAATGTTGCTTGGTCTCCACCACCCTCAAGAGTGGCACTCGAGCTGTTGTTGTGATGGCCGTCGAAGATCTCAACCGTCAGCTGTCTGTTGACTTCGGACGGTGGCACCTCGACGCCGTAGTAGTAGGCAGGGCGCCTGTACTCGGGGTTGGTAGTCGTCGCACAGTTGTGCGTCAAGGCACCACAGTGGGTGGAGAAGGAGTCGCCGTCGCTCTTGCGGCGCCGCGTCCCGTTGACCGCTACCCAGAAGTCTGAGCTCGGGCCGCCCAGAATGGGTTCGTCGGAACCGATCTTCAGCGGCGGTGTTTGCTCAGCCGTCGCCCTCGTGTCGAGGGTCACCGTGTCAACGCCGAACACCCTCATGAAGAACGTGGGGACATCGCGAGACACTTCGACTCGGAGGCGGTTCGGAAAACCGGGCACTTCCAACGGATTCACCAACGCATTGGTGCCATGTTCGTAGCCCTTACGATCCGCAATGTCACGAGCGATGTCGAACGCCTCGGCGCCGGGTCCCCACGGCGTTGCGGTCGGATTCGGCATGTGCACCACGCCGGCGAGTGCAGCAGACTCGGCAGCCTTCGTCGCCTCGGTGCGCTGCGAATACAGCCATCCAAGATCAACCGCAAAACCGGCCATTCCGATGAGGACGATCAGAACTGCCGATGCCAGGACGAGGGTGGCGCCGCGTTCGCGCCTTTCATCTTCCTGATCCACCACTGCGTCTTCGACCACCCTCGAAGAGGTTGCGTTTTCCATTCCCTACCCTTTTCGTTTCTCTGGGCCCCTAACACAGCTTTCTGAGTCGGGATGCTGGTCGCCGGGGCACTCCGCAACGACGCTGTTATCCGTCATGGCGATTCAAAGATCTGCGGCTCGATTCGCATGATGGCGACGTTGGTCCAACAGTTGACGCCGGGAGTAGTGCAGCTCACGTCCTGCAATGGCAGGAAGTCGGTGAGCCACGTATGGGCATAACCAAGCCTCAGCCCGAGCACGTCTAGGTCGGGGAGGGCGTCATCGCGCCCCGTCCATTGGACTTCGGTCGGGTCCTCCGGACAAGGCGACCAGTCGCAGGTCGGAGTGAAGTTGAGGACGTAGGTGTAGCGGGTGCAGAAGGCACCGGGGCAGTTGCTTTGCGGCGTACCGTCTGACTGAGCTTTGAAGATGTCCACGTAACGGACGATGCCGACGCCGGAGTTGGGGAGCGTACTCAACGACTGCTCGAGGGAGCGCAGTATGGAGATGTCCGCCTGCGGATCGGAGCCCATGGACGCACCCACGCGAGCTGCGCTCTGTGTGGCGTTGGCAATGGTCAGACGGTCACGGAATGCGAAGCCGAATTCGATGATGCCGAAGAGCAGCGTCAGCAGCAGCGTCGCGATGATTGTGAACTCGAGAAGGCTGGCCCCCTCCTCGTCGTTGCGGAAGCGGCTCAGGAGACTGTAGGTCGAACCCCTGCCACTTTGATTTCTGTTCGTCACTTCATGCCCCTAGAGGTGCCCTACCGCCGGAGTTCGGCAGCTCCTTCGATTCACATGCGTTGATTCGGCGCCAACGTATTCTGGCTTGAACGCAGGGAGTCTAAGCAAACCCGGTTACCAAGATCGACCAAGCAGGCCACACCTGGCGTAGTCGCTTGACTACCAAGAGTATATGGGTAGGTAGGTCAGTTTGGTATAGGCCGCGATGACTATCTTTGGAATGACGCTCATGTACGCCCTGCTCTAGTGCCTCAACGGGTTGTCGACGGGTCGCAAGCTCTCAAACCCTGTTGGGAGATGACTCGCAGCCAGGTGCCCGCAGACCTCCCGAAGCCGCTTCAATCGAGCTTCTTCAAGAGCTCGGTGCGCCGTTCGCTTAGCTTGTCACGAGCGGCTTCCAGATCGGCAATGTGACTCCGCATTCTGCTCACATCGGCGGCGGTGTCCCTGGCGTCAGCTCGATCGATTGGCGAGTCACTCACTGCAGCGTCGCGTTGGGCGTCGTCGTTGAGATGATCGTGAAAGATCAGCTCTTCGCGGGCGAGTCGGATGGCTTCGTCGAGAGCCGCGATCTCGTCGCCAATCTTGAAGAGCATCCGCTCGAGCCTTCGCATGGGTACCGGGAGGGGGACTCGAACCCCCACGGGCTTGCGCCCAACGGATTTTGAGTCCGTCGCGTCTACCAATTTCGCCATCCCGGCATATCCCCGGCTCCGCCGGGCCGTAAACGGTAGTCGGTAGCCGGTAGTCGGACTCCGCACCTCAGCGCATCGCCGACCGCAGGGCGGCAAGCGGAGGGGATCGGTAGGGGACGGCTCCGCCCGTCCCCTTGCATCGAAATCTGGCGACATGGGCGGCAGATTTCGGGAATGAGCCCGGCCGAAGGGCAGGTCCGCTACGACGGAGGCGGACGACCGCAGCCGAACCGAGAGTCTCGAGCAAATCCTGATTTGCTCGGAAACCTTTTAGTAGCGGGGGTTCGCTGGCCTTGGGTGTGGTGCGTTCGTACCGGTCGGTATCAGCGAACCCCCGCTGATCTGGGATGCCCTGTCGAAGGGGTGACCTGGCTCCACCGTTACAAGTGTGAGGGCCAACGGCGCGACTGAACAGAAGGGTTTGTAGTCGTGACGGAGGGACTAGACCCCTGTTGAGTCAGTCTCTACGCATTGCGGTGGCAAGTTCGGCCACGGCCGCCGAGAGCTCTGCGGCCGCATCCTTCGGATTTGCGGCGTCGAGAACCCGCCTGACCAGGGCCGATCCGACGATGACGCCGTCCGCCACTTCGGCAGCGGCTGCAGCTGCCGCCGGATTGGAGATACCGACTCCAAGGACGACCGGAACATCCGTCGCAGCCTTGATGCGCCGAGTTACCGACGCCGCGTAGGAGGACGCCCTGTCCCGCTTGCCGGTCACACCGAGTTCCGCGACGGCGTAGACGAACATCGGTTGGCGGGCGACTACCTGGGCCAATCGCTTGTCGTCGGTGGTGGGAGCTACGAACAAGACGAGGTCGATTCTCTCGGCTCTACAGGCAGCCGCAATCTCATCCGATTCCTCGGCGGGTAGATCAGCGACGATCAGCCCGCTGCCACCTGCCCTGGCGACCCTTTCGCAGAACGTCTCGACACCGATCGCAAGGATCGGGTTCACATATGTCATTACAACCACGGGCTTCGCCGTTGCGGCGACGATTGCTTCCACGAGTTGCAGACTCGAATCGACGGTTGCTCCCGCGGCAATTGCGCGTAGTCCGGCCTCGTGAATCGTTGGGCCGTCCATGAGCGGATCCGAGTAGGGGATGCCTACCTCAAATCCATCGGCTCCGGCCGCCGCCATTGCCTTGAACATGTCGAGCGACGTATCGGGACCGGGCAGACCCGCCGTCATATATGGCAGCAGCACGGCTCGGTTGGCTGCGGATGCTTCTGCAAACAACTGGCGAAATCGGTCAGCCACCGAACTTCGCGATCTGCTGCACGTCCTTGTCTCCCCTGCCCGAAAGGTTGAGCACCACCGTCTTACCCTTCAGTTCGGCTGCGTTGGCAAGGATCCACGCCAAGCCGTGGGCCGATTCGAGGGCGGGGATGATGCCTTCGGTGGCGCTCATTACCTTGAGAGCGGCCAGGGCATCGTCATCTGTGATCGCAACGTATCGGGCGAGACCTTCGTCTCGATAGAGGGAGTGCTCCGGACCGACGCCCGGATAGTCGAGGCCGGCGCTGATCGAATGCGCCTCTACTACCTGGCCCTGTTCGTCCTGAAGCATGTATGTCCGCGATCCGTGGAGCACCCCGGGCGACCCGGCAACCAATGACGCTCCGTGGGCTCCAGAGGCAATCCCATGACCCGCAGCCTCGACGCCGACGAGGTCCACCCCGCTCCCCCGATATGGGTGGAAGATGCCCATCGAGTTCGAGCCCCCACCGACGCACGCAACGATGACATCGGGCTTTGGCTTTCCCGCAGACCCGTCGAGTTGGCGTTGCAACTCCTCACCTATCACCTTCTGCAACTCGCGGACGATGAGCGGGAAAGGATGCGGCCCGACAACGGATCCGATGATGTAATGCGTGTTCTCAACGGTGGCGACCCAATCACGCATGGCCTCAGAGACGGCATCTTTGAGAGTGGCCGCTCCCTTTTCGACGCTGACGACCTCGGCTCCCATGAGCTGCATCCGATAGACATTGAGCGCCTGGCGCTCCACGTCTTTGGCGCCCATGTAGACGACGCACTCGAGGCCCAGTAGTGCGCAGGCCGTTGCGGTGGCCACCCCGTGCTGACCGGCGCCCGTCTCGGCGATGATCCGCGGCTTGCCCATTCGCTGGGCCAGCAGGGCCTGCCCAATCGTGTTGTTGACTTTGTGGGCACCGGTATGAGCGAGGTCCTCTCGCTTGAACCACAGGTCGATGCCGTGCCGCTCGGAAAGCCGGGATGCCCTGAACACGGGTGTTGGCCTCCCGACATAGTCGGCAAGGAGGGCGTCGAGCTCCGCATGAAACCCCGGGTCCGCCCAAGCTGAGTTGAAGGCGGCCTCGAGCTCGAGCAATGCCGGCATCAGGGTTTCCGGGGCGAACCTGCCCCCGTAATCGCCGAAGCGCCCCTGAGTGGTCGGTGGATGCTGAATCGACATCTATTGCCTCAAAGCCGCGCTGCCGCGGCACGAGCTGCCGCCACGAAGGCAGTTACCTTACTGTGGTCTTTGATTCCGACATGAGTCTCGAGTCCGCTGCTGGCGTCGACTCCACTGGCTCCGGAGGCGGCAATCGCCGCTGCCACGTTCCCCGGGTGCAATCCACCGGCGACAACGACGCCGGCCAAGTCGGCGGCGCGTGACCAGTCAAATGTGTGCCCAGTGCCTCCACTCACTCCGCCCAACGCGGTATCGAGTAGGGGCGTCACTCCTGCGGGAAGGTCGCCAACCTCGATGTCGGCATCAGGGTTCACACCGATCGGTAGCAACGCCTGCAGACCGGCATGAGTCGCGGCAGTCGCAGCCGCCAGCGCATTGGGCCCATAAGGCTGGATGGCGTCTGCACCAATCCGCTGAGCCAAAGCGACGGCGGCATTCGGCTGGTCTTCTTCAACGAGAACGACAACAGCTGCCCGACCTTTGGCAACCGCCGCCAACTCCGAGGCGCGTTGCGGGTCGATCCTTCGCGAAGAGCGCTCGACCAATACGAGGCCAATTGCGTCTGCCCCTGCCTCGATCGAGGCGACAACATCCTCTGGCCGGGTGAGCCCACAGACTTTGACCCAGATGGCGCTCATTGGGCGGCCGCTTTCAGAGCGCTGACCAAGCCGGCCGGATCATCGCTACGCACCAGCGCCTCCCCGACGAGGATCGCGTGGTAGCCGGCCGCAGCCATTCGAGCGGCGCCTGCGGGTGATGAAACCCCCGATTCAGCCACACGAACGGTCCCGACAACGAGCGGGGCAAGGGTTTCGGCCGTGCTCAGATCAGTGTGGAAGGTGTGGAGATCACGGTTGTTCACCCCAACCAGATTCGCCCCACACCGATTCGCGGCTTCAACCTCATCCTGGTTGTGCGCCTCGACCAGCACATCGAGGCCGAGACCGATACCGGCGGCGTGCAGGTCGGACAGTTGCCCGCGATCGAGAGCAGCCACGATCAACAGAATGGCGTCGGCTCCTGCAGCCCTGGCCTCGTGGATCTGCAGTTCATCGACGATGAAGTCCTTGCGCAGGACGGGGAGATCGACCGCAGCCCGCGCCGACTGCAGATCTTCGAGCGAGCCTGCGAAGTAGTGCGGTTCAGTCAGCACGCTCAGTGCAGCCGCACCTCCGTTTTCATAGAGCTTGGCTTGTTTTGCCGGGTCGAGGTGCGGCGCGATGGGACCTGCCGATGGCGACATGCGCTTGATCTCGGCTATCACCTGCAAGCCTCCTCGGGCCAGCGCGGCGGCGAAGCCCCGTGGAGGAGGCGCCTCGCGGGCGGCAGCTGCCAACTGGCCGGCGGCCGGCTTCATCTCTTTGACACGACGCCGAGTCGATTCGAGGATCTCTTCGAGCACGGCGGAATCGTACCGGGGGCCTGAGGACTACCCGTCGCTGCCACCCTGCAGTTCACGCAGATAGGTGACCAGACTGTCGATCTGCTCCGGCGACAGTCGCCTGAAGCTGGGCATGGCCCCAGGGCCAACCGCCATAACGCCGCGAATCTGATCGTCCGTGAGGGACACCGCATTCGAGTCTGGACCTAAGGCGGGGCGGCCGGGCGTTCCCTGCCCGTTGGCCCCGTGGCAGACGGCGCAACTCTGTTCGTAGAGCTCCCGGCCAAAGGTGTCGGGAGTCGGGCCTGAGCAGGAAGCAGCAGCCAACACAATGGTGGCGAGAACCGCAGTCTTCTGGATGAGTCTCACGGGGCGACAGGCTAGGACCTCACAGAGGTCTCAGAGCGGCAGGCACCATCACGTGGACGGTCGTCCCGTGGCCGGGGCGACTCCTAACGGTGACCGAACCGTTCATCGCATCCACGAGCTCCTTGACGATCGACAGGCCCAGTCCGGAACCTTCGGGACGGATAGGCCGATACCGCTGCGCCACGTAGAGCCGTTCGAAGACGCGGGGCACGTCCTCTTCGTCGATGCCAGGGCCGGTGTCGCTGATCTCGAAAGAGACAGACTCTGGTGAGCCGGCCATGGTCAGCATCACGGTGCCCCGCTCGGGTGTATAGCGCAGGGCGTTGTCAACCAGGTTGCCGAGAATCTGCGAAATCCGGTCGGGGTCGACATAGAGGGTCCCGACGCGGGCGATATGGCTCTCGAAACGCACCCCCAGCTTCTCCGCTCGCACTCGATGTTCTCGGACCAGTTCGTCGATGTGAGCAGACATATCAACCGCTTCAGGCCGCAGGGTGAATTCACGGGCTTGCAACCTGGCTAGAAGCATGAGGTCCTCGACCAGCCGGCTGAGCCGGTCGGTTTGTCGATGCAACACGTCCGCCACCCGTGGGAACTCCTCCGGCTCGATCACGCCCGCATCCAATGCTTCGGCGTACCCCCGAATCGTCGTGAGCGGAGTCCGCAGGTCATGGCCAACGCTCATGAGGAAGTCGCGCTCGCGGCGCTGCGCCTGCTGCAAGCTGGCCGCCATGTAGTTGAAGGTGGAACTCAACTCGGCAACGTCATCGTTTCCTTCCACGGGTGCCCTTGCTCCGAAGTCGCCTCCTGCGAGGTTGACGGCTGCTTCTTCGAGCCCCGCCAATCGTCTGCCCAGCCGGCCGGCTACCAGATACGAGACGGTGAGAGCAAGCAAGACTCCCGCAATCAGACCGACCGTCAACGGCCGGGTGAGCGCACCGTTCTCCAAGAGTGGTTCCTCACGGCCGATGGCGATGAGCAAATCGATCTGGCCGACATCGACGGTTCGCACGGTTGCAAAGACCGGAGTGC